>PNIU01000076.1 GCA_002878035.1 Sulfurihydrogenibium sp.
TAAAGTATAAATCCAGAAAAAATTGAAAGTATTAGAACAATCGACCTTTCTGGTCTTTCCATCATTCCAACTTTACATTCTATATCCAAACCTTCAGCTCTTGCTCTTGTATAGCTTGTCATATAAGACCCTACTATGGCTAAAGAAGTAAAAGTAAAAGTTAAAACATCGTCTTTATAGAGAAACAAAATAGCAAGCATTGGAAGGATATCGGAGTATCTGTCTATTACAGAGTCTAAAAATGCTCCAAACAGGGTTTGTTGGTTGTATTTTCTGGCTAAAAAGCCATCTAAAGCATCACAAACGTTGCCTAAAAAGATTAGTATACCAGCCAGTATCAAGTATCCATTTGCCAAGAAAAAGCTACCAACGGCTATCAGTAAAAGTCCAGATAAAGTTAGAGTGTTTGGAGAAACTTTGATTTTATATAAAAAGTCTACTACAGGTGAAGCTTTTTCCTCCCATATAGGTTTTATGTTTTTAATTATTTGGCTCATAATTTTTTATTGTTTTTACAAACTCTTTTACTTTTTCAATGTCTTTAACGCCTGCTTTTACTTCCAGTTTAGATGAAGCATCTATTCCGTAAGGTTTTAAATTTTCAATAACTATTTTAACATTATCCAGCCCAATTCCGCCAGATACTATAACTTTATCGTATATACTAACTACTTTTTTTAGTAAATTTAAGTCTATACTTTCTCCCGTTCCTCCATACATACCTTCTTTGTAAGTGTCAACAAGTATCGTATAGCCATCTTCCATATACTTTTCCATACTTTTTATCTGGTTTTCGTCCTTTAATCGAAAAACTTTTATAACTCTGTCTTTGTCAAACTGTTTTATAAAATTGTAATCTTCATCACCGTGAAACTGGATTAAATCGGCAACTTTAAGTATATCTCTCACTGTATCTTCTTTTTCGTTTACCACTACTGCAACAAGCTTTGAGTTTTTGTTTATAGATTCTTTAAGGGATTTCAATGTTTTTAAATCAACATATCTTGGACTTTTTGGGTATAGTATTGCTCCTATTAAATCTACGCCGAGGCTTGAGATTTCCTCGGCTTGCTGTGGTAAGGTTATACCACATACCTTAATTAGCATTTTGATTTTTTATCCAATGCCTGCTTTATTTTCTTTTTAAGACCTTCTACCGATAAGCCAAGTTCTTCCATAACTTCCCAAGCTGGTCCAGATATTCCAAACCTATCTTCTACTCCGTGTCTTACTAAGATTGTTGGACATTCTTCTGATAAAACTTCTGCAACTGCACTTCCAAGACCACCTATTATAGAATGTTCTTCAGATGTTACCACTGCCTTGGTTTTTTGAGCTGTTTTTACTATTAACTCTCTGTCTATAGGCTTTATGGAAGACATATTTATAACTTCTACATCTATTCCTTCTTCTTCAAGTTCGTAGGCTGCCTGTAGTGCCATAGAAACCATAACACCGCATGCTATAACAGACACATCGTTACCTTCTTTTAATACGTAACCTTTTCCAAGTTCAAATTCGTAATCAGCCGGCAGTATTATTGGAAACTTTTCTCTACTCATTCTTACGTAGAAAGGCTCTTTTATCCAGTGTATCTTTTTTAAGACTTTTTCCATTTCTACGCTGTCTGCCGGAACTATAACATTCATGTTTGGAAGTGCTCTCATCAGTGAAATATCTTCGTTCATTTGGTGTGATGCTCCGTCTTGTCCTACAGATACACCACCGTGAGATGCAACCAGTTTAACGTTTAGTTTGTTGTAAGCTATCTGTTGTCTTATAATCTCCCAAGGTCTTCCAGATAAGAATATTGCAAAAGATGAAGCGTAAACGGTTCTTCCTGTGTAAGCTAAACCTGCTGCTATTCCGATTAAGTTTTGCTCGGCTATTCCTACGTTAAAAAACCTGTCTGGAAAAGCTTCGTGAAATTTGTGGGTTCTTGTGGACTCCGATAAGTCTGCGTCCAACACTACCATATCAGGGTCTATTTTTCCAAGTTCTACTAAAACTTCTCCGTATGTATCCCTTAAAGCTTTTTTAGGTAATGACTTTATATCTACAGCCATCAATTTAAACACCTCCAGCTGAAAGCTCTAATATTGCTTTTTCGTATTGTTCTTTGTTTGGTGCTACTCCATGCCATTTAAAGTTATTTTCCATAAATGATACACCTTTTCCTTTTACAGTATGAGCGATTATCATAGTAGGTTTACCTTTCGTGTTTGTAGCTTCTTCAAAAGCGTTTATAATCTGGTTGTAATCGTGGCCGTCTATCTCTATAACATGCCAACCAAAGGCTCTGTATTTATCTGGTAATGGATGGATATTTACTATCTGTCTTATATCACCGTCTATCTGTAGGTTGTTGTTGTCTACTATTGCACATAGGTTATCCAGTTTATGATGTCCTGCAAACATTGCAGCTTCCCAGACCATGCCTTCTTGAACCTCTCCGTCTCCAAGCATAACGTAAACTCTGTAATTTTTGTTTGCCAGTTTACCTGATAGAGCTTGACCTATAGCAATAGAAAGCCCTTGTCCCAAAGAACCAGTAGATGCTTCTGCTCCCGGAGTTCCGTGTCTGTTTCCTTGCCAAGCAGGGTGTCCTTGAAGTCTGCTGTAACCGTCAGAAGCATAACCTTTTGTTTTTCTGTAAGTGTTTAACTCTTCGTGTGGTATATATCCTACTTTTGCTAAAACCGAGTATAAAGCCGGAGAAGCGTGTCCTTTCGATAGTATAAACCTGTCTCTATCTTCCCACCAAGGATTTGTAGGGTCATACCTTAAAAAACCACCAAAGTATAACACCGTTAGAATATCGATAGCTGATAAAGAACCACCGGGGTGTCCAGATTGGGCGTTGTAGACCATTGTAACTATATCTATTCTTAACTGTCTTGCTATTTCTTTTAACTGCTGAATATCTCTCAAATGTTTCACCTCCTATCTTTCAAAACTTATATTGGATAAGTTCATCTTAAGCAAAACTTTTCCATTGTTTATGACGCTTATCTCATTGTTTAATCCATAATCTATAGTGTAGTCTTTGTATATGATTTTTCTTAAATCGTTATCTTCGTATACAAGTGTGTAATCAGGTCTAATAACCTTTAGCTGTTTAGATTCACACTGGATTTTTTCATTATCTTTCAGGTTAAACTTTTTGGATACAAGGCTTTTTAATAAGTTTACGTCAACAAGTGGAGCTGCCTGTGGCATATACAGTGAAACTAAGGAAAGTATCTCACTTCTATCACAAGATTGAAAACCTGCTACTTTTATGCACATGTTTTCGTTTTCTTTTTCTATATTTAAAAGAGACTTACCAAAAGGTGAAGATAAAACTAACTTTTCTTGGTCTTTAAAATCTCCTCTGATTAAAACTGGCATACCTGAAACTATAGCCGAACCTGCAAAGCTAAACTTATCCGGAATAGAGTTATCCTTCTGTTTTACTTCTTTAAACTTGTTTTCACAGTAAAACGGTTGAAAGGTAGTTGTAGAGCATGAGTATAAAAGGGATACAGATAAAGCTATCGTAGAAATTAAAATTTTTCTCATAGTGTTTCACCTACTTTAATTTTTTTAAAACTCTATCTTTCTGTCCCGGCTCTCCCTCTCCTTTTTCTTCTATAAGTTTTAAAGCTTTTTTATAGTAGTTTAAAGCTTCCTGTTTTTGTCCCATCTTAGATAGAACATCTGCGTAATGTTCGTTGATAACTGGGTCATCGGACATACTTTTGAGAACTTTGTCTAACAGTTCTTTTGCTTTTTTGTAATCTCCTTTTTTGTAGTATCCCCAAGCAAGGCTGTCTAAGTAAGCTGGGTTATCTGGAGATAGTTGAAGGGCTTTTTGGACTAACTCGATACCTTTATCTACGTTAATGTTTCTATCTATGTAAGTGTATCCAAGGTAGTTTAGAGCATCTGGAAAGTTTGGACGAAGTTCGATAGCCTTTAACAAGGATTTTTCTGCTTCCTGCCAGTTTCCAAGTTTATCTAAATAAACTGCTTTTAAAAAGTGTACGGTAGCATCGTCAGGTTTTATTTTTTCTGCCTCTTTAACCAAATCCAAAGCTCTTTTTGTATTACCTCTTTTATCTTCTATATCTGACATAGAGAGAAGTATACGGTAGTTCTGTGGGTTTTGAAGGTAAAGCTTGTTGTATAAATCAAGGGCTTTTTCGTACTCTTTTAGATTAACATAAACCTGAACAAGTCTATCTACGAGCTCTTCGTTATCAGGTTGCTGTTTGTATAGCTCTTCGTAAATATTTTTTGCATTTTGAAAGTCGTTAACAGACTCGTAAGCCATTCCAAGCATAAACTTTAAAAATTGATTTGACGGGTTTTCCTCTACAGATTTTTTTAGGTCTTGAAGGATTTCCTGTGATTTGCCATACCTTATATACAGAAGGAACTTTTTTAGTATAGCGTCGTTATCTTTTGGATTTATTGTTATGATTTTATCTATGGTTTTTGCTGCATTTTCAAAGTCATCTTTATCTACGTAGGCTTGAAATAGTCTGTTTAAAGCATCTAAATTTTGGGGGTCATCTTTAAGGACAGACTGGTAAAGATTTATGGCATCATCAAATCTTTTTTGCTGCCTGTAAATCTCACCTAAAATCTGCCACGCTGGTTTGTAGCTTTTATCTAACTGTAGAGTCTTTTTTAGATACTCTTCGGCTTTTGGAAGATTGTTTTCAAAAAGGTATATTCTTGCCATTTTAAAGTAAAGGTTTGGGTCATCTTGCTTTATTTTAGAGAGTTTTTCTAACAGTTCTTTTGCTTTATCTATCTTTTTGTTTTCTAAGTATGTGTCGGCAAGATGGGATATTATTTTCTCGTTGTTTGGAAATTTTTTGTAGGCTTCTTCGAGCACAGAAAGGGATTTTTCTGGTTGTTTTACAACAGAGTAGAAAAACGCCGTGAAAATGTAAGTGTCTGGGTCGTTTTTAAACCTTTCGTTATACTTTTTCAGTATCTCAAAAGCTTCTTCTTTCTTTCCAATCGAGTAAGCTAAAAATATGGTTTCTCTGTATATAGAAGGAGTGTCTGGCATAAGGTTTAAGGCTTTTTTACAGTATTCGTAAGCTGTTTTTGTATCTTGATTGTCTTTAGCTACTTTACAAACTCCGTAGTAAAAAAGGGGATTTTCTCCGGACAAAGCTTTTGGAGATGCTTGAGACATACCTGTAAAAATTGCTAAGGAAATGGCCGTTTTTAAAATTTTATTCATGATTACCTCTATATACTAAAACTGATACGTTAGACTCTTTCAATATTTTGTATGAAGTTGAGCCGATAAAGACTCTTTTTGTCTGTGGAACTTGCCTTTTACCTATAACTATCAGGTCTACATCTTCTTCGTTAGCTTTTTTGATGATTACGTATTCTGGGGTTCCTTCTTCCATGTAAATGTCTGTGTCTGGGTATAAACTTTTTATCTCGTTTAACTTTTCTAACTTTCTCTGTTTAACTTTTTCCATTATGGATTTTATATGGGAATGTCCAAAGTCGTTGTCTGCATGGACTACAATCAACTTACTGTTAAAACTCTTAGCAATGGAAACTGCAAACTCTAAAGCTTTTTGTGAAGAGTGTAGAAAATCGTAAGATACGAGAATTTTTTTAAAGTTTAACGGCTGTTTTCCTTTTAAAACTAAAACTGGATAGTTTGATTTTGATGCAACTCTTAAGGATACACTACCTAATGCTTTTATCTCTATATCGGTTTTGTTATGGGAAGGTATCACTATCAAACTTGGATGGATTTTTTCAGAAAAATCAAGTATAGTTTCTACAGTATCACCTTTTAGTATATCGTAGTTTGCATCTATACCTTCTTCTTTTAACTGCCTTACATACTGGTTTAAGATTTCTTTTGCTTTTTCGTTTATTTTTTCTTGAAGTGATACTATAGCTTTTTTTTCTTCTTCTGGAAGTTCATCTAAAAAGGGTATTTTGGGATTCTCTAAAACTGTAATAATCCATACTTTTGAGCCAAATTTTTTGGCTAAATTTTTTGCAACTTCTACTGCTTTTTGACCAATCTCCGTTATATCAACTGGTAAAAGGATAGTTTCAAGCATTTTTTAACCTTTCTTTTGCATACTCCATTAAACCACCGGCTTTAAGTATAGCCTGAAGGTTTTCAGGAAGTGGTTTTATTTTGTATTCTTTGCCTTTTGTTAAGTTTCTGATGATACCTTGGTTTATGTCTATTTCTAACTCATCTCCTTCTTCGGCTTCTCTGGCTGCATCTGGAGACTCTATTATCAAAAGACCAAGGTTAATTGCGTTTCTAAAGAATATTCTTGCAAAGGACTCTGCCACTACTGCCGATACACCGGCACCTTTTATGGCAAGTGGAGCGTGTTCCCTTGAAGAACCACATCCAAAGTTTTTACCTGCAACGATAATATCTCCCTCTTTTACTTTTGAAGGAAATGTTGGGTCTGCATCTTCCATAACGTGTTTTGCAAGTTCTTTAGGGTCTGTTGTAACAAGGTATCTTGCAGGTATTATTTGGTCTGTATCTACATCATCTTTAAACTTCCAAACTCTTCCTTTTATCAACTGTTAAACCTCCAAATTTATCGTAAAATTATTATAACAAAAATTTAAAGAGGTGCTTTATGCGTATAGTCAGTGGAATGCGTCCAACTGGAAAACTTCACCTTGGACATTACTTTGGAGTTATAAAAAACTGGCTAAACTTACAAGATAAGGAAGAGTGTTTTTTCTTTGTTGCAGACTGGCATGCCCTTACAAATAAATACAAAGATACATCTGACTTAAAGGAAAATACTTACCAACTTGTTATAGATTGGATTTCCTGCGGTATAGACCCTTCAAAAAGCACTATATTCGTCCAATCGGCTATTAAAGAACATGCGGAACTTTCACTTTTACTTGGTATGCTTACCCCTAAAAGCTGGCTTGAGTTAAACCCTTCCTACAAAGATTTAAAGTTTAACCTTTTTTTCCAGTATGTAAGGGACTTTCTTTTAGGAAAAAGTATAAAAGTGGAAGAAGATACTTTAAGGCAGATAGTCCATGACTCTTTTTACCACAAAAGAGAAGTGGATTTTGAGTATTTAGAAAAAGGTTTGGTTGATTTATCGATAGATGCTAACTTAGTAAAGGAGATAGTTTTTAACCTGAAAGAAGGAGATATTGGCAAAGATATAGATACATTTGGATTTTTCGGCTACCCTGTTTTGATGGCTGCCGATATTCTTATCTACAAAGCTGAAGCAGTCCCAGTTGGAGAAGACCAACTACCACATATAGAGATATCAAGGGAGTTAGCAAGAAGGTTTAACCATCTGTACAAGCCTGTTTTCGTAGAACCTAAGGCTTTACTTACAGAATCACCAAAACTACTTGGAATCGACGGTAGGAAAATGTCTAAATCTTACGGCAACACGATAGCCTTAAGCGAAACTGAAGAAGAGTTAAACAAAAAAGTATTATCCATGAAAACAGACACTCAAAGAATTAAAAAATCTATTCCCGGTAGGCCAGAAGTTTGCAACGTTTACACCTACCATAACTACTTTACTGATAGTCAAACTGTAAAAGATATCTACCAAAAATGCACTACTGCTGAGATAGGATGTATAGAGTGTAAAAAGATACTTGCCGAAAATCTAAACAGATTTTTAAACCCTATAAGAGAAAAAAGAAAAGAACTTGAAAAAGATAGACAGTTTTTAGACAAAGTTATCCTTGAAGGAAATGAAAAGGCAAGAGAAGTTGCAAGTAAAACTATGAAAGAAGTAAGAGAATCTATGGGAGTTATGTTTTGAAGGTTAGAGATTTTGGAGAGTTTGGTCTTATCGAAAAATTAAACCAGATACTACCTATAAATGATAAAGACGTAATCGTTGGATACGGTGATGACTGTGCCTGTGTAAAGTTAGACAATACTTTACTACTTTTTACAGTTGATATTCAGGTTGAAAACGTGCATTTTCTAAAAGATAGGATAGACCCTACAGACCTTGGCTGGAAACTGTCAACGTCCAACGTTAGCGATATAGTTTCCTGTGGTGGTAGACCAAGATGGGCTTTAATATCCTTAGCCTTACCTAAAGATTTAGATTATGATTTTATAAAAGGTATTTACGAAGGTATAAAGCAGGCTCAGGATTACTACGGATTTTTTACAATAGGTGGTAACGTTTCATCTTCCAGTCAAGTTATGATAGATATGTCTATGGTAGGTCAAACTGATAGGTTTGTAGGTAGAAGTGGCGCAAAAGTCGGAGATTTTGTCTATGTATCTTCAGAACTCGGTCTTTCAAAGGCTGGCTTAGAACTTATTCTTATGAATAAAAATTTCTACGAAGACTTTGAAGAAAGACTTATAAAAAGACATTACAGACCAACTGCAAGGTTAGACCTTTTAGATTCCGTTTTACAGGCAAACAGTTGCATAGATATAAGCGACGGTCTTGTGTCAGACCTATGGCATATTTCTAAAAAAAGTCAAGTAAAGATTGTGATAGAACAGGAATATCTAAAGGTGCATCCAGACTTAGAACTCTTTTGTAATAAATACGGAAAAAATCCTTACGATTACATACTATACAGTGGAGAAGAGTATCAGTTAGCCTTAACTTCCAACAAAGAGATGGATTTAATGAAAATAGGCTACGTGGAAGAAGGAGAAGGTGTTTATATAAAATCAAAAAGTCAGATTGTTAAGTTAGATGAAAAAGGTTTTAGACACTTTTAACTGCAATGGACTCTCTGTAGATATTTAAAAGGTTCTGCATAGTTAATTTTAAATCAAAGTTGTTTTTTACAAAATTCACTATAGCGTCTTTATCTATGAGTTTTTTGTTTTCAGAAAGGTAGATTATTTTGTAGAAAAAATCGAATGCATCTTTGCAAAGAAAGTCTTTGTAATAAACAATCTCAGGAAAAGGTCCTACATTATAAGCAACCACAGGCAAACCGCAAGCTTGTGCTTCAATGAGAGATATACCAAAGGTATCATTTTTAGACGCCGATACAAACACGTCCGCCATCTTGTAAATTTTAGCAAGCTCTTCTTTACTGCTTATGTAGTCTAAGACTGTGTAGTTAGAATCAAGTTTATCGTAAATCTCTTCCTTTAAAGGTCCATCTCCTACTATCAAAAAATGAAACCTGTCTGGAAAAGAGAAGTTTAAAAGTTTAAAAATGTTTAAAAGTTCGCTAAAGTTCTTGTCTGGAGAAAATCTTCCAACGTAGAGTAAAATTGTTCTACTTTCCTCTATGCCGTAAAAAATTTTGTCTTTTTTATCGGCTTCAACGTTAAGAAAGAAGTCTACATCTACCCCGTGATTTACCACTTTAACGTTGTAGATACCAACTCTGTTTAAATACTTTTTTACGTAGTTTGAAGGGGCTATAACCAAATCCATATTACTGTAAGTTTTATAAACGTACTTTCTTATCAAAGGTTTTATAAGGTTGCCTTTTTTCAGTATACCATCACTGACCTTTTCAAGGTCTGAGTGAAAAAAACCAAAAACTTTAAATTTTAATTTTTCTTTTAAAAAGTTTACTACTGAAGGTATAATAAAAGGAGAACCTATCTCTATTATGTTAGGTTTTTCCTCTTCTATGATGGAAGCCAACTTAAGAGGATTTATTATAAGTCTGTAGTTTTTTGAAAATAGAAGCTGGGGGGATTTTAACGTTATAACTTTTGTTTTTCCGTTGTAGTATATACCATCTTCTTCTCCCGGTATAACGAGAGTGTGCTGAATATCGTCAATATGGGAGAAAAAATTTATTTTGTTGTTTATGTATGTTTTAATCCCCCCTCCCCTTTCACTGTAAAAGTGTGTTATATCTAATAATTTCATTGCTTTAAGTAGTTTAGCAGTATTTTTACTAAATCTTTGTGGTAAAGCTTAAACCCGTAAGGCGTCTTTTTGTAAAGGTTATATTTTTTTGCCATTCTTCCTATCAAGATAAGGCTTATATACCTTTTCGTTAGTTTTTTTACCTCTTTTTGTATATCGGTAGCAAGCCACCAATCGTCCTCTTTCACTTTGATAGTAGGTATCGGGTCAACTGGATAGTAAGTCTTTTTGTGTTTCATAGGACCACCTCAACGTTTTGTTTTGATAAAGTGTTTAATGAAAGGGTATGTAGCATTTGTTCTAAAAGTTCTTCTTCGTTAAAGTTTTTTATGTAAGTTGATATATTTTTCTTTATACCTAACATTAGCTTTTCATTGCTTGCAAGTAGTTCTAAAATCTGTTTGTAATGTTTTGGATTGTTTCCTTCAACGATAAAACCGTTAACTCCGTCTATAATATGTTCCTTTGACGCTCCTACGTCTGGGACGAGTGGTATCAGTCCACTTGCCATAGCTTCTAAAACTACGTTTCCAAAGGTTTCAGTGGTACTTGGAAATAGGAAAAAGTCCGATGATGCGTAAGCTCTTGATAAATCTTCTCCTTCTAAAAATCCAGTGAAGATTATTCTATCTCCGTAAGTGTTCTCAAGCTCACGTCTGTAAGGTCCATCTCCAACTATAGCAAACTTAAACTGTTTGTTGTTTTTCATCTCTTCAAAAACTTCTATAAATACATCTAAGTCTTTCTCTTTTGAAACTCTACCAACGTAAAGAACTACAAACTCTCCGTTGTAATCTTTTGAATACTTTTTCCAAAAGTTTTTGTCTCTGTAGCTTGGATTAAATTTCTGTTGGTTTACTCCTCTTCTGAATATTACCATCTTGTTTTCATCTATACCTAACTCTTTTAACTTTCTCATATACTCGTTTGATGGGACTAAAACTCTATCTGCTGAGTTGTAGAAAAACTTAATCAATAGTTTTGATAAATTGGTTATCTGATGGTCTAAAGTATACCTGTAAACATACTCTGGAAAATCTGTATGGTAGGCTGTAACAAATGGAAGTCCAAGTATCTTTGAAGCTATCAAACCATAAACTCCCATAACGCCGGGTGTAGCACTGTAAATTACGTTAAAGTTGTTTGACTCTATGTAGTCTATAACTTCTAAAAGGTTAGGTACGTTTATAGGTATATCTTCATACTCTGGTAGATTAAAAGAGATTAAAGGCTCAAAGTTAACTACGTAATCACTGTTTAACTGCTTTTGATGAGATATTAAAAACTTAACTTCGTATCCTTTTTCTTCAACAAGTTTTAAAAGTTTTTGGGTTGTCCTTGAAACGCCGTTTATTTCAAAAATCGTGTCTGTTAGGTAAGCTACTTTACCTTCCTGATGTTTTTCTCCGAAAAATTCAACATGGAAGTTTATGGACTTATTTTTTTCTTCGGCTCTCTGTTTATAAATCCCAAGGTAAGCTAAATAAACACTTGAGAATATTATAGTTTTACCTAAGTACATACTTACTTTATCAAAATCTAAATTTCTTTGATTTTTTATCTGGTTAATCATGTAAGGCACAAGGTTTGAGAAAAAGTTAAATATGTTTTCGTGGTGATTATCTTGGCTAATCTTAGACTTAAATTTTATAACGTTTTCTATAAAGTTATTTACCGAGTCTTTTCCTAAAATCTGGTCTAAGATTGAGTTTGATTTTGGTTTAGGTTCAAAAAGGTTGTCTAAAACATAACCAATGTTTCCTAAGCTATACTTTTTCTTTATACCTTCTTTACCTATCTTTAAAATCATATGGGTAAGCTTTTTAGGGTTGCCGTAGTTTCCATCGTAAGTTGTTTTACCTTCCAAAATAGCTCTTTTTAAATCTTCAACTGTTTGACCTTCTTCCACTACCGTAAAACCAGTGCCAACATCTATTCCCCCGTGGTCATCAGAACCACCGGTAAAACTTATAAAATCTCTTCTCCTTTTAAAGAAGTTGTATTTGTTTGCCAGCTCTTCCAACTTTTCCTTGGTAAAGGATTTTGCTATCTTTTCAGTAATGTAAGCCGATGTTTTAGACCTTGTTCCGTTTAGTATTTCCCAAGTATCGAACAAAAGGGCAAATTTTTCGATATGTTCTTTTCTTAGTTTTCCGTCCATATCATAGAGTGGATGGGCTAATATATGAACGATGTTATTTTGTTGCAGGTAATCTACAAGCTCGTATATGTTTCCCCTTAGATGTTGGATATCTTTGTGTTGAGATTCGTTTATATCTATAACTATAACGTGGACTTTACATCTATCTTCTGGAAAGTAAGTTGTAACTTCCTCTGATATAAAAGTGTTTGGAAGATGTTTTATGTTTAGGCATCCTTCGATTGTATCGTGGTCTGTTATAGTTATAAGCGTCATTCCTCTTTCTCTAAGGGTGTTGTATATGTATATAGGCTTTGTGTAACTTTCACTAATCCTTAGTTTACTTGAAATATAACCGCCGGGTTTGTTAGAAGCCTCTGAGTGTAGATGTAAATCTACTTTTATCATCATAAAACCTCCAAATATCTTAAGCTCGAAAAAATAGTAAACTCTTATTTTTAAAATAAAATTAATTTATGATGAACTTTTTATAACAATAAACTTTCTTTTAAGAAGATATATTCAAAATCTTCACTACTTAAGAAATCAGATATCAGTTTTAGCTTAGTTTTATCTTTAGCATCTACAGGATGCAATGCCAACCTTAAGACAGGTAATCTTAACTGTTTTAGTAAAAATGTCTGAAGTTTGAAAGTATTGATAGAAATACTTTTTACTATTCCTGTTGAACCGAAGGACAAAACTGGAGAGAATATTTTTCTGTCGTTTTTTAAATCTAATATATGTAATCTGTTTGTAGTAAAGCTAAATCCAAACTTTTTGAGTATATCTAATCCTTCCTTGTTTATAAGCCAAGCGGGTGGTATAAAACCTTCACTGTTTAGACCTAAATCTTTTAGTATTTTTATAGCTTTGTTTAACCTATCTTCTAAATCGTTGTAGTATGCAAACTCTCCTTCTTGTCTTGTTAGAAAATCTCTAAAATCGTTAAACTTTCCTGATTTGTGAGTATATCCGTGAAGAACTATTTCCTTACCTTCAAGATGTTTATAAAGCCAGTCTTTTATCTCTTCTAAACTTTCTTTTTCATGGTAAAAAGGTATAAGTAAAAAGGTTATCTTTTTAACTGAAAGGTTATCTAAAAGTTCAAGTAGTGTTTGAACATCTTTTAGGTTAGATTTTGTTACGTCGTGGATAGAAACGTTTAATTTGTATAACATCTTAAAACTTCACTGTGTATTTTTGACGAAAGTTCTTTTCTGTCTTTAAAATCTGACGGGTTTATAGGCTCTAAAAATTTTACGTTAACTTCAACGCTTTTTACTTTTAACATAAAATTCAAAACATGGTTAAAAAGCTTCATATCTCCGTAGTAAAAGATTAAATCTCTATTCTTCTCATTTAACGGTTCATCGTTTACTTTCGTGTATTTTATACAAACTGGTAAAATCTTAACTCCAAGTTGAAAAGCTATCTCTACAAAAGCCGATTTAAAAGGTAAAACACTGTCTCCGTTTGAAGTAGTGCCTTCTAAGAAGATTACCAAATCAAAACCTTGTTGTATGTGTTTTTTTAGAGTCTCCACTTCTTCCTTTATGTTGTTTTTAGTTCTTCTATCTATAAAAACACTTGCCCCGTATTTAGCTAAATGTCCAAACAGAAAAGTCTCCTCAACTTCCTTAGTTGAAACAAACACTATCTTGTCAGAAATTTTAAGTATCAAAATATCCAAGTAAGATAGATGGTTTGGTGTTATAAGGTAGTTTTCATCTGGATTAACGTTAAAGTTATCCACGTTAACATTTATATTAAATACTTTTAGCGCTAAATCTCTGTAAAAATTACTGTTTTTTATAAACCTTTTCCTTCTTTTAACATCATCAAACGTAAAAAGATTTATAAAAAAAGAAGACAGCAAAAACAAAAAAGCCAACGTAAAAAACATAAAAAGCCGATAAGAAAACCTTACATACTGTATCATTTTTTATACTTGTTTTTAAAACTCTGATTTAGTTTGTTTGTATCAAGAATCGTTATAAAGTCTATACAGTTAAAATCCCTGTCTAAAGCAGGGTAGCTACATATCAAAGAACCAGCCTTTAAGTAGCTTTTTAAAAGCGGTGGTATTAAGTTTTCTGCATAACTTAAGTCTGCCTTCGTGTTTTTTAAAAAGTTTATGTATTTTTCAAAATTTTTTATTCTATAATCTTCCTTTACTTCACACAGTAAATCTTCTCTAAAGTAATTTTCTTTAAAGTATAAGAAAAGGTAAGCAGCTTCGACCGGGTCTGTAGTGTAAACACTGGAACAGCCAAAGAGATAATCAGAACCTGTCTCTTTTACGTAAGATGCTATACCTTTCCAAAGAAGTGCGATAGTTATACCGTTTCTATAATCCTTCTTTACTGCAGCCCTGCCCATCTCAAGAATTTTAGCGTTTAGATTTTTTATCTTATCTATGTAAAACTCACTTTCAGAGTAAAACCTGTCTGAAAAAATGGAAGATATAAGCCTGTAAGTCCCCACTACCTTTTTACTTTTTTTGTCTATCAACACAAGATGGTCGGCTAACAGGTCGTAATCATCAAAATCTATCGATACTAACTTTTTTCTACCTTCCAAAAAAACTTCAAATCTAAGCCTCATAACTTCTATAAGTTCGTTTTTACTGTCGGCAGTTTTTACAATGTAATTTTCCGTTTCTAAATAAACTGGCACTTTTGTTTTGAAATTTTTAAGCTTAAATTTATAAAAGTTAACAGGTAGATTCTTTATCTTCTTTATCTTGCCTATCTGGTTTATTAAAATCATCTTAAGACCTCCGGATAATTTTAATGAGATTTTAAATATTTGATGTTATAAAATTTTTAAGATGTGATGAATTAGAGTTAATATTTTAGATTTTTGTTAATATATTTTTATGGAAATTTAATTGATTTTTAAAAATGTAGGATTATGATTTAATTAATAACACTATAAGAGGTTTGGTACAAGATGCATGATTTGGAAAATTTATCGAAGGATATAGAAAGAATGAAATCAAGATATTTAAAATACCTGAGAGAAAAAGAAAAAGCAAGAAAAAGAAGACAAGACGTTCTTCTAACTCCTAAGGATAAAGAGATACTTATAGAGTCCTTCGTAATCGCAAGCTTGATTGAAAACTTTATAAGTAAAACAATATCAAAATTGATATGAAGGCTTTTGATTTTGATGCCATAAGAAAGTTTATTTTATCAACGTCTGAAAGCACTTCTATATATGTTGGTTGTGATTCGAAACAGTTTCAAACTTACACACTTTTTGTAACAGTAATAGTTGTTCATATAGACTCTTGCCGTGGGGCTAAGATATTTTCTGAAATCGTTAAAAGTCGTAAGATAGAGTCTTTGAGAGAGAGGCTTTTAAAAGAAGTTGATTACGCAGTTTACGCAGCTTTGAACATAATAGATGTTATAGGAAACAGACATTTAGAGATACACTTAGACATAAATCCAAACGAAAATCATAAATCAAGTATGGTTGTTAAGGAAGCCATAGGATACGTTGTAGCCCAAGGTCTAAAACCAGTTTTAAAACCAAACTCTATAGCAGCCTTTTCTGTAGCAGACCATATAGCTAATAACTTTTAATGTATGTCTT
>PNIU01000078.1 GCA_002878035.1 Sulfurihydrogenibium sp.
TCTGGTAAAACTGGTATAAATCCTCTTTCGTAAGCTTCTTTTAAAAACAACTGGATTGCTTTTTTACCTCTTTCCCCATAGTCTATCGTTAAATCGTTAACATACATACCTATAAATTTATCTGCTTTGTTTTTATCCATTCCTCTTGCATACTTTAAAGCATACTCTACGGCTTCTTCTCTATGGGCAAGGGAGTATTTAATACTCTCTCTAAGTATTTCGGAAATTTCTTTCATAACTGTATAGCCTAAGTCTTTCCTTATTACGTTACCACCAAGAGGAAGTGGTAAACCACCTGTTTTTTCATACCACCATTTTCCTAAATCTACTATACACGTTAAACCTTCATCTTTGTATGTAAGCTGTCCCTCGTGGATTATTAGGCCTGCGTCTACGTTACCGGCTTTGACCTCTTCCATTATCTTGTCAAAAGGTATAACTACGTAATTTACTTCTGGCTCAAAAAGTCTTAAAGCTAAAAATGCTGATGTAAGAGTTCCGGGAACTGCAATTTTTTTATTTTTTAGTTCTTTCACGTCAAAAGGTTCTTTCGAAACAACCATAGGGCCGTAGTTATCCCCCATACTCGCTCCACTTGAAAGAAGGGCATACTTATCTGCAACGTAAGGAAAAGCATGAATAGATATAGCACTTACTTCGTAAGTACCTTTTAGTGCCTCTTTGTTTAGGGTTTCTATGTCGGAAAGTATATCTACAAACTCGTAGCCTTTCGTATCTATCTTTTTTTGGTTTATGGCGTAAAACATAAA
The DNA here is from genome assembly GCA_002878035.1 of Sulfurihydrogenibium sp. GTDB lineage: Bacteria > Aquificota > Aquificia > Aquificales > Hydrogenothermaceae > Sulfurihydrogenibium. The sequence continues at coordinate 771 of PNIU01000078.1, forward strand.
AGCATCATCTGAATCTGGACTGTGGGCTATCCTTATAATCAAAGTAAAAATCCTCCTAAAGTGTTAAGTTATAAATATTCTAACATCTTTTAATTTCCACAAACTTCTACAATACTTTCTTTTAAAGCATCTAAGAAGTAGTTTAGTTCGTCTTCTTTTATTGATAACGGTGGCATTATAACCATAACGTCTCCAAGGGGTCTTACCCATACTCCTCTTTTCATCATAGCCTTTGCAACTTTAAAACCTGTCCTTTCTCCGTAAGGGTATGGTTCTTTACTCTTTTTGTCTTTTACAAGTTCCACACCTGCCATAATACCGTAGTTTCTAACATCTATAACGTGGTTTAACTCTAAAAACTCCGGCAATCTTTTCTCTAAAATTTCTATATTTTTTCTTACATTTTCAAGGGTTTTTTCTTCTTCAAAAAGGTCTATGTTAGCAAGGGCTACATTGCAAGCTACAGGGTTTCCTGTATAGGTATGTCCATGGTAGAAGTGTTTAGCTTCTCCAAACTCTCCTAAGAATGCGTTGAAAATCTCATCTGTTGTAAGTGTTGCGGCAAGTGGTAAGTATCCACCTGTTATACCTTTTCCTAAAGCCATTATGTCTGGTTTTACGTTTTCTTTGATAGATGCAAACATCTCTCCAGTTTTTCCAAAGCCTGTTGCAACTTCGTCTACTATCATCAGTATGTTATACTCTCTGCATATTCTCTCAATCTCTTTTAAGTAACCTTTTGGAAATGGAAGGATACCTGCTGCACCTTGAACGCCTGCTTCTAAAACAAAACCTGCAACCGTCTGATGATGTTGAAAAACAAACTCTTCTACTTCTTCTATAAGTTTTTTTGTTGTTTCGTATTCAAGGGCTTTTTCCCTTCCTGCTATCTCTACCGCTTTTAGGTAAGGTGAAGGTAGTTTATAAACATCAAAAAGTAAAGGTCTGTATTTTTCGTGAAAGATGTTTATACCACCTACGCTTACACTTCCTATGGTATCTCCGTGGTAAGCTTCATTTAACGTTATAAACTTGTTCTTTTCTTTAAAACCTCTGTTATGCCAGTAATGGTAGGCAATCTTGATGGCTATCTCCATAGCTTCTGAACCATCTTCTGAATAAAACACCTTGTTTAAACCTTCGGGAGTTATCTCAGTTAGTTTTTTTGCCAGTAGTATTGCTGGTACGTTTGAAGCTCCAAGGGTTGTAAAGTGAGATATTTTACTTACCTGATTACATATCGCTTGGTTAAGTTTTGGATGGTTGTGTCCGTGGACATTACACCAGAGGGAGGATACACCGTCAAGGTATTTGTTGCCAAAAATATCGTAAATGTAGTTACCTTCTCCTCTTTCTACGATTACGTTGTCTTCTTCTCTATAAACTTTCATCTGGGTAAAAGGATGCCAAAAGTACTCTTTATCCCACTGTTTTAAAAGTTCTTTTTCTACCATTTTCACCTCTTACCAAGTTTTTATTGCAAAACTTTTTCCAACGATATCAGTTTTATATAGATTTAGAAAACTTTTACTTGCAATTTTTGCTTTTTCCATCATACTAACTGCTTCATCGTCGAAAGCTTCAACAAACTTTTCAGAGTTAAAGTAAACTTTGTAGGGTATATCTTTACTAACAACTGGGGTTCCTATCTCTACAACTTCAAAAAGTCTTTCAACGTCTTCGTTGTACATTCTTATACAACCATGGCTAACTCTCATACCTATTCCATACTCTTTGTTTGTTCCGTGCATTAAAAAGTTTGTATTTCCAAGTCTCATAGCTCTTGTTCCAAGAGGGTTGTCTGGTCCGGGTGGGAAGACCTCTGGCAAATCTGGTTGTTCTTTTCTTATGCTTGGTGGTGGATACCAAGCTGGATCTTTTCTCTTTTGAGATATCTTAAATTCTCCTACAGGAGACTGGGCTTCATCTGTGCCGATACCGACTGGAAAAGTGATAACGTAGCTTTTGTTGTTTATCTTAATTGGGTAGTAAAGTCTCTTTTCATTTATGTTTATGTAAATAGTTCCGTATTTAAAATCTCTAACTGGTAGTATCCTTCGGAAAGGAACGATGATTATATGATTTTTTCTAATATCAAACGGGTCTAAAAACGGGTTTGCATTTTTAAGTTCGTAGTAGCCAAGGTCTAACTTTTTAGCAACTTCCAACAAAGTTTGGTCCTTTTCTGATACGTATATAGAAAGTTTTCCTATGATTGGTATATTAGGGTCAAGCTCGAATATGTTCTGCCCAAGTATAAAATCAACGTTGTTATAGGTTATTATTTTTGAGTCTTCTCCAAAGAATCTAAACCTTCCTCCTTTTGTTAATTTCTTTATCTTATCCTTTGGCTTTTCTTTATTTCCTAATATCGCTTCTATAATTTTAGCTGTATCGTCTTCAGAACCATTGATTTTAACGTCATTTTGCTGATTTATTCCAAGTTTATTTAGTATATACTCCTGCCCTTCCTTGTGTTTTCTCTCTATGAAGAGAGACATAGCTATCTGGTAGATTCTGTAAAGTGTGTAATCATCTAACCTATCATCTTGAACCTGCTGTATGTATTTATACATAATATCTTCTTCTCTTGCTTTATACAAAGAAGCTGCAAGGATTAAGTTTAAAACTGCGTAATCCCTGTCTGAAACTTCATTGTTAAGTAAAGTGTCTTGGGCTAAGTTTGCTGCATTGGAGAAAAGTCCATCGTTGTAAAATTTTAAGGCTTTATTTATACTATTTTCTACACTTTTAATTTGGACTTTCTGTTTTGCTACTTTAAATAAATCTTCTTCTGCGTAGGAAAGGGATATCAAAAGAAAGATAACTAACAAAATCTTTTTTATCATTCCAACAAAAAAACCTCTCAAAATGGTAATAAATAAAAATGATTATACCATAGCATAAGTAGGTTGTGATATAATTGGTATACCTAAACTTTCAGGAGGTTTATCTTTTGAAAATAGCACTTGGTAGCGACCATGGTGGTTTCTTTTACAAAGAAAAAATCAAGGAATATCTAAAGTCAAAAAGATACGAGATAGTTGATAAAGGGACTTACTCTCCTGAACCTGTAGATTACCCTTACTTTGGTGAAAACGTAGGTAAAGCTGTCGTAGAAGGCGAAGCCGATATGGGAATAATCATCTGTGGCACTGGTATAGGCATATCTATAGCTGCAAACAAAATAAAAGGTGTCAGAGCTGCTTTATGCACAAATGAATTTATGGCAAGAATGGCAAGGTCCCATAACGATGCAAACGTTTTAGCGTTAGGTCAAAGAGTTATAGGTTTAGACCATGCCCTTGCAATTGTTGATGTTTTCTTGGAAACTCCTTTTGAAGGTGGAAGACACGAAAGAAGAGTAAAGTTAATCTTAGATATAGAAGAAGGAAAGATTTAAGTAATAAGGAGGTATGAAAATTGTTAGAAAACCTTAAAAAAGTTGACCCTGAAGTTTATAAGGCAGTATCTTTAGAGTTTCAAAGACAACAAGAACATCTTGAAATGATAGCTTCTGAAAACTACACTTCTCAGGCTGTTATGGAAGCACAAGGAAGCGTTTTGACTAACAAGTATGCAGAAGGTTTACCTCACAAAAGGTATTACGGTGGATGTGAGTATGTAGATATAGTTGAAGACCTTGCCATAGAAAGATTAAAAAAACTTTACGGAGCAGACCACGCTAACGTGCAACCACACTCAGGCTCTCAAGCAAACCAAGCCGTGTTTTTCTCTCAACTTCAACCAGGCGACACAATACTTGGAATGAGATTGGACCACGGAGGCCACTTAACCCACGGTGCAAAGGTTAACGTATCAGGAATAGTCTTTAACTCTGTTCAGTATGGATTAGACCCAAAAACTGAGCTTATAGATTACGACGAAGTCTATAGACTGGCAAAAGAGCACAAACCTAAGATGATTGTAGCAGGTGCATCGGCTTACTCAAGAGTCATAGATTTTGCAAAGTTTAGAGAGATTGCCGATGAAGTTGGTGCTTTACTTATGGTAGATATGGCTCACTACTCTGGTTTAATAGCTGGTGGAGTATACCCTAACCCTGTCCCATACGCTCACTTCGTTACTTCTACAACCCATAAAACGTTAAGAGGTCCAAGAGGTGGTTTTATCCTGTGTAAAGAGGAATTTGCTAAAGATATAGATAAATGGGTATTTCCAAGACTTCAAGGTGGACCTTTGATGCACGTTATAGCGGCTAAAGCCGTTGCCTTTGGAGAAGCTTTAACAGAAGAGTTTAAAAAGTATGCAGAGCAGGTAGTAAAAAATGCAAGAGCTTTAGCAGAAGAGTTGATGGCGGAAGGTCTAAGGATAGTGTCCGGTGGAACAGATTCCCATATGATGCTGGTAGACCTTAGACCATTAAACGTTAAAGGAAACCAAGCCGAAGAAGCCCTTGGAAAAGCAAACATAACCGTAAACAAAAACGCAATACCTTACGACCCAGAAAAACCAACCGTTACATCTGGAATAAGACTTGGAACGGCAGCACTGACAACAAGAGGTATGAAAGAAAACGATATGAGAAGGATAGCAAAAAATATAGTTAAAGTCTTGAAAAACTTAGATAATGAGAAAGTTATCCAAGAAGTTAAAGAAGACGTTTTATCCTTATGCTCTTCTTATCCACTTTACCCAAATTGGTGGAAAGATTACGGCTATGGTGAGTAATGAAACCAAAAGTAAAATCCCCATTAATACCTGAAGTATTCCAGATAAAAAAGCTTCTTCGCAGCCTGAACCTACACACAGTCTGCGAAGAGGCAAACTGTCCAAACATAGGAGACTGCTTTTCCAGAAAAACGGCAACGTTTATGATAATGGGAGATGTATGTACGAGAAATTGCCCTTACTGTAACGTTAACTACGGAAAGCCTAACCCCCTTGACCCAAACGAACCAGAAAACATAGCCACAGCCGTTAAAAAACTTGGACTTAAGCACGTTGTTATAACATCTGTCGATAGAGATGACCTTTCAGATGGTGGAGCATCTCATTTTGCAGAAGTTATAAAAAAAGTTAGAGAACTAAACCCAAACACAACTGTAGAGGTGTTGATTCCAGACTTTAAAGGAAATCTGGACGCTTTAAAAATCGTTGTAGAAGCAAATCCAGACGTTATAAACCACAATATAGAAACCGTGAAAGAACTTTACAGAAAAGTAAGACCCCAAGGTAACTACGAAAGGTCTTTAAACATTATAAAAGCCGTTAAAAAACTCAATGAAAACATAGTAACAAAATCCGGTTTTATGGTAGGTTTAGGAGAAACAAAAGAGCAGATAGTACAATTGCTTATAGATTTAAAGGAAAGTGATTGTGAGGTCGTTACGATAGGACAGTATTTACAACCTTCTAAAAACCATCTTCCAGTAGAAAAGTATTACACAGAAGAAGAGTTTAAAGAGTTTGAAAGTATAGGATACAGAATCGGTTTTAAAGAAGTTTTTTCAGGAATTCTTGTTAGAAGTTCTTTCCACGCGGGAGAGGTTTTTGAAAAGGTTAAGAGCTAAAATTTACTGACCTTTGATACTCTTCCCATATTTCCTCTTTACTTTTACAAAGACATTCATCTCTGTAAGGTTTTGATAAAGGAGAGTTTTTCAATCGTTCAAGTTCTTTTTCTGGAATAGGTGGAATATCCCCTTCCAAAGTAGCAACGGTAGAGTAACTTCTTCTTCCTACTGGCTCCACAAGACCAATCTTAAACCCAGCTTCCATAAGTCCCTTTCTAACAGGTAAAGCGGCAGAATAGGTAGCAAGTATAGCCTTTTCTCTCATCAAAGACTTTACTACGTTAAATATATCAAAGGTCCACATTTCTGTATTTACTTTTGGAGAAAAAGGGTCGTAAAATACAGCATCAAACTTGTAGTTTTCTTTGGCAAGATTTTGTAAAACTTCTCTTCCTTCTCCTACTATAACAACTAAATTTACGTTTTCATCTACATATTTGTATGCTAAATACTCTTTTGAGTTTAAAGTTATAAAAGACTTTGTTAGACTCTTTATGATTTCAAACTCTTTTTTTAGATTTTCCGGAATATCCATTGAGTTTATTCTATCTATAAAGTTTTGGTCTTTTTCTACTGAAATGATATTTAGCTTTACGTTTGGATTACTTTCTTTTGCAACTTTTATGGCGACTGCGACGTTGTAACCAAGTCCAAACCCTACATCAAGAATGTCTAACTTACCTTTCTCTTTTGAGATAGAATCTATTTTACAGGGAATAACAAACTTGTATAGACTTTCTGTGTAGGAGCCAGCTTTCGTGCTGTGGTAGGCTTCGTTGTAGTCAAAGTTAAAAAATGTCTGAGTTCCATCTGCCGTAATAACTTTTCCATCTGTAAATCTTATATCTGGTAACGTTTTTATAATGTTAAGTTGCAAAAGGTATCTGGAAAAAAGCCTAACAGATTCTATACTTTCTTTATCAAAGTCATACTTTAGATTCTTTAGATAATCTTTTTTCCAATTTTCCAAATCAAGGTTATCGATTTTAGAGAAAAAACTTTCTACGTTTTTTTTCAAACTTTTACCAAACTCGTTTACTCTATTTTGGTTTTTTAAGAAAAAGTCTTTGTTTACACACCATAAAGCAAAGGTAAAAGGTAGTTTTGTTTTAGAAAACCACAAACTTGAAAGGTCATAAACGTAACTGTAATCTTTTTTAAACTCTAACGCTTTGTCTCCTATTAGAAGGACAGTCTGTCTTTTTTTGTATGAATCAAAGGTTTTATACTCGGGCTTTTTATTTAAAAAAATCTCAAATATAACCCTTGTAAGGTAGAAAGAAGTTTTAGATTCTTTCGTTACGTAGATAGTTTCTACCTGTTCTATCGGAATGTCTGAAGCTATGATAACGGAGCCAACTTCTTTGTAAGAGCTGATAGACAGGTCTGGTATTATCAGATACTGGTAAAAACTTTCCAGATACTCTGCTACCGATACGATACCAACATCTATCTTCTTATCTTTTAAAAGCTTGTTTAGATTGGCAGGGTAATCCTTTACTATCTCAAGGTCTTTAAAGTTTTCTATGCCAAAAGGTAACGTGTTTAAATAATCTATCCAGCCTACTTTCATAATGAATTTAATATATTACGAAATCAGTATATAACAACTTTGGCATTTAGAGGGATAAGCTCGAAAATTCTTTCTATGTCTTGGTTTCTTAGAACTATACAGCCATAACTGATATTCATACCTACACCTTTCTCACTTCTTTTGCTTGTTCCATGAATCATGTAAGATGAATTGTTTAACCTTAAAGCCCTTGTACCTAAACCGTTTTCAGGACTTCCGTAAGGAACAACCGGAGGAAGGTTTGGATTGTTTCTCCTTGCACTTGGAGGGACAACCCAGTCTGGGTTTAACTTCTTTTCTGTAATTACAAACTCTCCTTTTGGTGTAGGGAAATCATCTCCACCTAAACCAACTGGAAAGGTTATAACGTATCTTTTACCTTCTATTTCGATAGGTAAGTAAAGTCTGTGGTCTTGTGTTGATACATATACAGTGTTTAGCTGGTAATTTTCTGGAAGCTGTTTTCTTAGAGGAACTTTTATATAAACGTTTGCTGGAACTTTAAAGGGGTTTATGTCTGGGTTTGCAGCTTTTAACTCGTAATAACTTACTTTTAGCTGGTAGGCAAGTTCAACGAAAGTAGTTGGTTTCTCTGTTTTGTATTTATAGTCTCTTCCAAAAGTGTTACCGTCTAACTCAAAAATCTCCAAGTTTTTAATAAAATAAAAGTCCTTAAATTTAAAGACTTCTTGGTCAAAACCGTAAACTTTTAAATCTTCAGCCTTTGCAATACCAACAATTAAAAAGATTAACAGTAAAAACTTTTTCATATTAACTTTTTCGGATTAAATATCCAAATTCCTTACTTCTTTTGCATACTTCATTATAAAGTCTCTTCTTGGCTCTACTTTCTCTCCCATAAGTATTGAGAATACTTCGTCTGCCAAGGCTGCATCTTCGATGGAAACTTGTAGCAGTCTTCTGGTTTTTGGGTTCATGGTAGTTTCCCAAAGCTGCTCTGGGTTCATCTCTCCAAGACCCTTATACCTTTGTATCTCACATCCAGACATTCCAGCTTCAAAAATAACGTCGTAAAGTTTGTCTAAATCTTCCACAGTTACACTTTTCTGTTTGTAGCTTATTTCTATTGGTAAGCTTCCAACAAGCTCTTTGATTTTGTTTTCTATCTCTTTTAACCTTAAAAATGCGTAAGATGACAGAAAGTCTATATCAATTTTGTTAACAAACTTACTAAACCTTTCCTGTCTTTCTATGAATATTTCATAGTCTGCTTCTTCGTTGTTAAATTTGTAGTAAATGTTGTAATTTGGTAGAGTTTGTTTGAGGTTTTCTACAATCTGTTTAACTTTCTCTTCGTCTCTTATATCTTCTTCGCTTACGTTTAGTTTAATCAATGTATCTATTACAGCTTTATCTTTCTTCTTATATAGGTTTTCTTTTAGAGTTTTGTACTCTTTGGCAAGTTTTGCTAATTCTTTAATTTGTGTTTTGTTTAGATTTTTTCCTTCGATGGCAATTTCATCTGATGCAAACTCTATAACTATTTTGTTTAACTCTTCATCGTCTTTAACGTACATTTCGGAACGACCTTTTTTTAACTTGTAAAGTGGTGGTTGAGCTATGTAAAGGTGGCCGTTTTCTATTATCTGTGGGAAGAACCTGTAAAATAGAGTTAAAAGTAGTGTTGTGATGTGGGAACCATCAACGTCTGCGTCTGCCATAAGGATTATTTTATGGTATCTTAGCTTTGAAAGGTCAAAGCCTTCATCTTCTTTTTTCTCTTCATCTTCCGATTTTATAGGTAGTCCTATTCCAGTTCCGATAGCGTTTACTATAGCTCTAATCTCTTCGTTTGATAGTATCTTATCTATCCTTGCTTTTTCAACGTTAAGTATTTTACCTTTTAGAGGAAGGATAGCTTGTGTTCTTCTGTCTCTCCCTTGCTTTGCAGAACCACCAGCCGACTCTCCTTCCACTATAAACAGTTCACAGATTGTAGGGTCGCTTTCGGAACAGTCTGCAAGTTTTCCCGGTAGAGAGCTATCTTCGAGGAAAGATTTTCTTCTTGACATCTCTTTGGCTTTTCTTGCTGCTTCCCTTGCAACGGCTGCCTCTATAGCCTTCTCGGCTATCTTTACCGCTATATCCTTGTTTTTATCGAAAAATTCAAGAAGGTAATCTCCAACAACTGACTCTACAATTCTTTTTACATCTTGGTTGCCAAGCTTTGTTTTTGTTTGTCCTTCAAACTGAGGCTCTGGAACTTTTACAGATATAACTACCGTTAAACCTTCTCTAAGGTCATCTCCACTTATACCTGATTTTAGCTCTTTTGGTAGCTTCATACTGGAAATGGTTTTATTCATAGACCTTGTTAAAGCTGCTCTGAAACCAGAAACGTGAGTTCCACCTTCTACAGTTTTTATGTTGTTAACAAAACTTTCAACTACTTCGTTATAACTTTTTGTATACTGAAATGCAACTTCTACCAACACACCATCTTTTTCACCTTTTATGTAAATTACATCATCAAAAAGAGGCTCTTTTGCTTGGTTTAACACTTTTACAAAATCGACTATACCGTTTTCAAAGTAAAACTCTTCTTTTAAATCTTTCCTTTCGTCTATAACTGTAAACTTTACACCGGGATTTAAGAACGCAAGCTCTCTAACTCTCTTTTGGATTATATCATACTTAATATTCGTAGTTTCAAAGATAGAATCATCTGGTTTAAAGGTTACTTTTGTTCCTCTTTTTGTTGTCTCCCCTACAACTTTTAACGGAGTAACAGGTTTACCGTAAGAATACTCCTGTCTGTAGATTTTACCGTTTCTGTAGACTTCAACAACCAACCACTTTGAAAGAGCATTAACTACAGAAGCTCCTACTCCGTGTAAACCACCAGAGTATTGATAAGCCTTCTTAGAAAATTTACCACCAGCTCCAAGTATGGTAAAGACCATCTCTACGGCAGGTATTTTAAACTCCGGATGAATATCTACTGGAATACCTCTACCATCATCTTCAACTGTAACCGAGCCATCTTCGTGAATAACTACGGAAATATTTTTCGCAAAACCTGCCATAGCTTCGTCTACGGCGTTATCCAGTATCTCCCATACCAGATGATGTAGACCTCTTTCTCCTATATCACCTATGTACATGGCAGGTCTTGCCCTTACGTGGTCAAGACCAGTTACAGCCTGTATAGCTTCTGCAGAATATTCCATATTTTTATTTTCTTCCAACGTTAAAACCTCCTTAAATTTAGATACTCATAGGCATAACAACGGCTAAATAAGGCTCGTTTTCATCTTTTGGAACGATTACAGTCTGACTGTCTTTGTTGATAAATTTCATTAAAACTCTGCTATCTTCTATCTCATCTATAGCTTCTATTATGTATTTACCATTAAAACCTATCTCAAACTCTTCTCCTTCGTAATCTATATCTATCTCATCTTCGGCGAAAGTATCCTCAGAAGTTGGAGTTGAAACTATAAGTTTATTTTCTTTAAGTGTTAGTTTTATTGGTTTTGCATCACTTTCTTCGGCAACTACAACTCTTTTTACAGAATCTATTATTTCATTTTTAGATACCTCTACCTGTATGTTAAAAGTCGTAGGTATAACTTGTGTGTAATCTGGGAAAATACCTTCTAAAAGCCTTGCCGATAACATCCAATCTCCACCTTTAAAGAATATACTACTTCCAGATATAGCTATCTCAACGTCCTCATACTCAGAAACCAATTTTTTTACTTCGGATAGGGCTTTTTGAGGGACTATATGTTTACCTTCAACACCTTTTCCAGTAATCTCACCTTTGTAAAGTGCCAGCCTATGACCATCTGTAGCAACAAAATCTATATGACTGTTAACAAAAGAGAAACATACACCGTTTAAAGCAAACCTACTTTCATCTTTTGATGCAGCGTAAACTGTCTTGGTAATACCATTTAATAATGTGCTTCCAGATATGCTTACTGCAAGGTCTGAAGGAAAACTTTCAAAGGTTGGAAAATCGTTTGGGTCTACTGTTGGAATCGAGTACTTAGTCTTTCCAGAAACTATCTTTAGATTACTTTTTTCCAGAGAAAGGCTTACTTCTGTAGAAGGTAAAACCTTGGATATGTCTGTTAATTTTTTAGCATTTACACATACGGCTCCCTCTTCTTCAACGTCTGCATTAATCCAGTATGTAGTAAAAACCTCAAGGTCTGTTCCTTGTATAACTAATCTTCCATTTTCAGCCTTCAAAAGAAAGTTTGTAAGTATAGGTAAGGCAGCTTTTTTTTCAGCTATAACTTTTTTGACAGCCTCTTGGAAAATCTTTCTGTCTACAGTAATCTTCATAGATCAAACCCCTTTGGAATTGTTTTTAAATATTTTAACATTTTTATCATAGAAAAATTTTTGATTTTTTATGATATTATAAAGGAGTAAGAAATTTTGGAGGAAAGTGTTATGGCAAGATACTTCTCAATAGAAGAGGCAAATGCTATATTACCCCAGATAAAGGTTTTGGCTGAAGAGATAGCAGAAAAAAGAGACGAAATCTACTACAACATAATGAAGTATGAGGAACTATCCGAACTTGAAAAAACAGACAAAGAAGAACTTGAGATGATGTATGCCAAGAGTAAGATAGCCATATTAGAATCTGAAATAAAAGAACTTATAGATACAATACAAAACTTTGGCGTTTTAGTAAAAGGTATAGACCCAGTTATCGTTGATTTTTTATCGGAACACGAAGGAGAAGAGATATTCTTATGCTGGAAAGAAGATGAAGACGAGATAATGTACTGGCACGGTATAAACGAAGGGTTTAGAGGTAGAAAACCTATATCTCTTCTAAGAAATAGACCAAGAGGTAGTTATTTTAATTTCTAACAAAAGGCAATCTGTAATGAACGTCTAATATATTTATGACGATATATACGTTCCTGTAGTGTCTTTGGGTTGTGACGTTGTAGTCATCCAGATAACCAAAGGATAGACTCCAACATCCTCTGTTCCAATTAAACGTAAACATTTTTCTTTGAGTATATTTATCTTTTAAGTTAGTTAGTATGTATCCAGAAAAGCTGTAGTTGAGATAGTTTATAGATACCGAGTTAGACATCTGCTTTGATTGAGATGTATCTCCGTTGTCTTCTATGTAAGATACAGAGTAGTTTATATACTTGTTAATAGGAATAGATACGGACGAAACTGTCCTTGATATCTGTTTTTTCTGCCAGTCATAGTAAAGAATACTGTCAACAGAGAAACCTTTTATACTCATAAAAATACTGTTTTTTAAAGATTTTGTGCTGGAGTTATACCTAACGTCTCCTATATAGTAATGGTCAAGTAAAGAGTAACCTTGAGAAAGTTCCCATCTTAAAAAATAATCATTTTTAAAGTTTAAGATGTTGTAAAGAGTAAAATCAACATCTTCTTTTTCGTTTATTCTGTCGTTTCTATCGTAAATCGGTAGGTTAGACTGGTTTACTTTAGATATATACTCAAAAGAAACCTGAGGTATGATTAAATGGTTAAAAGAAGAGTAAGATTTTATAAAAGTAGTTCTTAACGTGTCTTTTATAGGCATTAGAAACCTTGTGTCTAAAGTATTTGAGTCTTTTGTGTTTAAGTAGAGAGTAAATTTAGGAGAAATTTCAAAATGGTTCAAAAATCTGTCAAAGTAAGCGTAGTTAGAAAGTCTTAGAGTGTTATCGAATCTAAAACCAGAAGTTCCTTCCTGTCTGTAAAAGTAAGTTGATTCAGATAGAAAGTCATAGTAAATCGGTAAATTTAAAAGTTGTTTTTCTTTCCAGTAAAATCTGACTTCTGGAAGTCTTTGAAGGGTTTGTTTGTTGTTTGGTGTAGTTAAATCGTAAAAGTAGTTTATATTTGTCTCGATTAAGTAATCTTTAGTTTGAGTTCTTCCTACTATGTAAGAAGATGTAAAAGCTGTGTATTTTAAAAATGAGAAGTTGTAAAAATCTTCAAAGAAGTATCTATCGCTTGGTATATCTACTTTTGTGAAAAACTGCCATCTATCAAAAGGAGAGTAGTTAGATTCAAGTTTAAATCTCCATCTATTTGTGATAGGCGTTGTATCTCTGTTTTGCCACCAAAACCCGTTTGACTTTTCTTTAAACATATCTAACTGAACGTTTAAATAAACTCCTTTATCAAAAAGTCTTCTATATTCTGTAGACAATCCAAAACCTTGCTTATTTCTGTAGTCTGTAGTAAGTGTTATATCTGAACTGTCGTTTATAACAAAAAACACTGGTTGTTTGTATATAAACGTGTTGTAGGTATCTTGACCTATCAAAGGCTGAAGTAAGCCAGTTTTTCTATTTGTCGCAGGGTAAGAAAAGTAAGGTGTATAAAAGATAGGTATTCTACAGAATCTAAAAGTCATGTTATAGGTTTTTACTTTGTCGTTTTGTTTTAAACTTCCAGAAGATGCTTTTATGTTCCAATCGTACTGGTCAAAAGGACAAGATGAAAACTCTCCATCGTTAAAGTAATACGTATCTTTAACTCTCTTTAAATACTTTCCTCTCACAAAGTACTTTCCTTCAACGACTCCTTCGTAATCGAAAATCTCTCCTTCGTCGTTTTCAACGTCAACCCAGCCTCTACTTCCAGTCCCTTCAAAACTTTTTGTTTTTATGTAAAACTTCTCTGGAAGCGTAACTTTTTTATTTTTTGCATCGTATATAACGATATCTGATTTTAAAACTTTATCTAAGTAAGTTACTACTACGTTTCCTTTTGCAGTGATGATATCATCTTTATCTCTCTCTATAGAATCAGACTCTATAAGCACACTTTCCTGTCCGTAAGACGATGTGAAAGTTAAGAAAATTAGTAAGAAAACTACAAAAAACTTCAACATAAACCTCTTTTTTTATTAAAGGCTTTTTAATTATAGCATAACGAAAACTTGGTTAGTGTTTGACAACTTTATAAATTTTATAATTCAATATAAATGTATATCTTAGATATTTTATATAGGAGGTTGGTACTATGAGAAAAGTTCTACTTTCTGCAGCTGTTTTAGCTGTGGCAGCAGGTTCAGCTTTTGCTACAAACGGAGATAACCTAATTGGTGTTACTCCAGCATCTTCTGCGATGGGTGGTCTTGGTGTAGGTATGCCAGTTGGTTCGGTAGATTCAATATTTAGAAACCCAGCATGGATGAGCACAGAAAAAGGCTTTACTGTAACGTTCGGCGGAATCATCTTTATGCCAGACGTAAAAGCAAGGTATGCAGATAATGGCGCTGGAGATACAGGATACGTATCATCAAGAGCAAGCTTCTTTACAGTGCCAGAAATCGGTATAACAAACAGAATTAACGACCAAGTTGTTGTAGGTATATCTGCTTACGGTGTGTCTGGTATGGGTGCAGATTATAGAGATAAAGACCCAAGACAAAGACTTGCAAACATGCATACTAACTTACAGTTTATGAGAGTTATACCAGCTATATCTTATCAGATTAACCCAAATCTTTCTATCGGTTTTGGACTTGATTTAGCTTACGGTTCTCTTGATTTAGGAGCAAAGT
>PNIU01000098.1 GCA_002878035.1 Sulfurihydrogenibium sp.
ATAAGATTTTTACCTTTACTTTTCCAACGATTTTATCAGGTTGTATATAGTTTTGTTTACTTTTGGAGTGTATCCTACTTTCTCGCCAAGTTTTACGATTGCTCCGTTTAAGGCATCTATCTCCGTTCTATTTCCAGAGTTTAGGTCGTAATACATAGATGGGTAGTGGTCTTTAGTTGGTGGAATAAGTTTTGAGTAGAAAAACTCTATGTATTCCTCGGCTGATTTAAAGTTAAGTTTTATGTTGTTAAGTTGGCAAACTTCAAATATCTCTTTGATTATTTCGTTCATTATCTCTTTTGTGTAAGGGTTTTCTGCAAGCTCACCATACCTTCTTTTGAGTAATGCTCCCAGTGGGTTAAGGGCACAGTTGTAAAGTATTTTATCCCATAGCACTTTATAAACTTCTTTAGAGTATGACGCAGGTATTCCTGTGTGTTTTATTGTGCATGCTAACTCTATCACTTTACTTTCTTCTGTAAGATTTTCTGGCTGTCCTATCCTAACGTCGTCTGCATTAACTGTTACGGTTGCATGACAGTTTTTATCTACTTTACTACCAAATATAACTCTTCCCAGTAGTACTTTTTCTTTTGGAATGTATTTTACTGCCGTTTCATAGTTACCATAACCGTTTTGAGTAAGTATTACAAAGGTTTTATCTTTTACTAAATCTTTTATGTTTTTTATAGCTTGCTCAGTGTCAAAGGATTTAACGGAAACGATTATTATGTCAAAATCTACGTTTTTTAAATCTTCTGGGTTTTCGGTTACTAAGTCTAAGGTTGCACTGTGGTGTCCCCATATACCATCTACTTGGAATATGCTACAGTTATACTTTTCTTTATTTCTTACAAGACCGTATACGTTATGGCCTGCTTCTTTCAAAAAAACGGCAAAAACTGTTCCTACTGCTCCAAGTCCAACGATTAAAATATTCTTCATTTTAGCTGTAAAAATTTAGCTATCTCTTCTAAATCTGGTGGTAGTTCTACAGGTTTTTCGCTTGCTTTTAGGACAGTGTCTGGGTCTTTTAGACCGTTTCCTGTCAGAGTGCAGACTATAACTTCTCCACCTTTAAAAAGTCCTCTTTTGTAAGATTTTATTACTCCTGCTATTGATGCTGCCGATGCTGGCTCACAAAAAACGCCTTCAGTTGAAGCTACAAGTTTGTAAGCTTCTAATATTTCTTCGTCTGATACTGCATCTATAAAGCCGTTACTTTCCCTTGCCGCCGCCAACGCTGGCTGCCAACTGTAAGGATTACCTATTTTTATGGCTGTTGCTATTGTTTGAGGGTTTTTTATCGGAAAACCTTTTACTATCGGTGCTGCACCTTCTGCTTGCCAACCTACCATTCTGGGTGTTTTCTTTATTTTTCCAAGGTTGTAATACTCTTTGTAACCTTTCCAGTAAGCTGTTATATTTCCTGCATTTCCAACAGGTAGAAAGTGAAAGTCTGGGGCTTCTTCCAAAAAGTCACACACTTCAAAAGCTGCCGTTTTTTGTCCTTCAAGTCTGTAAGGGTTTACAGAGTTAACTACTTCTACTGGATACTTTTCTCCTATCTCTCTGACAATTTCAAGGGCATCGTCAAAGTTTCCCATAACTGCTATTATCTTTGCACCGTAAACCATCGCTTGGGAAAGTTTACCTATGGCAACGGCTCCTTTTGGAAGTAAAACGTAAGCTCTCATTCCTGCCCTTGCTGCGTAGGCTGCCGCAGATGCGGAAGTGTTTCCAGTTGAAGCGCATATTACGGCTTCTTTACCTGATTCTTTGGCTTTTGATATTGCCATAGTCATTCCACGGTCTTTAAAAGAACCTGTTGGGTTTAAGCCTTCGTATTTAAGGTATATGTTAAGGTTTTTATCTGGGGCTATTTCTTTTGCAAGGTTGTCGGCTTTTATTAATGGAGTGTTTCCTTCGTGTAGTGTTATTATCGGTGTTTTTTCGCTTACTGGTAAATACTCTCTGTAGGCTTCTATTATTCCTTTCCATTTACAACCCAAGAAAAAACGCCTCCTTTATGTTTTTGATTTTTGAATTTCTTTCATAAGTTCGTCTGTTATTGGTCCTTCTGGTCTTCTGTTTATAAACTGTTGAACTACTGGGTCTGGACTGTTCTTTATTTCTTCTGGTGTTCCTATTGCGTATATAACACCTTTGTGTATCATAGCTATTCTATCGGCTATGTTAAAAGCACTTTCAAGGTCGTGGGTAACAACTATCGAAGTAACTCCAATCTCATCTCTCAGTTTTAGGATAAGTTTGTCTATCATAGCCGACGTTACAGGGTCTAAACCTGAAGATGGCTCATCATAGAGTATTATCTCTGGGTTGTAAGATATAGCCCTTGCAAGTGAAACTCTTTTTCTCATACCTCCAGATAACTGGGAAGGGTAAAGGTCTTCTACATCTTTTAATCCAACTAAAGCAAGTTTTTCTGTGGCTATCTTTCTTATTTCTTTTTCTGACATCTTAGTATTTTCAAGGTAGTAAAAACCTACATTTTCCCAAACTTTTAAACTGTCAAACAACGCTCCTTCCTGAAATAGATAACCTATCTTCTTTCTAAACTCAATCAGTTCAAAATCTTTTAAGGTTGTTATGTCTGTACCGTTTATGTATATCTTTCCTGAAGTTGGCTTTAGAAGTCCTATTATATGTTTGATAACGGTGCTTTTTCCGCTACCGCTACCTCCCATTATTACAAAAACTTCTTTCTCTTTTACTTCAAAGTTTATGTTTTTAAGGACTTCTCTTTTTCCAAAAACTTTTACTAAGTTTTCAACCTTTATCTTGGTGTTCATAGTTTGCCTCAAGCAAAAACTGTTTAAAAATTATAACATTTAGATTTTGATTTCGTTAAAGCTTTCTACCTGACTGTAAGGAAAGTCTTTTATGTGCTCTGCATCGGAAGGTCTAACTAACCTTACCACATTCATACCAGCAGACGCCGCCGCCACTATTTCTTCTGGATTATCTGATAAAAATAAAACTTCCCTTGGTTCTAAACCGATGTGATTGGCTATCTTTACGTAAGAGTCTTTTTCTTTCTTGTTTCCGATGTTTGTATCAAAGTAACCAGAAAACAGGTAGTTTAAATCTCCAAAGTTTGTGTTTGAAAAAAGAAGTTTTTGGGCTTTTACAGAACCGGAAGAGTAAACGTAAAGCTTTATACCTTTTTCAAACCACTCTTTTAGCTTTTGGTAGGCGTCAGGATAGACAAAACCTTTTAACTTTCCAGATTTGTATCCTTCTTCCCATATTAAGCCTTGAATCTCTTTAAGTGGTGTTATTTTCCTGTCTTCTTCTATCCATCTTTTAAGAGTATCTATAACTTCTTCTAAAGATAAATCTTTTCCTTCAATTTTTTTCACTTCTTCTAAAATACTTAAAATTTGCGGATTTTCCTTGTTTTTTAGTATAAACTCTTCCATCTTTTCGTAAGAGTATGGAAACAAAACATCTTTCACAAAAGAGATAGGTGTCGTAGTTCCTTCAATATCCGTTAATACTGCTTTTACCATAATCTCTCCTCAGTAGGTTGTTATTGGGTCTTCGTTTAATTTTTTGTAGTTTTTCAAAACGTAAATGTAGTAATCTTTTACAAACTCTCCTCTATATTTTACTCGATATGTATAATGTTTTTCTACACTTTCAAAACCAGATTTTACTTTTTCGTTGATTTGATGGTCGGCAACGTAAATACCATAGTAACCTTTATTCTCGTATTTTTCTAACCCTTCCCACAAATCCCACTGGTTCATTCTTCTATCTATCCTTACACAGTAAACGAAAGGCTTTCCTTCCATATAAAAACTCATTTCAGAAGAAATATGGTAAGAATCTGAAAAAACAAAACTTTTTGGATAATGTTTTTTTAAGTCGCTTACAAAACTTGCCATTTCACTCCATCCTACAAGTCTTTTTGTAGGGTCTATTTTTGGTGGTAAAATTTTTGTTAATCCTAAACTATCGAGTATTGGTGTGTAAAATAGTATAAGTATAGATAAAATAGATAATCCCATAGGTATTAAGGCTACTTTTAAGAATCTTGTATAAATATAATAACCTGTTAAAATGTAAAGTGTTGAGTAACCGAAGGCAGGCCAGTTTGCTTCTACATTCTTTTTTAATGCCATAAATCCAAAAAACGTAAAGACCACTATCGGTGATAGAGAAAGATATATAAACCTTTCATCTTTATCTTTGAATGTTTTGTATAAAGAATAAACGAAAAAAGGTGTCAAGAACAACGAGTTTATACCTACTTGTCCTAATATATAATCTCCAAAATGTTTTAAGTTTATACTAAAACTTCCTTCTGCTCCTGATAGTTTCTCCACGTGTTTAAATGATACAAAGTCGTTGTTAAAATTCCAGTAAATTACTGGTATAGTGAATATTCCAGCAATAAGAATACTAAGATAAAACCATCTGTTTTTAAACGTTTCTTTTGAAAAGATTGTAAGGTATACAATTGCAACTGGAAAGAAAAAAACGGCAGAATACTTTGATAAAAAAGCAAGACCTGCCGATATTCCAGTCATAATCCAAAGGTAAGGTTTATTTTCTTTAACGGATTTATAAAATAAGTAAGATAAAAGAAGGTAGAAAAATGCCAGCGGTGTATCTGTCAGGAAAATCACAGACGCTATGTCGTAGGCAGGAACAGCGTATATGAAAACAGAGTTAAAAAAAGCTACCTTTTCATCTTTAAAAAGCTCTTTTGAAAATACATACGTTATGATTGCTATAAAAAAGCCAAGTATAATAGCGTTTATTCTAACTCCTATTTCCGTGTCCCCAAGTATGGAAGTAGATAGAAAGTTTAGATAAGCAATCAAAGGTGGCTTAGAGTAGTAAGATAAATCCAAGAATTTAGACCAAAGCCAGTACTGTGCCTCTTCTGGAGATAAATCTATATCTCTAAACAGAACATACAAAACTCTTAACACTAAAATAAAAAAATGAAAGATTAAAACTTTTTTTAGCATCTTTTTAAAAATCCTGATAAAATTTTTTCAAAACTATTATAATCTCATCTTGGAGAAGTAAAGGTTTGGATATAAATCCTAAAAATATTTTAATGATTAAGGGTCACAGTGCAGGTATAGGTGATATTCTAAGAAGTTCTGCAGCTTGGAGAGCACTAAAAGATAGATTTCCAAATGCGAAGTTAAATCTTCTTTTTTTATCAAACAATCCCGGCTATCCGTCAGAAAAACTTATAGCAAAACATCATCTTTTAGATAGCTTTTACGTAATAGATAAACATTACTTTAACAGTGTAAGACTTTTCTTAAAAGCATTGAAGAAATCTGATGAAGTTATAAAGAAAGTAAATCCAGATTTTATAATAGACTTTGAGCCTTACGGTTTAGAATCTACGATAGTTTCTATGATAGGAAGATTTAAGTATGGAATAAAAACATTGGGTATAAACGAAGTATTTCCTCGAGGTCTTCTTTACACATTTTTCTCTGGCTCAGTTAGAGCGTTTAAAAAGAAATACGGTATTGATATTCTAAACTACACAGATAGGGATTTTGTCGTTTTAGATAAACTTGAAATAAAGAGAGGTAATATTCAGATAGAAATAAAAGAAACTCCAGAAGCTAAAAAGTTTAGAGAAAAAATAAAAAAGGAGTTAGGTTTAGATGATAACGTTCTAATAGTTAACATAGGCTGTGGAACTCCAGATGCTTTGCCAAAAAGACCAGATTTAAAAATATACGAAGAGATTGTATATTACGCTTACTCTAAGTACGGTTTAATACCTGTTCTTATAGGTGCAGACTTTGAAAGACAGGTAAATCAACAGTTTATAGAAATGTATTTAAAAAAACATAATCATCCTATTTTCGATATAGCAGGTCAAACTGATATATTAGAGTCTGTAGGAGCTATAAACCTTGGTAAAATAGTGGTTTCAAGCGACAGCGGACCTTACCATATAGCCGTTGCTTTAAGAAAACCTACTTTAGCTTTGTTTAACTTTAACAATCAAGAACATTTTCATCATAACGAATGGACTGTTTGTAGAGTAGTTAAACCAAATCCTAACATTCAACAGCTAAAAGAAGATATAGATTACCTTTACTCAGTGGATAGTTTTAAATCACATGCCAACTTTTAGGAATAAATATTTTTTCATAGGTTTTTAAGGCGTATCTGTCTGTCATGCCTGCTATGTAGTCTACGGCGGCTTGTTTTGGTTCGTAACTTCCCCACAGATTTAGATACTTTTCGTAGAAAGGAATTTCGTGATAGTTTTTTTCGTAATACTCAAAAAGGGCACTTAATACGCCTTTTGCTTTCTCCAGCTCACTTACAACGGGCTTTGAGTAGTAAACCTTTTCAAAAAGAAAATCCCTTAGTTTATACATGGCATTATAAACAGTTTCGTCCATAACTATATGTTTGTAATCATTTTCTATCGTAGAGTTTATAACACTTAACACGAGGGTTGTTATTCTTTCCGATTTTGTTTTTCCTAAGATTTTAACGATATCTTCTGGAACTTCGGATTCATTGACTAATCCAGCTCTTGTAGCATCTTCTAAATCGTGGTTTATGTAAGCTATTTTGTCTGCTATCCTTACTATCTCACCTTCTAAAGTTTTAGGCATATTACCTTCTACTATAAGAGGTGATTTACCTTTACTGTGTTTTAGTATTCCATCTCTGGTTTCTTTTGTTAGGTTTAAGCCTTTTCCTTCGTTTTCTAACTTTTCTACAACTCTTAAGCTGTGTTTTGCGTGGTGATAGCTTCCGCTCTCTTTTAAAATAAACTCTCCAGCATGACCAAAAGGTGTGTGCCCTAAATCATGACCATAAACTATGGCTTCTACAAGGTCTTCGTTGAGTCTAAGGGCTCTGGCAATAGTTCTGGATATTTGGGCAACTTCCAATGTATGTGTAAGTCTTGTTCTGTAATGGTCTCCTTCTGGAGATAAAAAAACCTGTGTTTTATGCTTTAGTCTTCTAAAAGCTTTACTGTGTAGTATTCTATCTCTGTCCCTTTGAAACTTTGTTCTAACATCACACTCTTTCTCTTCTACGTCTCTTGTTGCGTAAAGGCTCTTTGCAGCCTTTGGGTGAAGGTTCTTTATCTCAAACTCTTCTAATGTTTGTCTTATGGTCATATCAGTTCATAGTTAATCAAAAGTTCTGCGATTTGGACTGCGTTGGTTGCGGCTCCTTTTCTTAGGTTATCTCCTACTATCCACATAGATAAGCCGTTTTCAAAGCCTGCATCTTTTCTAATCCTTCCAACGAATACATCGTCTTTACCGGCAACTTCTATAGGCACTGGATAAACGTTGTTTACAGGGTCATCTTCTACAACAACTCCCGGTGATTTCATAAGTATCTCCCTTGCCTCTTCGGCAGTTATAGGAAGTTCTGTTTCTATGGTTACGGCTTCACTGTGTCCTACAAAAACAGGGACTCTTACACAGGTAGGAGATACTTTTATATCAGGTTCATGCATAATTTTTCTTGTTTCGTTTATCATCTTCATCTCTTCTTTTGTGTAGCCGTTTGGTTCAAAGTTATCTATTCTTGGTATAACGTTAAAAGCTATATGGTGTGGTAAAGCCTGTGGTTGGTAAAATTTTCCTTCAAAAAATGCCTTTGTTTCGTTTTCTAAATCTTGTATTGCTGTTGCTCCAGCTCCAGATACGGCTTGGTATGTGGCAACTATTATCCTTTTTATTTTTTTAACTTTATGTATTGGGTATAAAGCTACTACCATTTGGATAGTTGAGCAGTTTGGGTTTGCTATTATACCTTTGTGCCATTTTACATCTTCAGGATTTACTTCTGGAACTACAAGGGGCACATCTGGGTCCATTCTGAAGGCAGAGCTGTTGTCTATTACTACTGCTCCCATACTTGCAGCTATAGGAGCCCATTTTTTACTTCTTTCTCCACCAGCCGAAAACAAAGCTATGTCTACATTTTTAAACGACTCTTCAGTTACAGCTTCAACCTTGTACTTAACACCTTTAAATTCTAATTCCTTTCCGGCAGACCTTTCAGAAGCCAAAAGTTTAATATCGTTTATAGGAAAATCTCTCTCTTCTAAAACTTTCAACATAGTTTGACCTACTGCACCAGTTGCTCCAAGTATGGCTACGTTGTAAGATTTCATAACGCCTCCAAAAAAGTTTTGTTATAAAATATTTTACATTAAAACCTTTAAACTACGGAGAAGATGAAAAAACTTATAAAAAATCCCGTATTTTTTATAACGTTCCTAACGTCTCTTATGAGCCTTCCTCTCTTAGTTTTCTTGATGGATAAGTATTTTCTAAAGCTAAGTGATTCTGCTCTTTTCTTTTCAGAACTTGCTATAATAACGATGGGAATGACGTCTGCTACCGTAATAATTTTATTCTTTTTAAAAAAATGAAAAAGGGGGTTTTGTTATGAAGAAGATTACTGTTTTTATAGCTTCTGCTTTAATCCTTTCTTCTTGTGCTCAAGAAGATAAACTGGTATCTCTGCAAAGAGAAATCTTAAGTATGAGACAAGATATAAACGAACTTAGAGACCAAACAAGGTCCAACACAGAAGCTATTACAAACCTTACTTCAAGGGTTGATAGACTATCTCAAACAGTCTCTCAAAACACCGTAGAGATAGAAAAATTAAAAACTGGTAAAACTTCAGAAAATAAGCCACACACATACAAACAACAACCTCAAAATCCTCAGGAGTTAAAGAGAGAAGGTAAAGAAGAAGTAAAGGTTCCTCAAAACGATAAACAACTTTACCAGTATGCTTTAGACCTTTACTTTAAAGGCAATATAGAAGAGTCAAGAAAGTATTTTGTAGAGTTTTTGAAAAAGTATCCAGATTCAGACCTTTACGGAAACGCTGTATTCTGGGCTGGTCAGACATTTTACGCAGAAAAGAAGTATAAAGATGCTATAGATATTTGGACGCTTTTACTTCAAAAGTGTGATGAAGGAAAAATAAAAAGATGTATAAAATATCCAGATGCCATGCTTAAAATTGGTTATTCTTACATAGAACTTGGAGATGTAGAGAAAGGTAAGAAATACCTTCAAGACCTGATACAGAAGTATCCAGATACAGAGGCAGCAGCTTTGGCAAAGAAAAAACTGGAGGCTCTTAATTGATAGAAAACCTGTATAAGATACCTAACCATGTAGCTATCATAATGGACGGAAACGGAAGATGGGCAAAAAGAAGAGGACTTCAGAGAGTAGAAGGCCACAGGGAAGGAATTAAAGCTGTAGAAAGAACCATTAAGTTTGCAAGGAATGTAGGTATAAAATACCTTACCTTGTTTGCATTCTCAACCGAAAACTGGCAAAGACCACCAGAAGAAGTAAACGCAATAATGTCTTTACTTGTAGAGTATATAAATCAAAAAATACCTTTGTTAATAGAAAATGATGTAAGGCTTCTTTTTATGGGAAGAAAGGAAAAACTTTGGGATAATGTTTTAAAAGCTATGGAAAAGGGAGAAAGTGAAACGGCACACTGTAAAAGTATGACAACTATAATAACTCTAAACTACAGTGGTAGGGCTGAGATTGTAGACACTGTAAATAAAATACTCAAATCTGGAAAGCAAGAAATAACGGAAGAAGAATTTAAAAAATTTATGTACAGACCAGAAATTCCAGAACCAGATTTACTTATCAGAACAAGTGGAGAAAAAAGAATATCAAATTTTCTTCTTTGGCAGCTGGCTTATACTGAACTTTACTTTACAGATACACTTTGGCCTGATTTTGATGAAGATGAGTTTTTAAAAGCTCTCTACGATTACCAAAGTAGAGAGAGAAGGTTTGGAAAAGTTTTAGATGAATGAGCTAACCAAAAGATTCCTGTCTGCCATTATACTTGCATCTTTAGTTATCGCTGGCATAATCTACCTTCCTGTTTACGTAGTAAAAGTTTTTATAGCAATCATCACGGTTTTGTGTGTTTATGAAGTCTTTAATTTACTGAATAAAAGATTGGTAGGGATATACAAGAAAGAGGTCCTTGCTGTTGGCTTTTTATCGTCTTTGTCTTTGATGTTTTTGTCTTTTTACTTGGCGTTGTTAATTATTGTAGTTTACAGTTTTTACGAAGCTGTAAAAAAGTACGACTTAAACTACTTAAGCTATATAATTTTTGGATTTTTTTACGGTGTTTTCTTTCCTTCTTCGTTAGGTTTGATAGTTGATATTGACAAAAATCTACTTTTTGTTTTGTTTGCTGTCGTTTGGACTGGTGATACTGCTGCATACTTTGTTGGTAAACTCTTTGGTAGAGTTAAACTTGCTCCAGTTTTGTCTCCTAAGAAAACCTTAGAAGGTGCCGTTGGAAGTTTTATTGGTTCTGTGTTAGCTGGATACTTTGCAGTCAGATACTTTGGTTTTGAGAGTTATTGGATGGTTGCCGTTATCGTATCTGCGGTTTTACTACAGGTAGGGGACCTTTTTGAAAGTTTCATTAAAAGACAAGTTGGAGCAAAGGATTCATCAAACCTTATTCCGGGACACGGTGGACTGCTTGATAGAATAGATTCTTTAATTTTTGCGTCTGTCGTTTTTTTAGCAGTTTATTCTATAGTTAATCAGTTAAAAACTTTTACGATGTTGTAGTATGTGTCTCTTTGGGCTGGAATGAAGCCTGCGTCTTTTATCTGTTTTACCATCTTTTCAGGTCTTGGACTGGATACTTTAAAACCTGTTGATGCAACGACGTTTTCTTCTATCATCGTGCTTCCAAGGTCGTTTGCTCCAAACTTTAAACCAACTTGTCCTATCTTCATAGTTTGGGTCACGTGAGAAGATTGAACGTTATCGAAGTTATCTAAGTATATCCTTGCCAGTGCAAGAACTTTTAAATACCAAACTGATGTAGCCGGTGGTAAGTAGTCTAACATAGTGTTTCCTTTCTGAAAAGTCCAAGGAATGAAGGCTGTAAATCCTCCAGTTTCATCTTGCAGTTTTCTAATGTTTTCAAGATGCTGTATTATATGTTTTGGTTTTTCTACGTGGCCAAACATCATTGTAGCAGTAGACCTCATTCCAAGCTCGTGAGCTGTTCTGTGGACTTCAAGCCATTGTGCCGTAGTCGTCTTATTGGAAGATATTAAAACTCTTACTTCGTCGGAAAGGATTTCGGCTCCTCCGCCCGGTAAAGACATAAGTCCTGCTTCTTTTAGCTTTTCAAGAACTTCTCTAATGCTCATTTTTTCAAGTTTTGCTATGTAGTTTATCTCTGTAGCAGAAAGGGAATGAATCTGAATCTGTGGAAACTT
Organism: Sulfurihydrogenibium sp.; assembly: GCA_002878035.1. Lineage (GTDB taxonomy): Bacteria > Aquificota > Aquificia > Aquificales > Hydrogenothermaceae > Sulfurihydrogenibium. The sequence goes on from PNIU01000098.1 coordinate 11,303, forward strand.
TTCTTTTATTCTTGAAAAAAGTTCAATGTAAAAGTCTAACCTTAAATCTGGATTTAGACCGCCTTGCATCAAAAGAGTAGTTCCTCCCCAATCTATAAGTTCCTGAACTTTCTGAAAAATCTCATCTAAATCAAGGACGTAAGCGTCTGGGTCAGATTTTCTCCTTTGAAAAGCACAGAATTTACATCCGGCAACGCATACGTTAGTGTAGTTTATATTTCTATCTACTACAAAGGTAGCTATGTTATCTGGATGTTTTTTCCTTCTTACAAAATCTGCCAGCCTACCAAGGGTTAGAAGGTCGTAGTTTTCCAACATATAAAGACCTTCCTCTGGAGAGATTCTCTCTCCTTCTAAAACTTTATCTATCAAAACTTTTTCTTTAAGCATTGTTAACTGCCTCTACCTTGTTTTTAGGGTTTCCTTCTAAATAAGATTTTAGGTTATCTAACGTTATATCAAGTATTCTGTAAAGGGCGTCTTTTGTGTTGTAAGCGTTGTGAGGAGAGACTATAACGTTTTCTGAATGTAAAACGTAAAAAGACTCCAAAGCTTTCTTTAGTTTTATAGCGGGAATATCATCTCTTTTTAGATACTCTTCTTCTATCAGAATCTCTTCTGCTTCGAAAGTATCCAATCCTACACCTCCTGCCAGTCTTCCTTCTTTTAAAGCTTGAACGACTGCCTCTATCTCAATAACTGGACCTCTTGACGTGTTTATAAGCATAGCATCAAGTTTCATCAGTTTTATGTTGAACCTGTTTATCAAGTGATGAGTAGATTTACTGTATGGAACGTGAAGAGTTACTATATCAGACATTCTTAAAAGGTCTTCAAGTCCCACATATTCAACGCCGTATTTGTCTATAAGCTCTTGGTCTTTAAATCTATCGTAAACCAGTATTCTCATACCAAAACCGTAAGCTATCCTTATAACGTGTTTACCTATTCTACCAGCTCCTATTACACCTATGGTTTTTCCCATTAGGTCTATTCCAGTTAAACCATCTCTTGAAAATATTCCTTTAGATGTTCTTTCTATCATCGGTTTAAACTTTCTTGCAAGGGCTAATATGAGGGCAAAAGTGTATTCTGCAACAGTGTTGTTACCGTAACCGGGAACGTTGCAGACAGTTATACCTTTTTTCGATGCATACTCTACATCTATATGGTCGTAGCCTGTTGAACGGGTTATAATCAGTTTTAAGTTTGGCAGTTTTTCTATAACGTCCTTATTCAGTTTAGAGTATATAAACACTATAGCCACATCTATATCTTTGTAAATATTTACGTTTGTATCATCAATAGGCTCTTTTGTAAATTCAACGTCAACATCTAATCCCATGTCTTTAATCTTCTTTTCTAAGTATAACCTTTCCCAGTCTTCAACTTCAAAAAAATGAACCTTCATAACACTTCCCCCTTGCTTTTTGTAAAGATTATACTACTAAACATGAATAGATTCCAAATTTAAGAGAACCATTATAAGTCTATCTAATCCGAGAGATGCTCCAGCCGATTTTGGAAGGTTTTTTGTTGTTTCTATAAACTCTTTATCTAACTGGTAATCAAAACCTTCTTGTCTTTTCTTTTCTAAATCTTTAATTAATCTTTTCTCAAGTTCCTGTGGGTCGTTTAACTCGTCGTAGCCGTTTACAAGCTCTACACCGTTAATGTAAGCTTCAAACCTTTTTCCCTTTCCGTTTTCTACTTTTGCAAAAGCCGATAACTGTGGCGGATAGTCGTATATAAAAGTTGGTTTTTCTAAACCTAAGAAAGGCTCAACATAAAAGGCGTATATGTGAAAAAACAACTCTTCCCAGTCATGAGTCTCTTTAAAAAAAGTTTCTTTTTCTTTTAAAAACCTGTTCATACTTTCGATACTATCAGGATAAACACCAGTATATCTGTAAAATGCCTCATCGACCGTTATACTTTCCCAGTCTGTAAGGTCATACCTTCTTCCTTTATACTCTATGTAAGGTTTTTTGTATAGTGCTATCGACGTTTCTATAAATATATTTTTTGTATCAACCATTAAGTCCTCTAAGTTGTAATCTACTCTATACCACTCAAGCATCGTAAACTCTATCCTATGTTTGTAAGACCCTTCAAAATTACGAAATACTTTTGTTATCTGAAATATGTCAGATTTTATTTCTGAAAGGATTTTTTTCATCTTTGGCTCTGGAGATGTATGAAGGTATTTTTTGATTTTCTCTTTTTTTTCATTGAATACGAAAAGCTCTATAGGGTATACGTTACTATCTAAATTGGGATAATCTAAGAGAATGTCTGTGAATACTTCTATAGAACCTGTTTTGTAAAAGTAATTTCTGATGGATTGATATATCTTTGATTTTTTCTCGAAAAGGTCTTTCATTATGAAATATGCGGGCAAAAACCCGCATTTATCAATCGTTAAGCTTCCACCGGATATACGCTTACTACTTTTTTACCTTTAGATGTTTCAAACTTTACTTTACCGTCTATTAACGCAAACAGTGTATAATCTTTACCCATTCCAACGTTTTTACCCGGATATATCTTTGTTCCTCTCTGTCTTACCAGTATGTTTCCTGCTCTTACTATTTGACCATCGTATCTTTTAACACCAAGACGTTTGGATATACTATCACGACCGTTACGTGTTGAACCACCACTTGCCTTTGATGCCATATCTAATCCTCCTTAAGATATTTCTTCAATTTTTATTAAAGTAAACGGTTGTCTGTGACCGTTTAACCTTTTGTAGTTTTTCTTTGGTTTATACTTGAAAACTAAAACTTTTTTGTGTTTGCCGTGTTTTAATACTTTAGCTTTTACAGTTCCTTCCGTTCTTAAGTTACCTTGGTCGTCCCTTACACAGATAGCAGGAAGTTCTATAATATCACCTTCATTAGCACAAAGTTTTTCTACTTTTAAAAGTGTGCCGTTTTCCACTTTATACTGTTTTCCACCAGTCTTTATAACAGCATACATAATCTATCTTCCTCCTTAATCTTTAAAAATATAGATTAAGTAGTATACCATAAAATCTATTCTGACATCAACATTTTCATAACTGACTCAAAGTCGTATAAATCAGACTCAATCTTACCTATGTTTTTAAAATCTGTAGTCTGGAAAAGTGATATATACTCATCTTTTAGTTTTGAAACCATAAAATCGTAAACAGCTTTTTCTCTCGTAATTAAAGGTGCATCTATTTTAGCATCTTTGATTATATGGAAAAGTTGGATTTTCTGTCTGTCAAAATCCATAAAAGAGTAGTATGAATAATCTCCAAGGATTATACCTTCAAACCCCTTCCAAAGTTTGTAAAACTCTCTGTAAACAATTGGAGATAGTTTGTCAAGGTTTTTGAAATAAACTATATCAAAACCGGCCAAGTTTTCCAGTAATAGTGAGTCTGGATTCTGAATATTTTCTGATGGGATTATAATAAACGTTTTAGATGAAAGACCTATCTCAATATCGTTTAAAATGTAGTTCATTAAATATCCTAAAAATTCTGTATCTTGGGTTCTTACCACTAACCTTTTCTTTTTTTCAGAACCTACCTTTTTAAACTCTTCTACAAAATCTACAAAACTTCCAATTTCCGGAAAATCTTTTTTACAGTTTATACTGTAGGGAACTAACGAAGTGCTTCTTAATAGTGGTCTTATTTTTAAATCTGAAAGTATCTTATTTATGGAATAAACTATTTCATTTAAAAAATCAACGGCTTCATTTAAAGACATTCCAAACCTTCTTAATCTGTTGTAGAGAATAAACCCACTTTTTTTATCGTTGTAAACAAGGTAATTTACTCCAAGGAATATTAAGTAATAAAGGTAAGCTCTTTTTAGGTTTCTATTACTAAGATTTAAAGGTGCTGGCTTTAAAGATAAATGAGGATTTAGTAAAAGATTAGC
>PNIU01000097.1 GCA_002878035.1 Sulfurihydrogenibium sp.
TGCGCTAATTAGGCAGCGAGAGCGATTTCGCGTTCGGGAATTGTTTTGCTTTGGTTTTTTACGTAGTGACCTTCTACGGCATGCTTCCCTTTGCCTACCCTTGCCGTCGAACCCGTATCGCCCCCGTATTCATTTGGATTTATAAATATATTCCAACAAAAAATTTCTGCAACGTTATTTTATTACCAACACACTTTGGTTTGAATACTTTACAACTTCCGAAGATGTGCTACCAAGAAGTAATCTTTTAAAACCTCCTAATCCTCTATGTCCTACAACTATAAGGTCTGCTTTAACTTCGTCTGCGTAGGTCATTATCTGTTCAGAAGGGTCTCCTTCCAGTATTTTATAACTCGCTTGTAATCCAGATTCGTTAACTATATTCATAGCTTCTTTTAAAAACTTTTCTTCTTTAGTTTCTTCTTCTTTTTCATACTCTTCTATTTCTTCTGGTGTAATGTAATCTATAACGCCAAACTCTATAGGTTTTATAACTCCAACAATGTGTATCTCTCCTTCTGTGCATTTGGCAAGCTCTATAGCTTTTTTTAGAGCGTTTTTAGAGTATTCAGAGCCGTCGTATCCTACAACTATCTTTTTAAATGCCATAACTTATTCCCCCTTTTAACTAAAAAGTTTATGAACCAGTAGAGTGACTATGTATCCTACTACAAAAAGGTAAACAAATACAACAAGGGCAGAGTATATAGGTTTCATTCCGGCTTTTTTCATCTTGTCTATAGATGTTTCTATTCCAAGGGCAGCCATTGAAACCGTAAGTAAAAATGTATCAACTTGGTTGATTAAATTAACTACATTTTTTGGAAAAACTGACATAGAGTTTACTCCTACCATACCTATAAATCCAAAAACGAACCATGGAATCGGTATCTCTCTTAGGTTTACACCGTGGGTAGAGTGTTTTTTTGCAAAGTAAAAACTTAAAAATAAAAGAAGTGGTGCAAGCATTATAACTCTTGTTAGTTTTACTATTGTAGCTGTGTTTCCTGCCTCATCTGATACGGCAAAGCCAGCGGCAACAACTTGTGCTACTTCGTGGACGGTAGCTCCTGTGTAGATGCCGTAAGTAGTGTCGTCTAAACCCGGAAGAAGACCTGCTTTATACACTGTAGGGTATAAAAACATAGCTATCGTTCCGAAAATCGTTACGGTTGCAACAGCCATAGCAGCCTGATGCATCTGACCTTTTACAATTGGAGATGTAGCCAAAACAGCAGAAGCTCCACATATAGAAGACCCAGAAGCTATCATATAACTCATCTGAGAATCAAGCCCAAAAAATCTTTGAGATACAAAAACAGTGATTACAAAAGAAGATATCAACATAAAAGTATCCACTACCAAACCTTCAAGTCCAACATCGATAATATTTTGAAAAGTTAGCCTGAAACCTAAGAATATTATTGCAACCCTAAGAATTTTTTTAAGGGAAAACGTTATCCCCGGTTTTAAAACCTCTGGTATCTTTACACTGTTTCCTACGATAATACCTATGATGATAGCTATAATCAGTGGACTAAAGTTAACAGTTGACTTTACTATGTCTAAACCAGATATAAACATAGATAACAAAGCCAAGGCACTTGTAAAAATAAAACCAGCTAAGTAATTCATCATTCCTCCTGAATGTTTTTTGTTAATTTATGATTAAATATTTTAAGATGATTAGTATAATTTTTCTTTTTAAACTTTAAATACAGTTATTGAAAAAGGTAAATTTAGAGAGATTCTAAAACTGCACTTAATCTTAAGTAATCTTCTTTAGATATTTTTTTGTCTTTAAAAACAAAGTTTTCGTACTGTCTTACAAAATTTAAGGCTACTTCTCTAATTTCCTGTTTATCTATCTTTGAAACAAACTCTTCTAAGCCTTCATTTTCACTTTTTATATAACCATACTTTTTCATTTTCTTTAAAAACATCTCTAACAGTTTTTCTTCGTATGTCTTTCTCTGGTGCTTTAGGATTGTAATAATTAGGTAAACAAACAAGGCAAAACCGATGGACAATACTACTAAGTTTTTGTTGAATTCAAAGTTTTCTTTAAACTTTGGTGTGGTTAAACCTGACTTTATTTTGTTTACGAGTTCAACCTGTTTTGAGAAATCGTAGTTTACGATAAATGTGGTGTAGTAGTAATCTACAAGTTCAAAAAACTCTTTTATCTTGGTTTTTTTGTAAAGCTGTTCTACGATAAGGTTTCTTACTGGTGGAGTAGGGTCATACTTTATCCACTGGTCGTCTATGTAAGCTTCTACCCATACGTGGGCGTCTTTTTCTCTAAAAATGTAGTATCCTCCAGTTGTATTGTAATCTGTAGTTTTATAACCAACCACAAGCCTTGAAGGTATGCCGTTTACTCTAAGTAAAACTGCCATAGCAGACGCAAAAAACTCACAGTTTCCTTTTTTATACTTAAAAAGAAAATCCTCTAAAGGGTTTGAACCTACTGGTAAATTTTCCAACGAGTAAGAGAATGTCTGAAGGTAGTTAAATATCTCTCTCGCCGTTTTTTCTGGTTTATCTTTTTTTAGTTTTTCCGCTAAGGTTTTTATATCGTCAGATAGGTTTGGTATCTGTAGGTAGATAGATGGGTTTATGGTTTGCTGGTATACATTCGTTAAAATAGACTCTCCTTCGTAACGGATTTTTGAAGTTATAGGTTTATCTACTTTGTATGTAAAGTCTGGGTATTTAAACACTAAAAATCCTGAAGGTTGTGAGATTGTGTAAGGCACATCAACAGTAAGAATATACTGTTGGTAAGTAGGTTCTAAGTATATTATATGACTGATTTTATTACCGTAAAAGCGTGTTGGCTTGTATGTAAATGCTACGTTTTTACTGTCCCAGTTTCTACCGTCAAAGTAGTCTAAAACTAAACCTCTTAGATAAAGTTCATTTGATACTTTTGGCATAACTACTCTTGCAACTACTGAGTTGTCCTGTTGTATGGAAGATACGTCTCCGAGGCTGACTTTATCTGAAAATCCAGTTTTACCTTTACCTTGTGCCTGTAGGAAGTTTAGCATAGGGTAGTTTGTTCTTGGTAAGATGAAAAATAGAAAAACAGTCATTGGAATAGCTAAAAGCGGTATCACTGAAGTTTTTACTATCAGGGATTTTAACTGTTTTTGGTCTATTTGCATGTTTGGGTCTTTTCCGTAGAAAGAAAGTAGGATTATGCCGTAGTTTAAGAAAAACGTGTAAAACACTAAGTAAAGCAAAAATAACATACTTATGGATAAAAGTGTGTAGCCAGAAAGTATCAGAGTTATCATAAGGAAAATCTGCATGTAATCTCTAAACTTTTTTTCTTCTAAAAGTTTTAAGCCAAGTAAAGCCGTTATCGTATCTATTGCAGGTTGAACTATGTTTTCTGGATTTATCTGAAGAATCATCATAAGCACAAAACCTATTCCAAGAATGTTTAAAACCAGTCTTGAGATGTTAAAGGGTCTGTAAAAATCTCTGTAAAGACCTACAAAAAACAGAAAAAGGAAGAGAATACTGTAAATTACAGATAGCTTTGAAAAAACTATACCGTAAGCAGTTATACTTCCTACATAGGCGTTTATCTTAACAAGCTTATCTACTGTTAAGTTTTTAAACATTTTTCTCTAATCCGTAAACTGCAAATTTTGAAAGAAGTTTTTCTCTACTTGATTTTAAAGTTATGTCGTAAGTTTGTTTTTCAAAGATTATAAACACTCCTTCAAATTTTTTGTAGTTTACCGCTATGTAAGTTAGAAAGGAAAGTTTTTCTTCTAAAGGAAGGTTTATTTTTTCAAAATCTATCATAACTGGTTGAGACTGTAAAGATGAAAACACTTTTTCTTTTAGTCTATCTGATTTTGCAGATGCTTTCCAATCTATGTATTTTATCGGAGTTCCAACGTTGTAATCTCTTAATGCAACTAAATCTCCTTCGTATCCAAACTTTTCTGAAGAAACCTCTCCCTTTTTGTTTGAATAATCAGAATATATAAAAGACAGTGGGTACCTTTTTGGTTCTGGGTATACAAACTTTTTATATTCTGTATCTATTTTCCTACATCTTATGAAAAAGTTAAAAGGAAAAATAGAACATACGCTTAGTGATTTTATCTCAAACACTCCCCTTTTGGAAACGGTTAGATTTAAACTTTTTGTTTCTTCTTTCTCTACAACTGGAAAAACAACGCTTTTATCATCTATAACAACCTCAATCAAAAAAGAGTTAAGATACTTCTTTTTGTTTTTTAAGTTTATGTTTAGCATAAACTCTTTGTTTGCGAAAACCTCTTCTGGAAAATCAATATTAACGTCCAAATTTTCTATGTTTCTTTTTCCAAAAAATCCAGACAGTCCCATAAAACTTAAGAAAGCTGACACGATAAAAAAGAGAAGGTTGTTGTTTGTGTTTACTGCCGCAAAACCTATTAGTATAGTTGTTATTATGAATATCCAACCTGCTTTTGTGATTTTTATTACAGAGGGATAGGAACGCTTTCCACTATCCATTTTATTATCTCTTGTTTTTGACTTTCAAACTCAGGTTTGAAAATAACTCTGTGAGTTATCACGTAGGGGTATAGTTTTTTTATGTCCTCTGGTATTATAAAGTCTCTTCCTTCAAAAAATGCGTTTGTTTTTGCAGAATTAACAAGTGCAAGGGTTCCTCTGGTTGAAAGTCCAGACTCAAGATATTTACTCTCTCTCGTAGCCCAAACTATATCGAGAATGTAATCTGCCATTTTATCAGATACGTAAACCTTTTGAATCTCCTCTCTGATTTTTAGTATCTGTTCCTTTGTTATGAAAGGTTTTAATGAGTAAAGCTCTTCCCTTTTACTTCCACCTTTTATTATCTCTTTTTCTGCTTCTTTTGAAGGGTATCCTATCGATATTTTCATTAAAAATCTGTCTAACTGGGATTCTGGAAGTGGGAATGTTCCATACTGTTCAGAAGGGTTCTGTGTGGCTATCACAAAGAAAGGCTCTGGCAGTTTGTAGGTTGTGCCATCTACCGTTACTTGCTTTTCTCCCATAGCTTCAAGTAGTGCCGACTGTGTTTTTGGCGTTGCTCTGTTTATCTCGTCTACAAGTAATATGTTGTTGAAGATGGGACCCGGTTTAAACTCAAACTGAGATTTCTCTTTGTTGAATACAGAAACACCGATTATATCGGAAGGAAGTAGGTCTGAAGTTGCCTGAACTCTTCCGTAATCTAAACCTAACACTTTTGCTATACCTATAGCTAACGTAGTCTTTCCAAGTCCGGGTAAGTCCTCTATAAGTAGATGACCTTTTGAGAAAAACGTTATCAGAGTAAGCTCTATAGCTTTCTCTTTTCCCTGAAGGTAGTTAGATAGAATAGATGTTATCTCTTTTATCGTATTTCTTTCCATATCCTCTCACAGTTCTATGTTGTCTATCAGTCTTGTGTTTCCTACGTAAACGGCTACCGCTATAATATCACCTTTTTCTGCAAATTTTTTAGGCTTTAGTGTATCTTTATCTACAAGCTCTATGTATTGAATATTTTTAACTAAGGGGGCTTTGTTTATCGTTTGGTATACGGCTTGTTTAATCTTTTCTGAATCTTTCTCACCTGATTCAAAAAGTTTTTTACCTTCCAGTAGTCCTTTGTATATGAAAAGTGCAGACTCTCTTTCTTCTTTAGATAGGTAAGTGTTTCTTGAAGACATTGCAAGTCCGTCTGGCTCTCTAACTATCGGACATCCTACAACGTTTATAGGTAAGTTTAAATCTTTTACCATTCTTTCTACGATTTTAAACTGTTGGTAATCTTTTTTGCCAAAGTAAGCGTTGTCTGGGTTTACTATGTTAAAAAGTTTTAAAACAACTGTAGCTACACCTTTAAAGTGGTTAGGTCTAAAATCTCCACAAAGTCCTTTGGAAAGTTCTGTTACTTCAACGTAGGTTTGAAAACCTTCTGGATACATATCTTTGTAATCTGGATAAAATAAGTAATCAACGCCTTCTTCTTGGCAGATGTTTCTATCTCTTTCAAAATCTCTTGGATACCTGTCTAAATCTTCGTTCTTTCCAAACTGTAAAGGATTTACAAATATACTGACTACAGTGATATCGTTTTCTTTTTTAGAACATCTGATTAAAGATTTATGCCCTTCGTGTAAGTATCCCATAGTAGGCACAAAACCGACCTTTTTGCCTTGCTTCTTTAAAGAGATAATAGTTTCCTGCATAAGCTTTGGACTTGTTATAACTTCCATCACAAAGAACCAGAAGTAAGGTATTTAATCAGTTTTTCGTTTTGTTTTTTAGTTAGTATAGACTGAACAGCCTTAAAAAGGTTTATATCTAAGACTGTCATCTCGGATTTTAACTTTGCTATCTCTACAATAAGGTTTTTTACCTTTTCTGGGTCGGCGTTGCCGTAAATAAGTTTTTTTAACTCTTCTTCTTTATCTTTAAGTATCCTTGCTTTACCTAACATAATCGGAAAGTATTTATCGTATTCAGATTTAATATCGTCAATCTGTTTTTGAGTTAGTTCCAAATCTGTTTTTTGAAGCATTACTATGTTGTATATATTAAGAGGTTCTACAAGAAAGTATTTATCCATCCAAGAGTAGTCATCTTTCGTTTGAGAAAAACTATCAGCTATAAGAGATACTGTCAACAGTAAGCTTAAAACAACCCTCATCTTCACTCCGAATTTTTCTATTAATATCTTATCGCAGAATAATGAACCAACTTTAGATTTTTCTTGTAAAGTTTGTTTATGAGAATCCAACCTGCTACAAAACCTCCTATGTGGGCATACCAAGCTACACCACCAAGTTCTGTAGGAACAAACATAGCGTAAAGAACTTGGATTAAAAACCAGTAACCTATGAAAAACCAAGCAGGCAAAACAAAGAAAAAGAAGAAAAACGGCGGAATAAAAGTCAAAACCTTTGCATAAGGGTATAGCTTCATATATGCAGCCAAAATTCCACTTATAGCTCCAGAAGCTCCTACCATGGGAATATCCAAAGACCCTTCAAAAATAGCTACAAATGACTGTAAGAAAGCAGCAGCAAGTCCAGAACCAAAGTAAAGTGCTAAAAATCTAACTTTTCCTAAAGCATCTTCAACGTTGTTTCCAAATATCCATAAAAACAGCATATTGCCAAGTATATGTCCTATTCCTCCGTGTATAAACATATGTGTAAACAGGTTTAAAATGTTTAACTGTAGAATATCTGTAGGTAAAAGTCCATACTGATGGACAAAAATCTCTAACTCATCGGGACTTAGTGTAAGTTCGTATATAAAAACACCTGTATTTATAGCTATAATTAAAACCGTTAAAACAGGAAAAGAGTTTGTTGGTATGTTGTCTTTAAGTGGTATCATTTTTTAATCCTTTTACTGGCATTTCCATCGTTGAAACTAAAATAAGCCAAATTACTGTAAGAACTATAAGGAATATGAAGTTTAACTTTGCACTATCGTCTATCTTTAAAAGTAATCCACCTACGGCACCACCTACAAAAGCACCTAAAAACTGGGCAGTGTTAAAAACACCAGATGCAGTACCTTTTACGTGTGGTTTTGCATACTTACTCATCAAAGAAGGCATAATAGGTTCAAGCATCATAAATCCAGTAAAGTAAACCACTATAGCTAAAACAGTAAGATAGAAGTTATCTTTAAACATCAAAAACATAACAAAAGAGATTATTAAAACAACTATTGCTATCATCTTTACCTGCTTAATTTTACCTTTTTTCTCGGCTATTATTGTAGATGGAACCATTATAGTAAGACCTACGAAGAACATAAGAAGGTAAATCTTCCATATATCTTTTAAGTCTATACTGTGTTGATGGGCGAATATTAAAGGCACAGCCGTAAAAATTGCCGTTAGCGTCATATGAAGGACAAACATACCAAAGTCCATTTTAAGAAGGTTTTTATCTTTTAAAACCACAGAAAGGTAAGATGAAGTAAATTCCGCATCGTCGTGATGTTTTACGTTAGGCGGCTCTTTAATACCAAATATTACGTAAGGTAAAGATATTAAACCGAGTATTCCAGTAAATAAGAATATTCCAGTTAAACCGTAGAAAGAAGCTATCAGAGGACCAAGAACCATTCCAAAAGCAAAAGCCATTCCTATGGAAGCTCCGATTGTAGCCATAGCCCTTGTCCTTATCTCTTCCCTTGTCATATCGGCAAGTAATGCAATAATAACTGAAGAAACTGCACCTATACCCTGTAAAAACCTACCAACAACTAAAAGATGTATGCTTTCTATGTAAGATGCATACGCAGCTAAAAAACTACCTAAAACGAATATAATCGTGCTTGATATGATTATCGGCTTTCTTCCTATTTTATCACTCCAAAGACCGTAAGGTATCTGGAATATTGCCTGAGTTAAACCGTAAGCTCCTATCGCAAGACCAGCCCAGAAAGCATCAGAACCGGGCATATTTTTAGCGTATACACTCAAAACAGGTAAAGCCAAAAACAGACCAAGCATTCTTAAAGAAAAGATGAAAGCAAGTCCAACGGTTATCTTCTTTTCCTGAGGCGTAAAATCTTTATCTATCATCTTTTTACCTCCTTAAAACTCTGTTTTTAAATCTCTCATCATAAGCATCTCTGCAGCCACTTTTGGGTCAAGGTTTTCATAAAGAACTTTGTAAACCATCTGAGATATAGGTAAATCAAGATTATACTCTTTAGATAGTTTATCTACAGCTTTTGCCGTTGTGTATCCTTCCACAACCTGACCTATCTCCCTTATCGCATCTTCTACGTTGTATCCTTTTCCTATAAGCATTCCAAACCTTCTGTTTCTCGACAAATCTCCAGTAGCTGTAAGTATCAAATCTCCAAGTCCAGATAAACCGTAAACTGTTTGTGGTTTTCCACCGTAAAAGTTTGCAATTTTACTTATCTCATAAAGACCTCTTGTTATTAAACCTGCCCTTGCGTTGTTGCCAAAACCAAGTCCGTCGCTTATTCCACCAGCTATAGCTATAACATTTTTTACAGCTCCACCAACTTCTGCACCAACTACATCGTCCGATAGGTATACGCGAAAAGTTTTTGTGCTAAGATACTTCTGTAAATCTTTCCCAATCTCAATATTTCCAGCCAGAACAACTGCAGTAGGCAGTCCCATTATCACTTCCTTTGCAAAAGAAGGTCCAGATAGTGCAAATATATATCTTAAATCTATTTCTATGGTTTCCTGTATGATTTTAGACACCAATTTTAAAGAGTCTATCTCTATACCTTTTGACGCAGAAATTATCGGTTTTTCTTTTTTCAACTTTACATTTTTGATAGTTTGTCTTATATACTGAGTAGGTATTGCAACTATTACAACATCTGCATCATCAAAAGCCTGTTGTATATCAAATTTAGGAATTATGTTATGGGCAAGCATTACGTTTGGATGGTATTTTTCATTTTTATGATAATCTTCGATACTTTTTAAGACTTGTGTATCTATGTCCCACAGAAAGACGTTTTTAAAGTTATAACTTAAAACTTGGGCTAAAGCAGTGCCCCAACTTCCAGCTCCGATGATGCTTAAGTTCAACTAAAGAAGAAACCTCCGAAAGATGTTATTTAAATTTTATCACAAAAGGATAACTAAGGGATAACTAAGAGATAGCTAAGAGTTCAATTATAAATAAAAACCCTTAAATTACTATCCAAAATTCCCAAAAGCCTTTTTATACCTTCCGTATGTCCTTTACCTACAAAAGCGATGATTTTGTAATCTGGATACTGCTTTTTTAGAGAGTATATTTTGTAAGCCATAGAGTAGTTCCATGCAAGTTGAATATCAAAAAATGCCTGAGTGTTTTTAATCTGTGGATGGTTTTTCATAACTTCTTTTAACTCTTCCACTTCCTGTTTGCTAAGTTTAGGTATAGGTTTTGGTAGATAATCACTGTTTATATTTTCTATACCTTTTTCTTTTATATCTTTCAAAACTTCGGAAGGTATGTTAAGGGCTACCACTCTTATCCGGTTTTCTCTTGCAAAATCCAGTATAGCTTTGTAATAATTAAAATCAAAACCCCATCTTTTTTTGTATTCAGTTTTCTCTAAAAACTCCTTTTCTGAAATTTTTCCGTCTATGTAATCGTCCAAATACTGTTGGAACTGTTGTTGAAACATTTCCATTCCTACTATGATTTTTTTGTCATACCTGTAAAAGTCCTGTAAAACAGATAACTGTATTCTATGGTCGTTTTCATCAGTATGGATTTCACCTACAAGGATAACATCGTAACCTTTCAAAGTGTTTGAAAATGTTAAAATAAGTCCTATAATAAAAACCACTATTGGAGATATGTATACTTTCATAGCAAATAATATAACACCTTTGAGGTTCGTTATATGGACAATTTAACACCGATGATAGCCCAGTATCATAAGATTAAAAATGAATATCAAGACTGCTTACTTTTATACAGGTTAGGAGACTTTTACGAACTTTTTTACGAAGATGCAATAATCGGCTCGAAAGAGTTAAACATAGTCCTTACAAAAAAAAGAATCAGTAAAGATAAAGACATACCTATGTGTGGTATTCCTTACCACTCTGCCGACAGCTACATAACCAGACTTGTGTCTAAAGGTTATAAAGTAGCAATCTGTGAACAACTTGAAGACGCTTCAAAAGCCAAAGGAATAGTTAAAAGAGACGTAATAAGAGTTATAACTGCAGGAACCTACTTTGACAATGAAAAGATAAAATCCGGTTTGATGGCAGTTTATAAAAAATCAGACAAGTATGCAGTCTCTTACCTTGACCTTTCTACTGGAGAGTTTTACGGAAGTATTTTAAGTAAGGAAGATTTAATATCCTTTGCTAACAAATTTTTACCAAAAGAAATACTTATACCAAAGGATTTAGATTTATCGTTTTTAAGTCAGGATTACAAAAACTTTTTCATAACAAAACTACCTGACGAGTTTTTTGATAAAGAGTCAGAACAACTACTTTTAGACCATTTTAAAACAAGTAGTCTAACATCTTTTGGCTTTAATCACTTTGAAGAAGATTTTATTATAAAAGCTTTAGCATCTGTTTTTAAGTATGCAAAAATCACCCAAAAATCTTTTCTTCCATACATATCACCACCAAAACCTTACAGAGAAGATAAGTATATGAAAATAGACTACTCAACGATAAAACACTTAGAACTTATCTCATCTCAAGAAAACAATCCTTCACTGCTATCGGTAATAAACAAAGCAGTAACTGGAATGGGAAAAAGAAAGATAAAGTTTATCTTACTTCACCCACTTTTAAACCTTCAAGAGATTGAAGAAAGGCAAGAAGCTATAGAAGAACTTGTCCAAAATCACACGTTAAGAGAAGGTTTAAGAGAAACGTTAGACAAAATATACGATATAGAAAGACTTGTAGCAAAGATAAGCTCAAACACACTTACACCAAAAGATATGGTAGCCCTCAGAGAATCCTTAAAGAAGGTAAAAGATATCAAACAGTTTAAACCAAAATCAAACCTTCTAAAAACTCTTATAGATAACCTCAACCCCCACACAGAACTTGTAGAAAAACTTGATAGATACCTTGAAGATAATCCACCTTTCCATCTTAAAGAAGGAGGACTTATAAAAAAGGGCGTTGATGAAAGGTTAGATGAACTAAAAACCCTTAAAGAGAATGCAGAAGAAGTTATAAACAACTATCAAAACCAAGAAAGACAGAGAACTGGAATATCAAGTCTTAAAATAGGCTTTAACAAAGTTATGGGCTACTACATAGAGATAACAAAACCAAACTTAAAATTCGTCCCACCTGATTACAAAAGAAAACAGACATTATCAAACGCAGAAAGGTTTACAACAGACTACCTACAACAACTTGAAGACAAAATCCTATCTGCAGATGAAAAGATAAAAGCTTTAGAGTATGAAATATTTACTCAAATAAGAGAAGAAGTGGTAAATCAATCCTACGAAATAGAAGAAACAGCAAGAACCATTGCATACATAGACGCTTTAGCAGGACTTGCACAGGTTGCATTAGAAAAAAGATGGATAAAACCAAAAGTCCATACAGGCTACCATCTGTTTATAGAAGAAGGATACCACCCAACGGTAGCAAACTACTCAAAAGACTTTGTTCCAAACAGTGTATACTTTGATGAAAACAGCTTTTTTCACGTTATAACCGGACCAAACATGTCTGGAAAAAGCACCTACATAAGGCAGGTTGCACTGCTAACGATACTGGCTCAAACAGGCTCTTTTATACCTGCCACATCAGCAGAGATAAGTATAGTAGATGCAGTTTATACAAGGATAGGCTCTGGAGATAACCTTGCAAAAGGACTTTCTACCTTTATGGTAGAGATGTTGGAAGTTGCAAACATTCTAAACAACGCTACAAAAAACAGCTTGATAGTTTTAGACGAAGTGGGAAGAGGTACAAGCACATACGACGGTATAGCTATCGCTTGGTCTGTATCTGAGTATATAGCAAGAAACATAAAAGCAAAAACTCTTTTTTCCACCCATTACCACGAACTAACCCAACTTGAAAACGAAGTAAAAGGTATAAAAAACTTCTACCTCGCCATAAAAGAAGAACAAAACGGAGAGATAAAATTCTTATACAAAGTTATGGAAGGATTTATAGACAGAAGTTACGGAATACACGTTGCAAAACTTGCCGGTATACCTTCTTCCGTTATACAAAGAGCAACAGAAATTTTAAAACAACTTGAAGAAAAATCCAAAGAACCTACCTACGAAAAACAGCTACAACTTTTATTCGAAGAAGTAAAACAACCAACCTTAGAATACAAGCAAGATAAAAACGACTACGAACAGCTTATAAACTTCATAGAAGATATAGACATAGCTACAACAACTCCACTGCAAGCTTTAATGCTACTTAGTGAGTTAAAAAATATGGTAAAAAACTTAAAAAGTTGAACAAACTGTATATGTTTCTAATCATATTGCAAATGTTTAAAAGTTTCTCTATAATTTCTACCAATAAGAAAATGAAAAAATCTTACAGGAGGTAAGTAAAGATGACACCGTTAAGAATCCAAAGGATTATGATGGGTATTATACTTTTAGCAGGTCTACTACTTGACATGAACGGCTACGAATGGGGAAAATACCCTATTTGGGTTATTGCTCTTATGTCTTTATTTGCAGGGATTACTGGTTTTTGTCCACCTGATATAATACTTAAGAAAATTACCGGCAAACCTACTATGTGCGGATGAAATTTATACATCTAAGTGATACCCATCTTGGGTATCACCAATACGGCTTATCTGAAAGAGCAAAAGATTACTTCGATGTATTTATGTCTGCAGTAGATAAGGCTATAGAGTATAAAGTAGATTTCGTTATACACACCGGAGACTTCTTTCACCACAATAGACCATCAAACGAAACTCTCTTAGAAGGTATAGAGATAGTAAGAAGGCTAAAAGAAAATAATATACCCATATTTACCATAGCAGGCAATCACGATAGAGGAAGTGGAGTAAGAGATAAATCCGCTTTAGAAATCCTTAGCCATTTTGGTTTAAAAGTTTTAGACGGTAACGTAGACGATAGTCTTGGAGTAAATATTTTCGGATTAAAGTATATATCACCTATCTTTATAAAAAGAACACTCAAGATAGACGAGATATTCGAAAATCTATACGAAAAAGCTTCCAACAAAAACAACTTTAACATTCTTATGCTTCACCTTGAATTTGAACCGTTTTTCCAGTCAGGTATAGATTTAGAAAAAACCATTCAGGAAGGAATGTTTGACTACATAGGTATAGGCCATTATCACCAACGCCAAGAACCTACTAAAATAAAAGGTTCTACCGTAGTTTACAGTGGTTCAACCGAATTTACCCAGTTTAATGAAAAAGCTTATGTAGAAAAGGGATGCTACCTTGTAGAAGTAGAAGGTAAAACCTGTAAGACTACGTTTATACCGTTAACTACTCGTAAATTCTTAAACTTCTCTTTTGATGATAATAATATAGACCAAGTTTTAAGCGATATAAAAAATTTAGACTTTTCATCTTTTGATAAAAAACCTATTCTGTTTTTAAAAGGTAAATCAAAGGAATTTTTAACAAGAAAAGATGTATTTTTTAAATTAGAAAAAGAAGAACTTTTAGACCATTTTCTTTACATTAACGTAGATATTATTAATCAATCTAAAAAAGTCCTTGATTTTCAAGTTGTAGATGATACTGAAAACTTTGTAACTATAAAAGAAAAACTTAGAGAACTTTTGGACGAAGAAGAGTTAATCCAGAAGTTAGAAGGAATTATAGAAAACTTAAGAGCTTTTCAAGATTTAAAAGAAATAGAAGAGTTTTTAAATAAAAATGAAGATTTATTAAGGATTTAATATCTGCAGGCTACGGCTTTAGAGTAAGCCGGATTCTGTTTTAGTGGTCATTTATCTAAGCTCCCTACCCGAAGGCATCGGTCGGGCCAACCTGATAGCGCCTTCCTACTTGGGATTGCTCCGGAAGAGGGTTGCCAACCTACGATGTCACCACCGTAGGTAGTGGGCTCTTACCCCACTTTTTCACCTTTGCCTCCATGACCACACCTATAAAAGGTGTGCGGATTGGCAGTCTGTTTTCTGTGGCCCTTTCTGTGAGGTTACCCCCACCTGCCTTTCGGCAGCTTCCTGCCCTGTGGAGTCCGGACTTTCCTCACCGGTAAACCCGGTGCGAACCACCTTAAAGCCGTAGCCTTGTATTATAATTTAATTAGAAAAATGTTAATTTCAAGCAAGAATACTTAGGGAATGTAAAGAACATAATGGATAATAGGGACAACACGAGGATATATGAGCTTGCGAGCTTGTATGTGCTTGCGAGGTTTGCAGTGTATAACTTTTTGATGCTATGGGGGTTATACTTATTTTTTGGGATTTTGATAGTCGTTTTTAGAAATCAAGTTATATCAATACTTTGGGATTTTTTAAACAGCCTCTCAAAACCTCTTGACTTTTTAGAGTTACTTTCATATAATATTTTTCTCGAAATGAATAAGCCGGTGTAGCTCAGTCGGCA
>PNIU01000119.1 GCA_002878035.1 Sulfurihydrogenibium sp.
TATAATTTTTAAACTATGAAGAAAAAAGTAGTTGCAGAAGTTTACTTAGATGTTGATAAGAAAGGCTACCTTGGAAAAGGTAGAGTTTTACTACTTGAACTTATCGATAAATATGGCTCTATATCAAAAGCAGCAAAAGAACTTGGTATGAGCTACAAAGCAGCATGGGATATGATAGATGCTATAAACAATCTATCTCCTTACCCTGTAGTGGAAAGTAAGTCTGGGGGAAAAGGTGGGGGAAAAACAGTTTTAACTGAATATGGAAAAAAACTAATTCGAGATTATAAATTAATAGAAAATCTTATAAACAAAATATCTCAAGAGATAACAGAAAACTTAGAAGACGTAGAAAACCTATTAAAACTATACAGAAGGATGAACATGAAAATTTCAGCAAGGAACCAGCTACTTGGAAAGGTTGTGGAAATCAAGAAAGGTATGGTTAATACGGAAGTTATAGCTGATTTTTCTGGACAAAGATTAACAGCCGTTATTACTAACGATGCTGCAGAAGAGCTTAATTTAAACGTTGGAGATGAAGTTTATTTCATATTTAAAGCTTCAAACGTCTTAGTATATCTGCCTGATGGAATGAAGTTATCTGCAATAAATAAAATAAAA
The DNA here is from genome assembly GCA_002878035.1 of Sulfurihydrogenibium sp. Taxonomy (GTDB): domain Bacteria; phylum Aquificota; class Aquificia; order Aquificales; family Hydrogenothermaceae; genus Sulfurihydrogenibium. The sequence continues at coordinate 625 of PNIU01000119.1, forward strand.
GGTAAAGTAGCAGATGTTATAACCGGAGCAGTAAACAGTGAAGTAAAAATAGAAGCTTCCAACGCTGTAATAACTTCAATCATAACAAATGAAGCTGTTAAAGATTTAGGTTTAGAAAAAGGTAAAGAAGTTGTTGCCCTTATAAAAGCATCAGACATAATAGTTGGTAAGTTTTAAAAGATTTATTATTTTTTGCTTGCTGTGGTTATATAAAATTTTATATAGGAGGTAGTAGTTATGAAAAAACTCTTAAGTTTAGTTATTACATTGTTTCTTGCTTTAAAGGTTTATGCAGGGGAAATAATAGTTTACGCAGCTGCAGACCTTACTTACGCAATGGAAGAGATTTTAAAGGTCTACAAACAAAAATATCCTCAGGACAATATCAAAGTTATATACGGTTCTTCTGGAAAAGGTTACAATCAGATAGTAAACGGTGCTCCTTACGACATATTATTCTCAGCAGACCTTGGCTTTGTTGAAAAGTTAAAACAACAAGGTTTAACAGCATCTGACATAAGACCTTACGCTGTAGGTAGAATAGTTCTATGGACCAGAAAAGATTCTGGTATAGATGTTTCAAAAGGTATAAACGTAGTCCTTGACCCAAAAGTAAATAAGATAGCTATCGCAAACTGGGAGCATGCTCCTTACGGTAGAGCATCTAAAGAGTGTTTGGAATACTATAAACTTTTTGATAAAGTAAAAGACAAACTTGTTTTAGGTGAAAACATAAGCCAAACTGCTCAGTTTATTCAAACAGGTGCAGCAGAAGTTGGTTTTATAGCTCTATCTTTGGCTAAAAGTGAAAAGCTACAGAAGGAAGGAGTTTACTACTTACTACCTGCCAATTGCCACAAAGAGATAGTCCAAGGTAGTGCAATTTTAAAACACGCTACTACAGATAAAGAAAGATTTGAAACTGCTAAGAGATTCTTCGATTTTGTTCAAAGTCCAGAAGCAAGGAAGATTTTCGTAAAATACGGATTTGTTCTACCTGGGGAAGAGTAATAATGATAGAACTTAGCAGTTTTGAAATTGATTATATCATTGCAGAAGATGTCCCATTACTTGACCTAACCTCCTTAGTGTTACAGCTTGAAGGAGATGGAAACATCTCCTTCGTTTTTAGAGAAAACGGTGTTGTATGTGGGACTGAAGAAGTAGAGAAGATATTTGAAAAGTTTAACATAGAAGTTTTATACAAAAAAAGAAGTGGAGAATTTAGGAGGAAGGGGGAGGAAATACTTAAAGGTAGAGGTAAAGCATCTGATATACACAAAGTTTGGAAAGTGTCTTTAAACATACTTGAGTATATGAGTGGTATAGCTACTAACACATACAACTTTGTCAGTAAAGCCAAATCTGTAAATCCAGATATAACCGTTTCAACAACAAGAAAATACATGCCTTTTACAAAAAAGTTAGTTATGAAAGCTATAATATCAGGTGGAGCAGTCCCACATAGATTATCTTTGTCTGATACAATCTTAATTTTCAAAGAACATCTTACGTTTGTTGGTTTTGAAAATGTAGTAAATAACTTTGAACGTTTGAAGAAAAAATCCGGCGGAAAAACTATAGGAATAGAGGTCGAAACAAAAGAAGAAGCCTTCGTATGTATTGAAAAAGGTTTTGACTTTGTTCAACTTGATAAATGGCATTTTGAAGATATAAAGCAAGTAGTAGAGTTTAGAAACAAACTAAATTCAAAAACTCTCATTGCTGCAGCAGGTGGAATAAACATAAACAACGTAGAAGACTATGCCAAAACCGGCGTCGATATAATCGTAACCACATCCCTTTACTGGGGAAAACCACTGGACATAAAAACAAAAATAGAAAAAGTATAAAAAGGGAGGCCTGTTATGAAAAAGTTGCTACAGATTTTGGTCGCATTCTATTTAACTTTTAGTTTTAGCTTTGCTGGTGAAATAACGGTTTATGCTATTGGTACAATGTCTTGCATAATAAACGATATAATTAAAGCTTATAAAAGTAAGTATCCACAGGATAACATAAAGGTAGTTACTGGTTCAGCAGGAAAAGGCTACAATCAGATAGTAAACGGAGCTCCTTATGATATATTCATATCAGCTGATATGGAGTATCCAAACAAATTAAAACAGGAAGGTTATGCAATTTCTCAAGTAATACCTTACGGTATCGCAAAACCTGTAATATGGACAAAAAAGACTCAGGTGTAGACCTATCGAAAGGAATAAAAGTTGTGTTAGATGAAAACGTAAAAAAGATAGCTATACCAAACTGGGACTTGGCTTTGTATGGAAAGGCAGCAAAGGAATGTTTAGAGTATTACAAACTTTGGGATAAGGTTAAAAGTAAGCTTGTAATCGGTGAGAATATAAACCAAGCAATCCAGTTTGCTCAAACAGGAGCGGCAGATATAGCCTTTGTATCACTACCACTTATTATGCATGAAAACATAAAGAACACGGGAAACTACTACATCTTACCAGACGAGTGTCATAGTCCAGTAATACACGGTTATGTGATGCTAAAACATGCAAACACAGACAAAGAGACTTACGAAACAGCAAAGAGATTCTTCGATTTTATGAAGTCAAAAGAAGTTAAAAATATTCTAAAAAATTACGGCTTTATAGAGGTTGATTAAGTTGAAGAAAAACTTTCTCAGTTTTATTACTGGTTTTTTTGTTGGTAATTTAGGGGGACTTTTAGGGTTAGGCGGTGCAGAGTTTAGACTGCCTATCCTACTTTATGTATTTCACTTTACAATACTGTCTGCGATAGTTGTAAACCTTTCGGTTAGTTTTTTTACAGTTGTGTTTTCCTTTATATTCAGAGGTATGGTTTTAGATTTTTCAGTGGTTTTCTCTTACATTCTGATAGCTGTAAACATACTTGTAGGCTCATTGTTAGGTTCATACCTTGGTGTAAACTTTGCTACATCTATAAAACAAAACCTACTGAAAAAGATTGTAGCTATAATTTTGATTTTGATAGCCCTTTTACTCATATTCCATCAAAGTATACACCATTACACTATTGATATTTCTGAATTTTATAAAATAACGTTAGGACTTTTTTTAGGGTTGATTATAGGAATAGTAAGCAGTATGCTTGGAGTTGCAGGTGGAGAGTTGATAATACCGACTCTTACGTTGGTTTACGGTATAGACATAAAGATTGCAGGAAGTTTAAGCTTACTTATAAGCATACCAACTATAATCCTTGGTCTTTACAAATACAGTAAAAAAGGCCAATCAGAGATTATAAAAAGTGAAAAAACTTTTATAGTATTTATGGCTTTAGGTTCAATAATTGGCTCTTTTACAGGTAGTTTATTTTTATACAGATTTTCAAGTGAAACCTTAAGAATTTTCTTAGGAGTTATTCTTATAATATCTGCATTAAAAATGATTTTTATGAGCAAAAAGAATTAGAAGAGGTCAGATTTATGAACACTGTTGAAGGGATTTTGGAAAGCTTCGTTACAGCTGATACCATCTCTAATCTAAAGATAAAAACTGAGCTTGGAGAGTTCTACTGCTTAGTATTAGAGACACCACAAACTGCAGAATATATAAAGGTTGGTAAAAACTTAAAACTTCTTTTGAAAGAAGGAGATTTTATCTTAACAAGAGAGAGGATTTATCCTTTTAACTCTTTTGAAGCGAAGGTAAAAGAGGTAGAAGTTTCGGAAATTTTAGTTCGTGTAAAATTAACTTCAGGAAAGTATGAGTTTGTAGCACTGATAACAAAACAAGAATTTGAACATTTAAGCATAAAACCAGAAGATTACGTATTTCTGTTTGTAAAAGCTACGAATATAATTTTGGAGGTTTAGGTTGTTAGAGGTTTTAAAGCAGATAGATTACTCGCCGTTTTTACTTACCTTTAAACTTGCGATAATTACAACTCTGTTTCTGTTTTTGATAGGACTTCCGATAGCTTACTTTTTAGCTTACTCTAAATTTAGGCTAAAGTCAGCCATAGAGGCTGCAGTAGCCCTTCCTTTAGTTTTACCGCCTTCAGTTTTAGGTTTTTATCTTCTTTTAATAACGTCCAAAAATGGGTTTTTAGGTAAGCTTTGGCAGGAATACTTTGGACATCAACTTGCTTTTCATTTTGAGGGAATAGTTTTAGCATCTATAATATTCAGCTTTCCTTTCATGGTTCATCCTTTAACTGCTGGTTTTAGGTCTATAAACAAATCTTTGATAGAGGCATCTTATACTCTTGGAAAGTCAAAATTAGAGACAGTTTTCAGGGTGATACTTCCAAACATGAAGCCTGCAATACTAACAGGTATAACTCTATCGTTTGCACATACGATAGGAGAGTTTGGTGTTGTGTTGATGGTTGGTGGAAGTATAGAAGGTGAGACAAAGGTTGTATCGATAGCAATATACGATGCCGTAGAAAAGATAGATTACACTACTGCACATGTTTACTCAGCTATACTCTTTGGAATTTCTTTCTTCGTTCTACTGGTTGTTTATATGTTAAACAAACGGTTTGAGGTAAGGTAAGTAATGATAGTAGTTAGAGTAAAAAAAGAGCTTATAGGTCCAAAAGGAAAGTTTAACTTAGAAGTTGATTTTAAAGTTGAAAAAGGGGAGTTTTTAACAATTTTTGGTAGGTCTGGAAGTGGTAAGACTACCATACTTAGAATGATTGCAGGTCTTGAAAAGCCAGATGAAGGCTACATAGAGTTTGACGGTAAAGTTTACTTTGACTCTTCAAAAAAGATAAACATTCCGCCACAGAAGAGGAACGTAGGGTTTGTTTTTCAAAACTACGCCCTTTTTCCAAACATGACAGTTTTTGAAAACGTTGCCTTTGCGTTAGATAAAAAGAAAAAAGAAAACATAGAGAAAGTAGAAGAGGTCTTAAAATTGGTAGAGCTTTACAATTTAAAGGATAGGTATCCATCGTCACTTTCTGGGGGTCAGCAGCAAAGGGTAGCATTAGCAAGAGCCATAATAAAAAATCCAGATATACTACTTTTAGATGAACCACTGTCTGCCCTTGATTATTCTATAAGAATAAGACTTCAAGATGAGTTAAAAAAGATACACAAAATGTTTAACCTAACTACTTTGCTTGTTTCCCATGACAAACCAGAAGTTTTCAAACTGTCAGACAGAGTTATATACCTTGAAGATGGAAAAATCAGGAAAGTAGGCACTCCAAGGGAAGTTTTTATAGGTAAAAGTATTTCTGGAAAGTTTTCGTTTTACGGAACAGTCCTCGATATTAGAAAGTCAGATACTGTTAAAATCGTGACTGTGGATATAAACGGCAACCTTGTTGAAGTTATAACGACTACGGAAGATTTAAACATAGGAGACGAGGTCCTTGTAGGTGCAAAAGCCTTTAATCCTATAATAAAGAAAATCAATTAACCTTTTCAAGAGTTATATTTACCTTACCTTCTATCTCAACACGGTAAGGCAGGTTCTGGCCTGATTTTAAATAAACTTCTATCTTTTTTGTTTTACTGTTTTGAGGTTTAAATATGTAGACAGTATAATCATCTCTTTCTTCTTTTGAAATGTATACCGGAGCGTTGTTTATAGAAATGTTCATAGACAGAATCTCTTCTGGAGAAACTTTACCTTTAAAAAACTTTGATATTATTGGAAGCCATGGTTTTTTTTCGTATATCTCTTGGTTTTCGTAGATTCTTTCTTTATTGTTTTCCTTTTCGTATAAAGCTTTATAATCGTCTTGTTCTATGTAAAGAAAGTCGTAATCGTAAAGCCATCTCAAAGATTTGTAAGTTCTACCTCTTGCTTCTATCTTACCGTCTTTGTTAGTTATATACATATCTGCAACAGAAAGTCCCATAGCGTAAACTTTATAAACAACTGCGTTTTCATTCTGTTTTTGTTGGTTACTTTCTTCGTAAGTTTGAATATAAACAGGGTCTGTTCTATACACTTCTTCTTCTTGAGAGTTAGACTGATACATCAAAGCAAACGTAAACGCAACTAAAGGTAAAAAAATCTTAATCATAAAAGTCCTTCTTGGGCAAAACTGAAGAAATCTGAATTACCTACGATTATATGGTCTAAAATCTCAAAACCCATCTCAAGGGAAATCTGATACAGTTTTTTAGTAAATTCTATATCTTCCTGTGATGGTTTACTGCTTCCGTTTGGATGGTTATGAGCTATTATGATACCGTTACAGTTATACTTTAAAGCGTAATGTAAAATATCCCTTGGTAAAACCCTTACCACGTTTAAAGAGCCTTTGGCTATAACTTCTTTTCCTAAAAGTTCATTTGAACTGTTAAGGTAAAGTGCTACCATATGTTCCTGAGATTCTTTAGATAGATACTTTACAAACTGGTAAGCATCATAGACAGAAGTTATTTTTACTTTTTCTTCTGATTCTTCCATTCTTTTTGCTATCTCTATGATAGAGAGTATCTGTAAGGCTTTTGCAAGTCCTATACCTTTTATTTTCTTTAAATCTTCCAGAGATAAATTTTTTATATCTTTAAAGGATTTTCCGTTAAGTATTTTCTGAGCAAGTCCTATAACGTTTACGCCCTTGGTTCCAGAGCCAAGGGATATAGCCAAAAGTTCTTCATCAGAAAGGGAAGAAAAGCCGTATTTAATGGCTTTCTCCCTTGGTAGTAAATCTTTTGGAAGTTCCTTAATAGGCTTTTTGTATAAAACTCTTTCCTGTTTCATTGGTTTTTTAATCTCTGTGCCAATAAACTCTTACATACTTCTGTCCTTCTGGATAGTTTAGTTTTAGGTCTCCTTTGTAGGCTTTATGGATAGCTTCTCCTATTCTCCTTGCAAGATGTTCGTAGGTTGTCTTTATAACTACCTTTCCGTTTTCTTCTTTTATCTCTATTATTCTTTCCAAAGGTCTGTAGGCTTTTTCCTCTTCTTCTACGTTTCTTATAAGGTTGAATATCTCTTCTTTATGTTTTTGTAAAAACTCTCCTTCTAAATAGACTACACCACCTTCGTATTTATCTTCTATTCTTCTGCAAGCAGGACAGATTATCTTTTTTGCGTCTTTTGGAACATCTTTTAACCACTCGAATATTCCGTTATGAAACACTACACCACACTTTTCACAAACTGATGGGTCTGGATACTTTTCCTTGGTAAAGTAAGGGTCGTGAATGTAATCTTGGATTAACTTGTCCATTCTCTTCATTACGATTCTCCTTCTATTTTTTTTGTCATAAATTTTTGTAATTTTATCACATATCATAAATCTATTCAAAATTTTAAACTTTGAAAATATAGAAAAAATTTTTTAAACTACTAAAACCAAAAACACTCAGAGGTTGGAAGATGGGTAAGGACTTTGTGCACCTACACCTTCACACTCACTACTCTTTACTCGATGGAGCGATAAAGATTAAAGATTTGGCTAAAAAAGCCGTAGAGTATGGCTACAAAGCCGTTGGAATAACAGACCATGGAAATATATTCGGTGCAGTTGAGTTTTACCAAGAGATGAAAAGTGTAGGTGTAAAGCCTCTGATAGGTATGGAAGCGTATTTTACAAACAACAGGTTTGAAAGGAAAGGAGAAGGTTCAGACGATATTCTTACAGATAAAAACTATCACGTTATACTTTTTGCAAAAGATAAAACTGGATTTAAAAACCTTATGAAATTATCTTCTTTGGCTTACACAGAAGGTTTTTACTACAAACCAAGGATAGACTGGGAGCTTTTAGAAAAGTATAGAGATGGTTTAATATGTCAAACTGCCTGCCTTAAAGGTTTTATTCCACATCTACTTTCTAAAGGTCAGTATGAAGAAGCTAAAAAATACGCAAAAAGATTAAAAGAACTGTTCGGAGAAGACCTTTACTTTGAAATTCAGATAAACGGCTTAGAAGAGCAGGAAGAAGCAAACAAAGGTATAATTCAACTTGCAAAAGAGTTAGGCGTAAAAGTTGTAGGAACCAACGATTCCCACTATCTAAACCCAGAAGACCAACCAGCCCACGACATAATAAAAGCCCTTCAGATGAAAGAAACCTTAAAAAGCCTGCAGGAAAAAGGAAAAGCTTTTAAAGTTAAAGGTCTTCACTTTACCTCTCCAGAAGAGATGTATGAAAAGTTTAAAGGTTACGAAGAGTATCTTAAAAATACGATGGAAATTGCAGAAAAATGCAACGTTGAGATAGATACGGTAGAAACCAGAGGATATCTATTTCCAAAATACCAAATTCCAGACATAGAAAATCCAACTCAAGAAGATATAGCAAGGTATTTTGAAAAATTAGCCAAAGAAGGCTTAGAAAAACGTTTAGAGAAAATAAAAGATTTATCTTCTGAAAAGTTAAGAGAGTATAGAGAAAGGTTACAGTATGAAATAGATGTTATAAACAAAATGGGATTTGCAGAATATTTTTTAATAGTGCAAGACTTTATAAATTACGCAAAAAACAACGGTATACCTGTTGGACCCGGTCGAGGTTCTGCAGGTGGTTCCCTCGTAGCCTACTGTCTTGGAATAACGGAAATAGACCCTCTTAAACATGGTTTAATCTTTGAAAGATTTTTAAACCCAGAAAGAATATCGATGCCAGATATAGACGTAGACTTTTGTATGGAAAACAGGGAAAAAGTAATAGACTACGTAAAGAAAAAGTATGGAGAAGAAAGCGTAGCCCAGATAATCACTTTCAACTTTATGAAATCAAAGATGGTTATAAGGGACGTAGCAAGAGTACTGGGCTTTCCATACCAAGAAGCCGATAGAATAGCAAAGATGATTCTACCCGGTCCAGTCCAAGGCACAACCCTTACCATAGAAGAAAACTTAGAAGCAAACCCAGATTTTAGAAAACTTTACGAAACAGACCCAAAAGTCAGAGAACTTTTAGATTTAGCTAAAAAACTTGAAGGTTCAGCAAGACATACAGGTATACACGCAGCAGGTATAGTTATAGCTCCGGGTCCACTGGACGATTACGTTCCAGTTTATACAGATAAAGATGGCAACAAAGCTACCCAGTTTGAGATGAAGACCTTGGAGCAACTCGGTCTTGTAAAAATGGACTTTTTAGGACTAAAAACCCTAACAGAACTTGATTTAATGAAAAAACTCATCAAAGAAAGACACGGTTTAGATATAGACTACCTTGATTTACCACTTGACGATGAAGAAGTTTATAAACTTTTACAGACAGGTAAAACAACTGGTGTTTTCCAACTGGAAAGTAAAGGAATGCAAGACCTACTTGTAAGGTTAAAACCAACCATCTTTGACGAGATTATAGCTATATTAGCCTTATTTAGACCGGGACCACTTATGAGTGGTATGGTAGATGAATACATAGAAAGAAAACACGGCAGAAAACCTATAGAGTATCCTTTCGAAGAAGTTAAAGACGTTCTGAAAGAAACTTACGGTCTGATAGTCTACCAAGAGCAGATAATGTTTATGTCTAACATACTTTCTGGATTTTCAATGGCAGAGGCAGATACACTTAGAAAAGCCATAGGTAAGAAAAACCCAGAAACTATGGCAAAGATGAAAGACAGATTCATCGAAGGTGCAGTAGAAAGAGGGTTTAACAGAGAAAAGGTAGAAAAACTGTGGGATGATATTGAAAAGTTTGCGTCTTACTCCTTCAACAAATCCCACTCAACAGCATACGCTTACCTTACATACTGGACAGCGTGGGTAAAAACACACTACACAGAAGAGTTTTTTGCCGTAAAACTATCTACAGAAGCTAACGACACAAAGTTTTTAAATCTACTTTTAGATATGGAAAACTTTGGAATAAAACTTCTTCCACCTGACATAAACAAAAGTATGAAAGATTTCTTTATAGAAGCTCCTAAAACAATAAGGTTTGGTCTTGCAAGAATAAAAAACGTAGGAGAATCTTCGGCAGAAGAAATAGTAAAAGAAAGGTTAAAAGGTGGTAATTACGTTGATATGTACGACTTTTGTGAAAGACTCGACTCTAAAACTGCAAACAAGAGAGTCCTTGAAAGTCTCATAAAAGCAGGTGCCTTTGATTTTGAAAAAGTCGATAGAGCCATCTTACTTCACAACGTAGACAAAGCCATTTCAACTGGTCAAAAGGCAAGGGAAAGTAAAATATCAGGTCAAAACTCACTGTTTGCTTTAACTACAACACCTGTTGTAAACGTAAAACATACTTACGACGAAACAGCCGTAAAAAAACTTACAGAAAGAGAAAAGTTAAAATATGAAAAAGAAGTTCTTGGATTCTACCTAACAGGTCATCCTATAAACGCTTACAAACAGGAGTTAAAAGGCAAAGTTTCAAAAATAGGCGTTATCTACGAAGAAATTTTCAGTGGTAAAAAACAGATGGAAGATGTAAAGGTAAAATTCGCAGGAGTAGTAGATGAAGTAAAACTCAAAAAAACAAAAACAGGTAGCACTATGATGATATTTAACTTTTCCGATGAAACAGGACAGATAGACTGTAGAGCCTTTCCAGAAAAATTAGAAAACAAAGAACTTATAAAAGATGATAACATAGTAGTCATAGAAGGATACATAGACGTAGATGAAGAACAGGAGAAGATATCTATGAACGTAATAGCAGTAGAACCTTTAGAAAACTACTTAAAGGATTTAAAAGGTATTAAAATAAGAATACCAAAAGAAAAAGCTATGAACGGCCTTTTACCAAAACTACAAAAAGTGTTTGAAAAGTATAAAGGAGACAAAGAAGTTATACTACACATATACGATAAAAGCTTTGAGTGTGAAATCCAGCTTCACTCAGACTTTTACGTAGACCTAAAAGATGAGTTTAAATACGAACTACTAAATTATATTTCTGAAAAAGATGTTTCTTTATATTGAAAACAACGTTTTGTATCTAAAAGGTTACTGGACTGTAGAAAACTTTAAAGATATAAAAAAACAGCTAACAGATTTAAAAAACAACTCTTTTGATTATGTAGATGCATCACAGTTAGAGAAGTTAGACTTTTACGGTGGATACCTTATAAACCAGTATCTTAAAGATTTTGACATAAAAAACATTCAAGATAAAAATATGGAAATCCTAAGACTTTCCAAAGATATACCTAACCTTCCTCCCAAAAAGTCCAACATATTCTTAGAATTGATAGAAGGATTTTATCAAAAACTTACAGATTACGTTGCTTTTGTTTCCTTTACAGGAGAAGTTTTAATAAATAGTCTAAGAAGAGTGAAGGATTTAGAAGCAAGAAATCTGTTTAAAGAGCTTGAAGAAACGGCTTTAAAATCGTTAGGTATAATAACTGTCCTTTCTTTCTTGATAGGTGTCGTTATAGCTTATCAAAGTTCGGCTATGCTTGCCACTTTTGGGGCAAACATATTTATAGTAGACCTTGTTTCAATATCTTTAGCAAGAGAGCTTTCTCCTTTGATAGTAGGCATAATAGTTGCAGGTAGAAGTGCAAGCAGTTTTACTGCAGAGATAGGACTGATGAAAGTATCCGAAGAGATAGACTTTCTAAAAACCCTTGGAATATCGCCATACTCAACCATCGTTTTACCTAAGTTGTTGACTTTAATCGTTTGGCTACCTATACTTATAACGTATTCTACAATACTTGGTATCTTAGGAGCTATGATAGTCTCAGACATTACACTTGGAATACCACCAAACCAGTTTTTCCAAAGACTTGCAGAAACACTATCCTTTGACCATTACTTGGCAGGAGTTGTAAAAGGACCTGTTTTTGGTATAGCCATCGGGTTGATAGGTGTTTACGAAGGTTTTAAAGTTCAGCAAAAAGCAGAAAGTATTGGCTTTAGTGTTACAAAAAGCGTAGTAAGGGGAATATTTGCTATCATACTGATAGACGCAATCTTTTCGGTAATATACAGATGGCTGGATATATAATCCAAGTTAAAGACCTTGTGTCAAAGTATGGCCAAAAGGTAGTTCACAGAGGACTAAACCTCGGTATAAAGGAAGGGGAGCTTTACGCTATAGTAGGTGGAAGTGGTGCTGGAAAATCAACCTTACTAAAAACCCTTCTACTTTTAAAAAAAGCAGACGGTGGCAAAATACTTTTTAAAGGTAAAGATATATCAAACCTGTCTGAAAAAGAGATTGAAGATATAAAAAAAAGAATAGGTGTTATGTTTCAATTTTCAACGATGCTATCTTCGTTGACTGTTGGACAAAATATAATCTACGTTATAAAGAAAAGGTACAGCATAGATTACAAAACAGCCTTAGATATGGCAAAGTTAAAGCTAAAACTTGTAGGACTAAGTATGGACACTTTTTATATGTATCCATCGGAACTTTCTGGTGGCATGAAGAAAAAAGCAGCTTTAGCAGTAGCAATGTCAACTGACCCAGATATACTGTTTTTAGACGAACCAACATCTGGACTTGACCCCATAAGTGCAGAAGAGTTTGATAAACTCGTAAGAACTTTGGTAGACACTACTGGAACAACCATAGTTCAGATAACACACGACCTTGGTTCTTTAATGTTTGTAGATACAGTAGCAGTTATCAGTAAAGGTCTTGTCGTTTACGAAGGAAATCCACAAGATTTAACAAACGTGAACGACGATTGGATTCAAAGCTTAACAAACACAACTCGTTTTAGGAGACTTTTAGATGGAAAGTAAATTAAAGTATTTCATAGTAGGTAGTATCTTTTTTACGTTTTTGGCAGGATTTGTATATGTAAGTCTTCTTTTATACAAAGGATTTAACAAAACAGAATATAACACTTACGAAATAGAAACAACACTATCGGTAAACGGTCTTGACGTTGGAAGTCCAGTAAAGTATAAAGGTGTTACAGTTGGAAAAGTAAGTAAAATAGAGATTGACTGGGATAATCCTTCAAAAATCAAAATATACGTAGACATAGATAAAAGATTAAAAATAAGTGATGATGTATACGCTACCCTTGAGATGCAAGGCATAACAGGTTTAGCTTTTGTAGACTTAGAAGAGTATAAAAATTTAAAAAACAAGCCTAAACGAGAACCAAACAAAATCCCACTTCTTCCATCAACCTTCCAGCAGATTACAAACAAAATTCCAGATATTCTACTTGAGTCTAACAACCTTCTAAAAGATTTAAGAACATTGATAAGAAACTTTGATATGGTAGAGTTAAACAAAACAATAAAAACAACCGACGAAACCCTTTTAACTCTCCAGGAAACCTTAGAAAAAATAAACTCAAACTTTGATACACTAACCCAAAAATACAGTGATTTAGCCCAGCAGATATCAGAGTTAACGAAAAATGGCAACCTTTCCTTAGAACAAGCAAACAAACTAATAAAAGAACTTCAATCTACGGCCGAATCTTACAAAGAGCTTGCTTTAGAATTAAAATCCCTATCTAAAGAAGTAAAAGGACAAATACCATCGTTAGAAAACAGTATTCAAAACCTATCAATCAAAGCAGAAAAAGTTATACTTAACATAGACACCATGATAAAAAAACTACAAAAAGAAGCAAGCTCTGACTTTATCATTCAAAAAACTACAAAACCAGCTCCAGTGGAGGAAAAATAATGAAAAAATTGTTTTTCTTTACCTTATTAATATTTTTATCCTCATGCTCTCCAAAGATAATACCAGAGAAAACAGTTAGTTATTACTCAGTAGACGTTCAGAAAGTAGAGTTAAAAAATAAAAACAGCGTTAACCTTATGAGTGTTGATGGTATAGACTACCTACTAACTAAAAAAATAGCTTACAGAGAAAACTACAAGTGGGGATACTTTCAAAAGGGCGAGTGGATATGTAGTCCAGACTGTATGCTAACAAAAAACCTTCTAAAAAACCTTCCATATTTATCTGAGAATTCAGATAACAAACTTTACATAAAAATCCTTGACTTTTACGTAGACTTTCAACCTGATATTGCTTATTCTGTAGCATCATTTCAGGTAAGTTTAAAGAAAGAGAAAGATGAGTGTAGCAAAGTTTTTAACTACAAAGTAAAAACAAAAAATAGCATAGAAGACATAGTAAAAGGATTTGATGAAGCTTTACAGTATTTTATAAAAGATTTGGACAGTTGGCTTTCGGAAAAGTTATAAACCAGCTATCACTTCTATTTCAACAAGGGCATCTTTTGGTAAGCGGCTAACCTCTACAGTTGCCCTTGCAGGTTTATGCTCTTTGAAATACTCAGCGTAAATCTGGTTAACTATCTGAAAATCTTCAAGATTCTTAAGGTATATGGTAGTTTTAATAACATGGTTCATATTTAACCCTGCTTCTTCCAATATTGATTTAATGTTTTCCATAATGATTTTTGTTTGAGTGGCTACGTCTGCATTAACAAACTCGTTTGAAACAGGGTCTATAGCTATCTGTCCAGAAATAAAGACCAAATTTTCATACTTTATAGCCTGAGAATATGGACCTATTGGTTTAGGAGCTTTTTCTGT
>PNIU01000084.1 GCA_002878035.1 Sulfurihydrogenibium sp.
AATCTGATAAAACAGTGTCAGAGCCACAGGTAAAGGTTGTAGCAGAAGCTAACAAGCCACCAACACCTCCCCCACCGGCAGCAATCCAAACAACACCCCCTGTTGAAAACAATCAACCACAACAACCAGCACAACAGGAAACCTCTTTAGAATCTGAAAATCAGCAAAAAGAAGAAGTTAAAAAATCAGAAAATATGCCATCTCAACCACAACCTACCCAAAAAGTAGAGCAACCAAAAAAAGAACCTGAGAAACAACCAGAAAAACAACAAATCGTTAGCCAAAGTAAATCTGAAAGTGAAAAGCATGTAGAAAAACAAAAGGAGACCCATAAAGAGACCATTAAAAAAGAACCAGAGAAAACTACCGTAGCAAAAACTACAGAGCCTAAAAAAGAAACAAAACAAGAACAGAAAGCTACCTCAAAAAATGATGAAAACATAACAAAAGAAATAGTAGAAAAAATAAAATCAGGTTACTTTTCTATACAGGTTGGAGCCTTTTCTACAAGAGAAAAAGCAGAAGTTGAAAGAAGTAAGTACTCAAACGCCTTTATCATTGAAGAAGGTGGTTTGCACAAAGTTTTAGTTGGTAAGTTTCCTACAGAGAAAGAGGCAAGAGAGTATCAAAAACAACATGATATTAAAGGATTTATAAAAAGAGTAGGTTCTTGATAGAGTATATAGTTCCACCTCTAACGGGAGCTGTTATAGGTTACATTACTAACTGGCTTGCTATCAAAATGCTTTTCAGACCTTACAACGAAGTTAGAATCTTTGGTGTAAAAGTCCCGTTTACACCCGGTTTAATACCTCAGAGAAGAGAAGAGATAGCAAAATCAATCGCAAAAGTTATAAGAAAACATCTAATAAACCCTGAAAATCTACACAAACTTTTTATAGAAAGTTCTTACAGAGAGATATTAGAAAACAAGTTAAATCAAACTGTGGAAGAGATTGTAGATAATCTTCTGTTGGATTTGAAGGAAGATATTGAGAATAAACTAAAGCTACCATTTTTAATAAATTACTCTGATAAAATACTTCAGACTATTTCTGAAAAAATCAAACAAAGAATAATGGAAAAATCCAGACAATCTATAACAGAAAACTTAGAAAAACATATAGAAGAAGAACTTCCTCAACTGCTTTCGTCTTTAGATGTAGAAAATTTGATTTACGAAACTCTAATATCTTTAGATATAAAACAACTTGAGGATATCATTTTGGGATTTTCAGAAAAACAGTTAAAACACATAACTTACTTAGGTGGAGTAATTGGATTTTTTATAGGATTACTGCAGATTTTTATAACATTTTAAGTATGAAAAGATTTTTATTGGTTGTTTGTGGCTTGTTTACACTTTCATGCCAAGGTTATAAAGATGACGTAGTTATCATAGATGGAGAAAAAAAGAGAGTTCTGATACCAGTTAGTAGTGTTGCAAGAACAGAAGGTTTAAGAGCTTTTCAGTTTTCTTCAGAAAAAGTTCACGATGGTATGCTTTTTTTTACAAACGAAGAGGCGGTTTTTACAACGGTAAATATGATTTTTCCAGTTTTGATATGTTCTTTGGAAAAGGTAGGGGATAAGGAGTTTGTTAAAATAAACTGTAGCTGTGTCCAACCAGAAACAAAAATATACAAACCAGAAAGTCAGTACGTTTATGAAGAGTTATACAGTGATAAAAACTGTAAAGATAAAATAAAGTTTTAAATCTGGTTTATTTACCTAACAGGTTCATAAGGTCGAAAACTCTTAGATTGTAGTTGTATAAGGTTGTTATGTAGGATAGTTGGGCGTTTAGATAGTTTGACTGGGATTCTAATACTTCAACTGTGTTTGCAATATTTGCTTTAAACCTTTCAGTTGAAAGTCTTAAAGCTTCTTGGGCTGCTTTAAGGTTTTCTTCATCGGCTTGTAGCTGTATTTCCAATGTTTTTAAATCTATCTTTGCTTTTTTTATTTCTGTTTCTACTTCTTTTATCTTATCTTGAAGAGATATTTCGGACTTTGCTTTATCGGTTTTGGCTTGTAGGATTCTGCTGTCTTTTGCCATTCCATCAAATAGTGTCCAGTTTAAAGATAGTCCAAGGTTGTAACCTTTTTTCCAAACTTCTTGGCTTGTTGGAAATTTAATTTGGTTGTTTTCTTGGTAGTTTGCAAAAGCCGATAGGTTAGGATAGTTTGCTGACTTTTGATAATCTATCTGCTTTTCTGCAACTTTTATCTGTGCCATTAAAACTTTAACTTCTGTGTTTGATTGTATATCTTCATCTTGTGGTGCAGTTAGTTTTTGTATGTTGCCTTCCGGTGGTGTTATTTGGTCAACCATCAGAAATCTTTTTAGGTCTTCTATAGATTTTTCGTAGTTTGATTTTGATAGTTCGTAATCGGCAATAGCCTGTTGTAGCTGAGATGATGCTCTCATAAAGTCATACTTTGCAAGTATTCCTGCTTTGTATTTCTGTTCTACGTATTTGTAGTTTTCTTGCCAGTATTTCAAGTTTTCTTCTTTTATCTTCATTATTTCTTTATAGTAAAGACTGTTTAAAAATAGTTTTCTTGCTGTATCTTTGATTTTTTGCTTTACGTCTTCTTTTATGGTTTGCTGTAAGTTTAGGTTTTCTTTTGCAACGTTTATAAGACTAAAAACTTGGTAGTTGAATATAGTCTGAGTAACTCCTACTCTTACGTTATACTGGTTTTTGGGTGTAAATCCTGTTATGTAGTTTGGGTCCCATCGTGTATAGGTTCCTGTTAAGTTAACTTGCGGGTATATGTTGCTGTAAGCTTCTTTTATCTGGGCTTGGACTTTTTCTATGTCTTTTTCGGTTAGTTTTATTTTTGTAGCGTTTTGTTGTGCTATAGCTTCCACTTCTTCGTATGTGATGGCAAAAGACGTTGAAAATGAAAGCAGTATACCTGTTATTATTAGTTTTTTCATCTTTTCCTCCACATTACTGGATAACTTTTACTGTTGAACCTGGCTTAACATTCATAAGGTTAGATACTATAACTTTGTCTTCTGGATTTATGTTTCCTGTGATATAAACGTATCCAAACTCCTGTTTTATAACTTTTACTAGAACTGGTTTTGCTTTTGAGTTTTCAACTACGTATACAAAGTTTTCGTTTCCCGATAGTTGAACGGCATCTTCTGGAAGTTTGTAGCCTTCTGCTTTTCCTGTTTCTATCTTAACCTTCGCAAACATATTTTCTTTCAAAAGACCGTTTTTGTTATCCAGTAAAACTTTTACCACTATTAGGTTATTTTCGTTTAGTGAAGAAGATATGTAATCAACTTTCCCTTTTAAGACTCCTACTCCATCTACGTCTACTTCCACTTCCTGCCCTGTTTTTAGGTTTTTGATATACTCCTGCGGTAGTTCAAAAACTGCCCACATTGGGTTTAGCTTTAAAACGTAAAACATCTCTTTTTGACTGTCTACGTAATCTCCAACACTTACGTATCTTTTATCAACTATTCCATCAAAAGGTGCTTTTATGACGGTCTCGTTTTTTTGTCTTGCATACTCTTTTAATGTAGCTTTGGCTGAGTTTAGTTGGTTTAAGGCTACTTCCATATCGGTTTTTGCGTTATCTACTTCTTCTTTTGCTATTAAGTCTCTTTCGTAAAGTTGTTTTCTTCTTTCGTAAATTGCTTTTTTGTTAAGGTAGTTTGCTTCAAGCTGGTTTATAACGGCAAGCTGTGATTCTACCTGATACTGTTCTTTCTCTGGCTGGATTAAAGCCAGTAGTTGCCCTGCCTTTACAAAGCTTCCTTCTTCTACGTAGAGTTTTTCAACTCTTCCACTTACTTCAGGCTTTAGATGGGCTGATGTTTTAGCTTGTAAAACTGCGTTTGCTACGTAATACATTGGTATCTGTTCCTTTGTAGGTGTCATTACTTTTACTGCCGGTGTAGGTCTAACTAGTTTTTTTTCTGTTTGTTGACTTTTAGATTTTTTATCTATAGATTTAATGATGAATAAGCCTAAAAGAATTACAATAGCGATTGATACAATTGTGATAACTGTTTTTTTCATCGTTTCCTCTCTTGACTGATTTATCAGTCATATTATATAATACATAAACAAATAAAGTCAAGGAGATTTAAAGGTGTATAAATTCTTTATTCAAAGACCTATAACAACTTGGATGTTTATGCTTTCTTTCATAATGGTTGGTCTTTACTCCCTTAAATACATTCCAATAGACAGAAATCCAAATGTTGATTTTCCTGTTGTATCTATAACCACAACATACGCAGGTGCTAGCCCTTACGTCATAGATACAAATATTACAAGATATATAGAAGATGAACTAGCTACAATAAATGGTATAGAAGCTATAAACTCTGCAAGTTATACAGGTCAATCTAGAATTACAGTTATATTTGATTTAGATAAAGATATAGATATAGCCGCTCAGGAAGTT
This sequence comes from Sulfurihydrogenibium sp., assembly GCA_002878035.1. GTDB lineage: Bacteria > Aquificota > Aquificia > Aquificales > Hydrogenothermaceae > Sulfurihydrogenibium. Next base: position 4,441 of record PNIU01000084.1, read on the forward strand.
AGAGATGCTGTTAACAGGGCTCAAAAAAACTTTCCACCAGACGCAGACCCACCGATAGTAAGGAAGGTAGACACTTCAATGGCTCCTACAGTGTCTATACTGCTTCATGGTTATGCCGATTACGGCACTATGTCCTATCTTGCAGATAAAGTTTTAAAAAGGGAGTTTGAGAGAGTCCAAGGAGTTGGTGAGGTAGATTTAGCTGGTTTTAGAGACTACGTAATGTGGGTCAGAATAGACCCTCTAAAACTTGCTGGTCTTAAGCTAACTCCTATAGACGTTGTTAGAGCTTTACAGGCTAACAACGTTGAAATTCCTTCTGGTAGAGTTGATAGTAAAGACAGAGAATACGTTTTAAGGGTATATGGAAAAGGAAGGACTCCTCAGGATATAGAAAACATAATCATAAAAAATAACGTAAGGATTAAAGATGTAGGTAAAGCCGAGTTTACTTTTGATGAAAAGAGAGGATTGGTAAGATTTAAAACTTTTGACTCAAAAGAAGCGGAGCCTGCCATTGCACTCATCATATACAAACAGTCTAACGAAAATACGGTAACCGTTGCAAAAAGAGTTATAGAAAAGATGAACGAACTTAACAAACAACTTCCACAAGGTCTTAGATTAGATATCAACTTCGATGCCTCTACTTTTATTGATAGAAGTGTAAATGATGCTCTTCACGAAATAATTTTAGGATCTATACTGACTTCTTTCGTAGTCTTTCTGTTTTTAGGCAACTTTAAGATGACCTTTATACCTTCTATGGCTATACCTATTTCGATACTTGGAACTATAGCTTTTCTATTTTTCTTTAAACAATCTTTAAACACTTTTACACTTTTGGGATTAGCAGTTGCGGTAGGTCTTGTTATAGATGATGCGATAGTTGTTATGGAAAGTATATACAGAAGGAACGAAGAGGGCTTAAGAGGTATAGAAGCTGCCGAAAAAGGAACGAGAACTGTTATATTTGCACTTCTTGCTTCGACGGCTTCATTAATTGTTATATTTATTCCTGTCCTGTTTATTAAAAGTGTTGTAGGTAGGTTTTTCTTTGGATTTGCTCTTACTCTTATCGTTGCTATAGCTATATCTTATATCGTATCTCTAAGCTTTACTCCGATGCTATCGGCAAGACTTGTAGAAGTAAAAGAAGAAAACTTCTTTCAAAGAGTCTACGACAAGTTTGAAAACTGGTTTGATAAAGCTTTAAAATGGTCTTTAAACCATAAAGCTATAGTCCTTACGATTTCTATCGTAACTGTTTTTATAGGTTTCAAACTTGCTTCGATAACTCCTAAAGAGTTTTCTCCTATTGTAGATGAAGGAATATTTTTGGTAAGGTTTGAAACACCAACAGGTTCTTCCTTTGAGTTTGTTGACAAAAAAGCCAAAGAACTTGAAAAGATAATATCAAGTAATCCATATGTTTTAAGGTATGGTTTAGCTTTCGGAGAAGGGATATTAGGTAGACCTACCGTTAACGGTGGTCTCTTTTTTATAACGTTGAAGGATAAAAGTACAGGAAGACCACATCAGAAAGTTATCATGGATATGATGCGAAAAGATCTTTCTAAAGTAAGTGATGTAAGAGCTATAATCGATATTCCTTCTGCAGTTGGACCAAGGGCAGGAAGGTCTGCAGACGTAATGTATATCATAAAAGGCTCAGACTTAAACGAACTTGAAAAGATTTCTTCTCAGATAGAAAGTAAGTTAAGACAAACGCCCGGTTATACTGACGTAGATACAGACTTAAGAATAAATCAACCCGAAGTAAGAGTAGAGATAGATAAAGATAAAGCTCTAAGTCTTGGTGTATCTACAGAGGATATTGCAAACACTCTAAACTTCCTGTTTGGAAAATACAAGATAGGAACTTACGAAAGAGGTTCTGAAAGCTACAACTTCTACGTTAAGGCAGATGAAAACTTTTTAACGAGCTTCGATAATCTTTCTAAGGTTTACGTTAGAGCAAAAGACGGTTCTTTGATTCCTTTAACGTCGGTTATAACTTATCAGTTAGCACCGGGCTTTAACGTTATAAACAGATACAACAGACAGTATTCCGTTACTATCTACGCAAACGTTACAGGTGGAAAATCTGTCGGAGAGGCTGTGTCGGAAGTTGAAAATATGATAAAGCAGGTTTTACCATCTGGTTACACTTACGAGGTAGGAGGTCAGACTAAGGAATTTAAAAGAACCTTTGCTTTCCTTGGACTTGCCTTACTGGTAGCTATAATCGCAGTTTATATGATTCTTGCTTCTCTGTTTGAAAGTCTTATACATCCATTTACGGTTTTACTAACACTACCTTTTGCTGTATCTGGTGTTTTTGCTTTGATACTTTTTACAGGACAGACCTTAAACGTAACTTCTTACTTTGGAATCATACTTGTTGTAGGTCTTGTTACAAGGGATAGTGTTCTTTTTATAGAAAGGATAATCCAGTTAAAAAAAGATGGTTTTGATACAATAAACGCAATACTTCAGGCAAGAAAAGAAAGATTAAGACCTATTCTTATGACTACATTAACCATCTTTGTATCTTTGATACCGGTAGCTCTTGGTATTACAGAAGGTTCAGAGATGCGACAACCTCTTGCTATAGCAGTTATAGGTGGTCTGATGACCGCACTACCTTTAAGCCTTTTCGTTATACCTATAATTTATATACTTTTAGACAAAGTAAAATTTTTAAGTAGGAAGTAGGAAAAATGAACGACTTTGAGTTTCATAACCCAACAAAGATAATTTTTGGCAAAGAAAAAGAAAACCTTATAGGTCAAGTTCTTAAAAACGATGGAATAAAAAAAGTTCTGTTTGTTTACGGCCAGTCTTCCATCAAAAAAACAGGCCTTTACGATAGAGTTGTAAAAAGTTTAAAAGAAAACGGTATAGACTTTGTAGAGCACGGTGGAGTAAAGCCAAACCCAGTTTTATCCCATACGAGGGAAGGCGTTGAAAAAGCAAAAAGAGAAAATGTAGATGCCATTCTTTCCGTTGGTGGAGGCTCAGTTTTAGATGAAGGAAAAGCTATAGCCGTAGGAGCAAAAAGTGATAAAGATGTTTGGGAATTTTTTAAAGGAGAACCTATAACAGATGCACTTCCTAACTACACAATTTTAACATTAGCCGCAACTGGAAGTGAGATGAACGGCTACGCTGTTATTACAAACGAAGAAACTCAGGAAAAACTTTCAATATCATCAATTCTTATATATCCTAAAGTTTCCATCTTAAACCCACAGCTTACATTTACAGTTTCTCCACAGTATCAAGCTTACGCGGCAGTTGATGCAATAGCTCACACAATAGAGTGGTATTTCACTTGTAGTATCTGTCCTAACCTTCAAAACAGACTTGTAGAAAGTATAGTGAAAACTGTAATGGAAACAACGGAAAAAATAATACAAAACCCAACAGATTACGACGCAAGAGCCGAGTTTATGTGGGCGGCTACCTTGGCTTTAAATGGTATTACAAGGACTGGTTATGCAGGTGGTGTCTACGTAAACCATATGATAGCTCACTCTCTTGGAGCTTTGTATGACTTACCACACGGAGCCTGCCTTTCTATCGTTATACCTGCTTGGATGTGGTGGTATAAAGACAAAAACAGAAATCAGTTTGAACGTTTTGCAAAGGAAATATTTGGACTTTCAAATCCAGAGGACGGCATAAAAGCTCTTAAAAAATGGTTTAAAAAAGTAGGAGCTCCCGTTGCCTTACAAGATGCCAACATACCTTCTTCCGATATAGATAAAATAGCAAACCACGTTTACAACACAACTGCAAAAATGTGGGGATTAGATAAAATTTACACAGTTGATAAACTAAAAGAGATACTTTACTTAGCACTTAGAAGTAATATAGAGTGAGATTAGAAACAAAGCAGAAACTTTTAGAGTCTGCAAAAGAACTTTTCTCAAAAAAAGGTTACTACGAGACTAAGATATCAGATATAGTTGAAAAGTCTGGCGTAGCTCAAGGAACCTTTTACCTTTACTTTAAAAGTAAAGAAGAGATTTTTTTACAACTTGTAAAAGCACTTCACGAAGACCTACTGGAAAAACTTGGAAAGTATTTAAATACCGACTTAGACTACCAGACTGCCATAAAAAGCCTTGTAAAAGATTTTTTAACGGAAGTTTACTTAAACAAAGAAATAGCTGAAATATTTTTTACGCATCTTTTTGGTCTTAACGAAGATTTTAAAAAATTCTACATAAAGAGAATATCAGACATACAAAATTTGCTCTTTAATATTTTAAACAACTACTTTCCAGAGGAAAAAAGTCAGCTTTTATCAACAATAATACTTGGTTTCATCAGACAGATATTTTTTAACTGTTTAACAAGTAAAAATTTCGATTTAGAGCTTATGGTATCAAAAGCGGAAAAAGGGATAGATATAATATTCAATGGAGTAAATCAGGAGGTTCAAATTTGAAAAAGATTATACTGTCTTTGCTAATATTCTACTCTGCAAAAGCGCTAACGTTAGATGAAGCCATAGATACTGCCCTGAAAAACAACAAAGAACTCTCATCTTACAGACAACAGATAGAGACAGCAAAACTACAGCTTCAAGCCGACAAAAGTCTTTACTTTCCAACTCTTTACACAAACGTATCTGAAAAGATTTACGCTAAGACTCCTATGACCGGTATCCCAAACTTTCCGGTCTCTTTCAAACAATCAAACAAAGAATACCTTTCCTTTAATGTAGGTTTTAACCAACCTATATACACAGGTGGATTTACAGAATCAAAGATAGAAGTTTCAAAGTATAACCTTAAAGCCAGCGAATACCTTTACAAAGAAAAAGAGAACCAACTAAAAGCAGACGTTATAAAAGCCTATATAGACGTTTTCATTACATCTTCACTTGTAGAAGTTTACAAAAAAGAACTTCAAGCGGTAGAATCTATATACAAACAGGCAGAGGGATTTTTTCAAGCAGGCTTAATAACAAAGGTTGATGTTCTTCAATCCAAAGTAAGACTTGCAGAAGTGAAAAGAAATCTGCAAGAAGCCCAAGGAAATTACAAAATAGCCCTTTCAAGACTTTCACAGCTTTTAGGAGAAGAGATAAAAGACGAAAACTTCCAACCAGTAAACATAGAAGTTAAAGACTTACCAGACTTAGACACACTTATAGAAACAGCTTACAAAAACAGGAAGATACTGGACTTTTACAGAGAGTCGATAAATCAGGCAGAAAAGATAGCAGATATAGAAAAGTCTGCTTTTTTTCCTAAGGTATTCGTGCAGGGAGATTACATTTACACAAACCAAAGTCCTTACCTGTATCCCAAAGGAAACTTTCTTTTAACCGTTGGAGCTTCGATAGAGTTTCAAGGAAAGTTACCTTACTACAAAGTCTTACAGGCAAAGTCTAACGCCCAAAAAATCAGATATGACCTTCAAGACACAAAAGAGAAGATAAAGTTAGAGATAAAAACAGCTTACGAAAACTACATTACGGCAAAAGAAAACTACAAAGTCGCCTTGGAAAGTCTTGATTATGCAAAAGAATACTTTGAGATGGTTAAACAACAGTATGAAAACCAGCTTGCTACCAACACAGACCTTTTAAACGCTGAAAGCTCCCTAACAAGAGCTATGGAAAGTAAAGAGATAAACTACTACAACCTGATAAAGTCCTACATAGATATTAAGAAAGCTATAGGAGAGGATTTAAGATGAACTCTAAAGGAAAGACAATCGGTATAGTTATAGTAGTTATACTACTTTTAGTATTCATAGTTTACGCTGTAAAATGGATAAACCACAGAATGAAATACGCCATAACGGACGCTGTCTTTGTAGAGACAGATTATATGTCAAACGTTGGCTTTAACAGAGTAAGTGGTAAAATCATACAACTTTACAAAAAAGAAGGGGACGAAGTAAAGAGTAATGAAGTTATAGCAAAGATAGACGATACAGATTACAAACTACAACTTGAAAGTTTAAAAAATGAAATACAAGCCCTTGTATACCAAAAACAACAACTTGAAAACCAACTTCAAAGGGTCTCTAAAGAAACTGATATTAACGAAAATATATCAAAACTTACAGTCGAAGAATTAAACAAAAAACTACAAAGCCTACAAGCCCAGAAAGAACAGATACAAGCCCAAATAAACCTTGCTCAAAAAGACGAAGAAAGGTATAAAAACCTTCTTGAGAAAGGTTTAGTTCCAAAAAGAAAGTATGAAGAGATAGCAACCAACTTGGAAGTATTAAACAAGCAGAAGTTAGCCTTAGAAAAAAGCATCAGTGAAATAAAAGTTTCTATAGAAAAATCAAAACAGTCTGTAGAATACTCTAAAACGCAAAGAGAGATAACAAAAGAAATTCAAGACCAAATAAACGCCTTAAATAGTCAGATAGAAAGTCTAAATAAGAAAAAAGAAGATTTAGAAAATATGATAAGCTACACAGAGTTAAAAGCTCCTTACAACGGCATAATTGCTAAAAAGTATGTTTCTATAGGAGATATAGTAAAAGCAGGACAGCCTATTTACGCTATTGTAAAATCAGATAGTTTTTACATTAAGGTTTTATTGGAAGAGACAAAGTTAGATGGTGTAAAGGTAGGAAACAAAGCCTACATAACATTGGACGCTTATCCTAACGAAAAGTTTGAAGGTGTAGTGGAAAGTATAGACATAGCTTCTGCTGCCAAGTTTGCACTTGTTCCAAGGGATATATCTGCAGGTGAGTTTACAAAGTTAGCTCAAAGAATCCCAGTTAAGATAAAAATAACAAAAGGAAATAAATCACTCTTAAGAGTAGGTCTTGGTGGGGAAGTAGAAATAGAAAAAAGTAAGTAAAAGAGGTTCTTATGGAAGATACAAGACCTATTTACGAAAAAATATCTAACTTAGAAAGAGCACTTATAACGTTCATAGTTATGACAGGAGCCTTTATGGCTATTCTGGATACAACAATCGTAGATATCGTAGTTCCTAAGATGATGGGTCCACTTCAAACAGACCTTTACGGTATTCAGTGGGTTATAACAGCATATATGATAGCTTCGGCAGTTATGCTTATTTTATCTGAGTGGCTTGATAAAGTTATAGGACTTAGAAAGGTTTTTATATCGGGAATAGTATTATTTACCTTATCTTCTTTTATGTGTGGTCAAGCCCAAAGTTTAGACTGGATGATTACTTCAAGAATTTTTCAAGGTTTAGGCGAAGCACTTATAATGGCTACAGCTCAAACAATACTTTTCTCTGTGTATCCAGAAGAAAAAAAGGGACTTGCAATGGGAATATTTGGCCTTGGTGTTAGCTTTGCTCCAGCCCTTGGACCTACTCTTGGAGGATACATAACAGAATACCTTAACTGGAGATGGGTCTTTTTTATAAACATTCCAGTAGGAGTTTTGACAACTGTCTTAGCAATCTTCTACCTACCAGAAACCAGCATGATAAGAGAAAAAACAAGGCTTAACTTTGTATCTTACTTTTTCTTAGCAACTTTTACAATCTCACTTTTAATACTACTTTCAAAAGGTCAGCAGCTTGGATGGTTTATGTCTGACACAATTTTATACTTATTTATAATCTCAGTTTTAGCTTTTTTACTTTATATCTTGTCTGAGCTTTTATCAAAGGAACCATTAATAGATTTTAGAATATTTCTTATAAAAGAGTATTTTGTTGGTTTTTCAGTATTTTTCCTTCTCCTTGGTTTTTCTATGTATCAGATTTTTTACCTTTTGCCTTTGTATTACGAAAATCTAAAAGGATTGCCTACTTTTGAAGCCGGAATACACATACTTGCCTTTGCAATATTCATAGCAATATTTTCTCCTGTGGCAGGAATACTTTCAGACAAATGGAACGAAAGATACGTTTTATACATAGCCACAGTTATTTACCTTTTTTCTGCTATATTCATACTACCTAACCTTGATTACTACACTCCACAGCTAAAAGCCGCACTTATGACTGTCCCTCTTGGGGTATCTATGGGAATGTTCTTTGCTCCAGTTACTACTTTAGCCCTTAGGAAACTTGGAGAAAAAACGTCCCTTGGAACTGGACTTATGCATTATGGAAGGTTTGTTGGTGGTTCCTTCGGAACTGCGATAGCTACAAACGATTTATACAGACATCAATGGGAACATTTCGAAGGAATAAACGCTATGCAAAATTACAGTTACGTTGAAATGTTTATAGAAAACTTAAAACAGTATTTAAGCAACCTTCCTGAAGGTCTGGCAGAAGCCAAAGCAAAGGCTATTTTTTACGGCGTAGAATATCTACAAAGCTTAAATTTTTCTTTTCAGAACACTTTTTTTATTGCAGGTTTATTTGGACTACTTGGAGCCTTACCTGTAATTTTTTTAATGATTTATGATTTAAATAAAAAATTAAGGGGGTAGTGAATGTTAAAAAAGATAAATATTAAAACATCTTCCCATACGGAGTTTTTAGATATAACAGAAAAAGTTAGACAAATCGTAAGAGAAAATTTAGATGAAGGTTTATGTGTTGTTTACGTGCCACACACTACAGCAGGAGTTTTTATCAACGAAAACGCAGACCCTGACGTTATTTACGATGTTAAAACTCAGCTTGAAAAGTTAGTCCCATGGATTAATAACTACAGGCACTTAGAAGGAAACGCAGCAGCCCATATAAAATCTATCCTAACTGGAAACTCCGTATCAGTAATAGTAGAAAATAGAGATTTACTACTTGGAACATGGCAAGGTATTTTTTTCGCAGAATTTGACGGACCAAGAAGTAGAAACGTTTACGTTAAACTTTTGAAAGGTTAAAAACGTATTGCACATATAAAATTACACTATTCAAAAATGAAGTGTTAATCGCACTCCCACTTGTAACCTATTCCTCTAACAGTTTTAATACACTTTCCATACTCTCCTAAAAGTTCTCTTAACTTTTTTATATGCACATCTATAGTCCTATCGTAAATATCTTTATCCCATTTCCATACATTTTCTAAAATATAATCTCTTGATAGTACTCTTCCCTCAGCATTAACTAAAGCAAGCAGTAGTTTAAACTGTGTTATCGTGAGATTTACATTTTTTTCTCCAATTTTTACTTCAAACTTCTCTGGAATAATTTTTAAATCTCCAAAAGTGTATGACGGTTTTGCAGTTGGAAAATGGTAAGACTTAGACCTTCTTATAACCGCTTTCACTCTTGCTAAAAGTTCTCTAAATGAAAATGGCTTTGTAACGTAATCATCGGCTCCAAGTTCTAAACCTACTATCTTGTCTATCTCTGTGCTTTTTGCCGTTAGCATTATCAAAGGGGTATGTTGTAATTCTTTATCAGACCTTACTAATTTACAAAACTCTAACCCATCTATCTCTGGCATCATAAGGTCAAGAACTACAGCATCAGGTTTATCCTGTTTTATATGTTCAAAAGCAACTTTTCCGTTTGGAAAAGATTTTACTTCAAAACCTTCTTTACGAAAGTTGTAAGTTAAAAGTTCGTTGATGTCCTCATCATCTTCGATAACGTAAATCAAAGCCATTTTTACGCCTCCATTTTGTATTTATTTGGTGAAAATTTTAAAGTAATCGTCCTTGTTATAACTAAAATTAAAATTATTCCTGTTAAAAGCATTGCAAATTCTATAGAGATTTGATGTTGGTATAAACCTATAACAAGCTCCCTCAAAAGTATGATTATAGATATGTCTAAAACCACTGAAATTCTCACTCTTTTTAATGCTATGTAATCGTTTATGCTTTTTATTATTTCAATAAGTATAAATATAGATAAGTTGTTATTAACTAAACTTTCAACCATTAACTTAGGATTTGGATACGTTTTATACATCTCAAAAAACACGTTGGCAATACTAATAACTAAACCTATGGATATTATAATCTCAAGGAAAAACAATGACACAAGGATAGCATTATCCAAAACTTTAAATTTTAGAAGTCTCTCTACTGTAACCATAGTTAAGATTTTAATAAAGGATTGTTAAGATTTTATTAAGATTTAGTTAAAGAAATTTTATATTTTAACGGGACTTACTCCGGCATAGGAGGTTCGGCTTATCCTTGCTTCCTTCCGGACCTGGGGAGGTTCGCCGTCTCCTACCCGGAGGGTCCCGATTCTTTTAAAGCGGATGGGGCGGGATTCGAACCCGCGGTACGGGGATTACCCGTACACAGCATTTCCAGTGCTGCTCCTTCGGCCACTCGGACACCCATCCAACAAGTAAATAAATATTATAACATAAAGAAAATTTGCAATAGTCTACTTTTATAAATGATTTTCGTTAAAAAATCTTAACCTACGTTAAAAAAACTTAACTTTTAATTAGTTAAATTTTAACAATCTTTATGTAGGATTTGTTTGATAAATTTTTATTACAGGAGGTTATGTCTATGAAAAAGAGTTTAGTAGCACTGGCTGTTTTAACAGCTACAGG
>PNIU01000037.1 GCA_002878035.1 Sulfurihydrogenibium sp.
CAAAACTATATACAACCTGATAAAATCGTTGGAAAAGTAAAGGTAAAAATCTTATATTAAAGATAAACCCTGAAAAGGACAACAAATGAAAGCTTTTATTTTTATACTTGCTTTTTTAATATTTTCCTGCACTTCTGCCAATGAGATAAAGTGGTATAACTTTGAGGAAGGTCTAAAAAAAGCAAAACAAGAAAACAAACTCATACTTTTAGACATATCTGCTAAATGGTGTCATTACTGTAACCTTATGGAAACGACAACCTACTCAAACCCAGAGATAGTAAGTATAGTTAACCAATACTACATTCCAGTTAAAGTTGATGCAGATTTAAGAAAAGATATAAACAAAAAGTACAACCAAGGTGGGCTTCCAACCACGGCAATTTTAACTCCAGATGGTGAAATTCTTTACGGAAACCTGTATTTACCACCAGACGATATGAAAAAAGTTTTAATGTACTTTGCAAAACTTTCAAAGGAAGAACTGGAAAGACTAAAACAGCAGAAAAACTTAGCCTCAAAACCAAATCTAAAATTACAAGAAAATCAAATCGATGAAGATACGTACAAACTTATAAAAACGAGAACGTTATCTTTGATAGACAAAGAGTACGGTGGCTATTACGATGAAGTTAAATTTCCGATTGACAACATCGTTTACTTCTTGATTCTAAATTACATAGAAAATGAAAATAAAGAAAATAAACAGATACTTACTAAAACTTTAGAAGGTTATGAAAAGCTTATAGATACTGAGGAAGGTGGTATATTCAGATACGCCACTAAAAGAGACTGGACTTCTCCCCATTACGAAAAACTTTTAAGAGACCAAGCCCTTATCTCAGTTGCTTTTTTCAACGCATACTCTGTTTTGAATGATAAAAAACTTCTTGAAGATGCAAACAAAATCTTAAACTTTGCAAAAAATGTTCTTTACGACAGTAAAAACGGCTACTTTTACGGTAGTCAAGGTGCAGATATAGTTGATGATGAAGGGAAAATTTTAGTGTCCGGAGAAATCTACTTTTCTAAAAATAAACAAGACAGAGAGTTTTTAGAAAGTGTTTACAGAAGAAAACTCCCAATAGATAAAACATTTTATTTTGCAGAAAATTCATTAATGGTAAAAGCTTTGGTTTATTCTTACATCTTCAACAACAACAGTCAAGATTTAGCAACTGCAGAAAATCTAATGAAAAAGATAATAAAAGAAGGACTTAAAGATAAAGGTATAATCCACACATACTCAGTTAAAAAATACTTTTTAGATACGCAAGTTAACACGTTAGAATCATTATTCTTACTTTACCAAGTAACGGGAGATAACTTTTACCTTAAAACCTTCAAAGATTTACTTTACAAAGTTTTAAAAAATTACTACTCAAGAGAAATCGGTCTTTATACAGATTACGAAGATACCGGCTTAAATCTCAATAGAATAAGCTACATCGACAGTCTTGTTTCCATTAACTTTAAACTTGCAAAAGTCATATACTCTTACCAACTCTTAGACAACAACGACCTATTAGAAAAGACAAAGAACAGTATATTAAAAAGGTTGATTAATTTTAACAGTGTAGAAGCCGGACTTTCAGCTTACCTTTATTTAAAACCCCCTTTATTTCTTGTATACGTTTCTGAACGTAAAGATTTCGATAAAAACTTGCTTTCCTTTTTTCCTTACTGGAATGTAGCACTATCTTTTTCTTCTAAAGATACTTTACTTTCGAAAATAGGTTATTCTTACGAAGGCTATCCTGTTGTTTATGTATGCTCTCTAAAACTATGCTTTAATAAGTTTGAAAAATCAAAGATAACAAAAGATAGTATAAAAAACGTTTTTAAAAAGTATCTAAAATCCAACTAAACGTAAGTATTTGCTAACTAAGTATTTTTATAATATATTATTTCCATGCTAAGAAAAATTCTTATACTACTGCTTACTTTTACTTATATTTCTTTCGGACAGAATTTAAAGATTGCCGTTTTATCTTACGGCGAACCTATTAAGGAATACAAAAGGTATTCTGTTTTTGCTGACTACCTTTCGCAAAAATTAAACAGAAAAGTTGACCTTATCATAGTAGAAGATGTAGATAAGGTTTTTCAACTTTTCAGAACAAACGAAGTTCAGATGGCTGTTGGATGTTCAGTTGTTTACTTTGAACTAAAAAGGCAGTATAACGTTGAAGCGATAGCCGTTATGAAGATAAATGGCAAAGCCGTAGAAAACGGTGTTTTGGTAGTAAAAAAAGACAGTGATATAAACAGCATTCAAGATGTTAAAGGGAAAAAGATAACTCTTGGAAGTCCTATATGTATGAGTAACTGCGTTATGCCTCTTTATATGCTTGCAAACGCAGGTATAACTCAGCATGATGTTATAAATATATGGAGTTCTGGAACAGATAAAGGAGCTATTCTTGCCGTAATGTCTGGTATAGCAGATGTTGCAGGTGTAAAGGAAGAAAGTATAAAAAACTACCAGCAGTATTTAAAAGTGATAGCAAGATCTCCATCTTTCCCACGACACATAATCATGGTCTCAAAAAATTTAGACCCAAAACTATACAAACAGATAGAAAACGCTATATTCTCGATAGACAGTGAAACTTTAAAAAGTATGGAAATAGATGGATTTGCAAAACCTCAACCTAACATGTTTGAAATTATAAAAAATTACAGAAAAATACTCGAGCTTTTCCCTGTAGTGAGATGACCTACTTAAGAAACCTTTCTATAAAACTCAAAACATCTATATCAACATCTGTCTATATTTTAATCGTTCTTGTAGGTTCTATACTTTTTACGGTAAATAACTTTACAGAGAGACTTATTCAAGACAGAATACAGTCACTGGAAGAAAACGTAAAAAATCTTTCAGAAAGCTACAAAGAAAAGATAATAGTCAACAACTTAGAAAAGGTCGATGAACTCGTAAACTTTATAAAAAGTATAAAATCTGTAAAAGAAGTGTTTGTTCTAAACAAAGATGGTACAGTTATAGGAAGTTCAGATTTAACATTTTTAGGTAAAAACGAAGTAAGTTTTCCAACAAAAAATTTTGAAAAGTTTGAATACAATCTATCGGTAGAAAAGGAGCCTGTAGGTAAAGTTGTGGTTTTATACGACTTAGCTGATTTAAAAGCGGAAGTTTTAAGTGATATTAAAAAAGTAATCTATCCTCTATCTTTTATCGTAGGTTTTATAATATTAGCATCGTTTTTAGGGACGTTTTTGATTTCCACGGTTTTAGTAAATCCACTGGTAAATCTACAAAAGAGTATAGTAAACCTTTTTGTTGCTGGATTTGAAAATTTAAAAAAATCAATAGACTTTAAACCTGCTACAAAATCAAATTTAAAGTGTATAAAAGGTTTAACTGAAAACTGTTGGTTAAGTCAAAAAGGCGGAGTGGATACTTTATTTTATTTAGGGGACAAAGCAGTAAAAGAGTGTTCTAAATGTGATGTTTTTGCAAAACTGTCTGGAGATGAGATTGAAAAACTATCTTACAGTTTTTACGTAATGGTCGCATCGTTAAACGATTACATACAAAAGTTAGAAGAAGCTTACAGAGAAAGAGAAACTTTAAGTTGTATGGCTGCTATGGGAGAGATGAGCGCAAAGATAGCCCATGAGATAAAAAACGCCCTTTACTCTATATCAAACGCAGCAAACTATATAAAAAACAACTCAAACGATAAGATAATAAGAGAGTTTGGAAAAATCATAAAGGAAGAAAGCTACAGACTCAACGATATGACAGTGTCATTCCTAAATTTTTCAAAACTTATAGAACCTAAATTTACCTACGAAGATATAAACAAAGTTGTAGAAAACTCCGTAAGCTTACTTATATATGACTGTGAAGACTACGGAATAAAGATGGAGCTTGAACTTGATAAAAACATTCCACCTACACTAATAGATGCAAACCTTATGAAACAAGTATTGGTAAACCTTGTTTTAAACTCAATAGAAGCTATAAACGAAAAAAAACATCAAAATGGCTTGATAAAAATAACGACAAAATATCTACAAGATAGAAAGAAAATTATTATTACCGTTGAAGACAACGGAATAGGTATAAAAGAAGAAGATAGAAGTAAAATATTTAAACCGTTTTTTACTACAAAACCAAAAGGTACTGGACTTGGGTTGCCTATGGTTTATAAAATAATCTTTCTACACGGTGGAACTGTAAACGTTGAAAGTGTTTACGGAAACTATACTAAATTTACAATAGAGATTCCTGTAGAAAGGAGTGTTTGAAATGTTTAAGATTTTAATGATAGACGATGAAGAAAGAATACTAAAAATTCTTGAAACAGTTTTAACAAAAGAAGGATACAACGTTGAGACAGCAAAAAGCAAATCTGAAGCATTCCAAAAACTAAACTCAAACAATTATAACCTTATACTTTCAGATTACCTTTTAGAAGATGGAACAGGAATGGAGATACTCGAATACCTTAGAGAGAAAGACTCAACTACACCTTTTATTATAATCACGGCTTACGGGTCTATAAACGGTGCTGTTGAGGCCATTAAAAAAGGAGCAACTCACTACATACCTAAACCGATAGACACAGATAACCTTATAAAGATTATAGAGTTCTACAAAAACAAACAGGCAAACCCGTTTGATATAGACGAGTTTGAAGGGATAGTAGGTAAAAGTAAAAAGATGCAAGAACTTTTCAAAGAAATAGACATAGTCAGCAAAAGTGAGTCTACGATTTTGATAGAAGGTGAAAGTGGCACAGGTAAAGAACTTGTAGCAAAAGCAATCCACAAAAGGTCAAGGAGAGCTTCAAATCCTTTTGTGCCTATAAACTGTTCAGCAATTCCTTCTGAACTGTTTGAAAACGAACTTTTCGGTCATGAAAGAGGTGCTTACACAGGTGCATCAAATCGAGAGATAGGAAAAATAGAACTGGCAGGAGAAGGAACCCTTTTCTTAGATGAGATAGGAGAGATGCCACTTTTCATGCAAGCAAAACTTCTTAGAGTCCTTCAGGAAAAAGAGTTTTACAGAGTAGGTGGGACTTCATTAGTAAAAATGAAATGTAGAGTAATATCGGCAACCAACAGAAACCTTGAAGAGATGGTTGAAAACAAAGAGTTTAGAGAAGACCTTTTTTACAGAATAAACGTAATTCATCTAAAAATTCCACCTTTAAGAGAAAGAAAAGAAGACATACCTTTACTTGTTAAAAAATTCATAGATAAATTTAGCCGAATAAACAACAAAAATATCTACGATATAGACAGCGATGCTTTAGAGATTCTTCTTAACTACGACTGGCCCGGAAACGTCCGCCAGCTGGAAAACATAATAGAAAGAGCTGTAGTCTTATGCCAAGGTGAGATTATAACAGCCCAGCATCTTCCACAAAAGATAAAAGAAGGTAAAAAATCGTTGGAAATAAACTTAGAAGATAAAAAACTAAATCTCTATGAAATAGAAAAAAATATAATACTAAAGATACTTCAAGAAGAAAACTTTAATCAAACAAGAACGGCAGAAAGGTTAGGAATATCTCGTAAGCAACTTAGAACAAAGATGAAAAATTTTGGCTTACTTTGAGAAATATAAATTCGTTGAGTGATAAAATTTAACCTTGCGATAGGTTGTAGCTTCTTTAGGTCTACTGAGATAGAGTCTTATTTTTTCAATCGAATAATCTTTAAACTTTATACCATTGTATTAAACAAAATTCAAGTATTCACAAAAACATTTTTGAATAATGAAAAACCTAAAGCTGGTAGAAAGCCAAAACTTACTGATGAAGAAATCGCTTCTATCTTTAAACCCATCTATTAAAGTCCTATCACATCTAACAAGTGGGCAAAAGGACTATGGAGAGAGATGTTTGGTTAAACTGTCCCATTTGGGACAAAAAACTGTTCTTTTTGGAACATTTTAAGATTTTTTAACATTGTAAATATCTTTTTAAAAATTGGCATAGGAATTGCTTATAATATTTTTAAATCCTTCTAAGGAGGACTAACTTGAAGCTCAAAAAAATTGTGCTAACGGTAGCTGCATCGGTTGCAAGTTTATCATTGGTAGCTTTTGCTTTAACGTTTCAAGAGGCTGGTATAGAAAGTCCTGAAGGAAAAAGTATAATGTTAAAAGACGTTCCACCAGAGCCAAGGTTGTATGCAATTCCACCAGACTGTAATCTAAAAGATGAAGAAAGCATCAAAAAACTTGCAGAGAAGGGTAAAAAAATATTTAATACAACTTCAAAAGGAAACTGTGTTGCGTGCCACTGTGCAAAGGACTCAAAAGGTTGTGGAAACATTGGGCCGTCGTTGGTTGGCTACAGAAACGGTCTTTTTAAAGCTCCTGATTACAGAGGAAATCCAAAAACTATAGACTGGCTTTATCAGAAAATAGCCGATGGAAGAATTTTAATTCCTAAAGAACTTCAAAATATCCCATATTACAACATAATGCCAGTTCACATTACAACAGGTCAGTTAACTGCAGAGGAAGTTTGCCAAGTAACAGCTTACGTCCTAAGTCAGGAGTGATAAGTTGAAAAAGATTTTGGTTTTATTGCTTTTGATTATAGGTTTTGCTAAAGCTGATATAAACTGGGTACCTTACAACCAAGCCTTTGATAAAGCTAAAAAAGAGAATAAGTTAGTATTTATCTACATTTACTCTCCATCGTGCCATTACTGTGATATTATGGATTTTAAGGTTTTTGAAAGTAAAAGAATAGAAGATTTGCTTAATACAAAGTTTGTTCCTGTAAAGCTTAGAAAATGTAGTCAAGAAGGTATGGAAGTTAGAAAAAAGTATGGTTTTGTAGGGACACCAATGTTTTACTTTTTGGACAAAGATGGAAACAAAATTAAGACCATATTTGGAGCTTGGGAAGAAAAGGATTTTTTCAAAATCCTTAATTACTTTGCAACAGGCTCTTACAAAGAAATGACTATGGACGAATACTTTATGAAACAAAAATAGGAGGTATTTTATGAACAGGAGAGATTTTCTAAAGACAACATCGTTAGCGGCTGTATCTACAGCAGTTCTTGGAAGCGCTGTATTTAAAAACCTATCCGCAGCAGAACTTACTGACAGCCCACCACCTAAAAAACCATTTGATGAAGCTCTAAAAGAAATAACTGGTGGTAAGCCTGTATCAGACTCAGACAAAGTTAAACTTATAGCTCCAGAAATTGCAGAAAACGGCGCGGTAGTCCCTGTAACTGTAGAAGTAGAACTTCCAGTAGAACAGGTAAAAGCTATACATATCCTTGCAGATAAAAACTGGAATGCAAAAACTATGAGTGTTTACTTTACACCTGCAAATGGTAAAGCTTACATCTCAACAAGAATCAGACTTGCAGAGACTATGAACGTTGTAGCTGTTGTACAACTTGCAGATGGTAGCTTTATAAAAGCTCAAAAGCCAGTTAAAGTAACTATCGGTGGTTGCGGATAATTTAAAACAAAAATAGGAGGAAAAACATGGCAAGACAGGCATTAGTAAAAATAAACCCCAAAGATTACAAAAAAGGAGACTTAATCAGAGTAGATTCAGTTATAATGCACCCTATGGATACAGGACTTGTAAAAGACAAAGAGTCAGGAAAGTATATAGCAGCTCACTACATTACTAATGTAGAAGTTTACTACGGAGACGAGAAGATAACTTGGATGGATTTATATGGTTCTGTAAGTGCAAACCCTTTTATATCCTTCTACGTAAAAGCTACAAAAACTGCTCCACTCAAAATCGTTTGGAAAGACAACAAAGGTGAAGTTACAGAGAAAGTTATAGATATAAAAGTAGATTAATCTTGGTATTGGGGACTTAAAAAGGTCCCCATATTTCTTTAAATTCCCAGAAGGAGGAATATTGCTATGAATTTAAAGGGGAAACTTTTGCTTTTTGGTCTTGCAGTTATATCAACTCTTTACGGTGTAAACAAAGCAGTGTCTCAAGAAGGTGGTCAAGCTATATCTGACGAAGATTTAGCTTTGTATAAATCAGGTATAAACCCAGGGGAAGTTTTCGCTCAGGAAGTTGGTGGAGATCTTTTTAGAAAACCTATGGGCACATCGAACAAATCCTGTGCTTCCTGCCACAGCGAAGAACAACTCAAAAAAGTTGTAGGAACCTATCCTAAATACAACAAAGACCTAAACGCAGTTATATCACTACAACAAAGGATACAGATGTGTCAAAAGTTAAACCAAGGCGTAGATAAACCCTTTGCATTAAACAGCCAAGAAAACACAGCTCTTGTAACTTACTTAAAGTACATAGCTTCTGGAGAAAAGATAAACGTTGATACATCTTCTAACCCTGTTGTAAAAGATTACTACGAGTATGGAAAATACGTATACGAACTTAAAAGAGGTAAAAGAAACCTATCATGTGCGGTTTGTCACGATTATGCGGCCGGTAAGGTATTAAGAATGCAAAGGCTTGCGTATTTGGGAGTTCAAAGGGAAGATGGAATGAAAGGAACGGCAGCGGCAGCCCACTGGCCAGCCTACAGAATGACTAAAAGTAAAGTATTTACTTTAGAACAAAGATTTGCACAGTGTATGTCTCAGGCAAGTATGAAAGTTTTACCACTTGGCTCTAAAGAGATGGTGGCTCTTGAACTGTATGTAACATCTTTGGCAAACGGTGCAACAATAGAAGCACCCGGATTAGTAAGGTAAGGAGGTTAAAATATGAGCATATCAAGAAGAGAGCTTTTTCATTTAGCTGCGATAGCAGGTTTATCTTTATCTTCAAAAGATGTTTTTGCTAAGTTAAACGAAGTAAACCCAGAAAGTTTTTTTGAGTTTAAACCTGTAGGAAACGTAACTTTACTCCATATATGCGATATGCACGCTCACTTAAAACCACTTTACTGGAGAGAACCTTCCACTCTACTATCTGCAAAAGATTTAATCGGAACACCGGGATTTTTGTGTGGAAAAGCGTTTATGCAGTATTATGGGATAAAGCCAAACACAATAAGAGCTTACTTTGATACATACATAGGTTTTGAAGAGCTGGCTAAAAAGTATGGAAAGATGGGAGGCGTTGCATACATAAAAGCACTCGTTAACAGAGTAAAGGCAGAAAGAGGAGCTGACAAAGTCTTATTTATGGACTCAGGAGACACATGGCAGGGGACAGCCGTAGGACTGTTTACACAAGGTAAAGCTATCGTAGATGCCCAAAACGCTTTGGGAATAGACATAATGGTAGGACACTGGGAATACACTTACGGTAAAGATAGAGTTTTAGAGCTTATAAACAAACACTTAAAAGCCGAGTTTATCTCACAGAACGTTGCAGACGATATGTGGGGAGAGTTAATATTTAAACCTTATACTATCAGAGAGGTTGGTGGTGTTAAGGTTGCCGTAATAGGAAACTCTTTCCCATACACTCCTATTGCAAACCCTAAGGAATTTACAGAAGGATGGACTTTCGGAATACAACCAGAAAGACTACAAAAATACGTTGACGAAGTAAGAAGTAAAGGAGCTGATTTAGTTGTTCTTCTTTCCCACGACGGTTTCACACTCGACCAAGCTTTAGCGAAAATGGTAAAAGGTATAGACGTAATACTTTCTGGTCATACACACGACCCTGCACCAAAACCTGTTATAGTTGACAATACGATAATAGTAATTTCTGGAAGTCATGGTAAATACCTTGGAAGACTTGACTTAGAAGTTAAAAATAAAAAAGTTACAAACTTTGCCTTTAAGCTATATCCTGTTGCCTCTAACTTTATAAAACCAGACCCAGAAGTGGAAAAGTTAGTTAACGAGCTTTACAAACCATACGAAGAACAACTTTCTCAAGTCATAGCTAAAACCCAAACTATACTCTACAAAAGAGACACCTTCTACTCTACTTTCGACAGAGTAATTATGGATGCTATAAAAGAAGAGACTGACTGCGAAATAGTATTTAACCCAGGTTACAGATGGGGAACAACAGTGCTACCCGGAGATGGCATCACAGTTGACGATGTTTACAGTATGACTGCTATTACTTACCCTGACGTTTACAAGTTTGAGCTTACAGGTCAACAGATTAAGAACCTGCTGGAAGATATAGCCGATAACGTGTTTAACTCTAACCCACTTTACCAACAAGGTGGGGATATGAGTAGAACCCTTGGATTAGATTATGAAATAACAATATCAGCACCAACCGGTAAGAGAATATCAAACGTAAAAGTTAACGGAAAGGACCTTGACCCTAACAGAAGCTACGTAGTAGCATCATGGGGTGGAAACTTATACAAAGCTGGAAAGAACGCTCAGAAGATAAGACCAGTTTACGATATTACGATAGACTATCTAAAGAGAGTTAAGGTTGTTAACCCACCGTTAAAATCGAACGTTAAAATTAAAGACATTGGATGCGGTTGTCCTGACTCTGAGGGTAAGTGTCTATGAAAAAGTTAATTTTAATTGGTAGCTGTTTGGCTCTGTTCTCCTGTGGTGGTGTTGTAAAGGACGTATCTTTTGAGACTGGAGACTACCTTGGAACTGGCTACGATGAAAAACCAAAAAATCAAACCACTGATAAAAAACAAAATGTTACCAATAAAAAACAGGAAGGAAAGTCCTTCCTTTCTGCCCTTTCTTCTGCCGTTGTAACCGATAGTGAAGATGATGAAATTTCAGATATTTACGAAAAAACTGTTAACGCTTCCTACGAAGAGCTTGATTTACTACTTAGGACAGAACTTGAAAATAATAACTTTAAAATAGTCCACGTTTTAAACATAACTGCAGGAGTAGAAGAGCAAGGAGTAAAGGATTTTTGGAAACATATGCACATATACTTAGTTTGTAAGCTTTCAGAATGCTCTAAAATAATGAAACATAACCCACAGCTTGCTTCCCAATTCCCACTGAGAGTTTACACTTACGAGAAAGACGGAAAAATGATAGTTGGAATGTTTAAACCCTCAACCGCCATAAAGTATATGGGAAACCTTGATGCTGATGGTATTAAAGCTTTAAAGACGTTAGATAAAGAGTTAAAGAAAGTTATAGATTCTGTAACAAAGTAAAAAAAATAAACAACAACACTAAGGAGGTTAGTACCATGAAAAGAGTTTTAGCTACTGCTACCGTATCGCTTGCTATGGCTACATTGATGGCTAAACCATCAGAAGCAGCTCCAAAGTTTTACTTTGGAGAAGGTAAAGAACTTGAAATCTTCTTCATGAACCAGCTTTGGGGTGTTTACACTATGGACAGAGTAGAAGGCACAACAAAGTATGACAACAGGTTAGACTTCTTACTCAGAAGGTCCCGTGTAGGGTTTCAAGGAAGCATTACAGAAGACTTAACGTGGAGAGTATGGTTTGCCTATGACAACGTAGGCATTAATCCACATACAGCTCTTTACAACATAAACGATTCAAAAAACCCAAGCAATGGATTGGGTTTAATCGGTGGAAATGACAAAAACCAGCAGTTTTACCTATGGGATGCATTCTTTACTTACTCACTTCATAAAAACTGGGCTAACATAACGGTTGGATACTTCAGACCACAGGTAGGCAGGGAAAACATAACAACAGGCTTTGAGGTTACTTCTTTCGAAAAAGCTTTAACAAACTTCTATACAAGAAGACATTTAACTGGTACTGGACCCGGACGTGAAACAGGTATAAACATCGGTGGCCTTTACAACGACGAAAGCAAGAAATGGGGAATAAACTACAACTTTGGAGTGTTTAACGTAGATAAGTTTAGTGGTGGAACAGGAGGAGATAATCTACTCTACACTGCAAGGATTGCTTTATCCTTAGGTGACCCAGAGATGAAGAAATACACTATAGGTTACAAAGTAAACTACTTTGGTAAAAGAAACGGTATAACGTTTGTATTTAACTACGCATACCAAGGAAGAGGAAAGGATACTAACCCTTACCCGTTAGCATCTGGAAATTGGGTTACTTTAAAAAAGTTAGATAGTAGCAATAAACCAAATGTCCAATTTAAAAATAACCAACTTTTAGGTTTTGATATACTTGCAAACTACAAAGACTTAACGTTTAACTTTGAGTATGATGAGCTAAAAAGAACTCACGATGACTCAAGGTTAGATTACAAAGATAAAGTATGGCATGTAAGAGCTGGTTACAACTTCACTCTACCTAATAAAACAATCCTTGAGCCAGCCATTACATACTCAGAATGGAAAGGAGACACAAACAGCTTAAACGGTGATGGTAAGTTTAAGGTAACCGACGTTGGTTTAAACTGGTATATAAAGCAAAATAAAATGAAATTGAACCTCCACTACGTAAAACAAAGCGGCGATAAAACATCTGCATACACTACCAAAGGAACAGATAAAGCTGGCGATTACATCGGAGTTGGCTTACAATTAATATTCTAATGAGAGAAATTAAACCCCCTTTTTGGGGGTTATAAAAATTTTAGAGGTGCTGCGATGAAGAAATTTCTCACACTCACAGTTTTAATTTTTCTCCTAATTTTTGGAAGTTCTTCATTTTCTCAAGAGAAAGCTCCTTTTGATAGCACTCTTCCAGACAAGATATCTGCAGTGTTTGATTGGACCTTTGAAGACCCAAAAGACACATCTATGGCAACTAACTTTATATCAAACTTCATCAAAGCTTACGATGAGTTTAATCCGATGGGAGAATATAAGATAGCCGTTGTAAGCCACGGAGCAGATGTTTTGATTTTTGCAAAAAGCAACTACGAAAAATACAAAGACATAGTAGATAGACTTAAATCAATGACAAAGAGTTATGGAATAAAGATATACGTTTGCAGGAATACTCTTAGATTTTTTGGTATAAAAGAAGAAGATGTTCAACCGTTTGTAACCATAGTTCCTGCCGGTGTAGTACAATTAGCAAAGCTGCAGCAAGAAGGTTACAAACTTGTACCGTCTGTAGTTCACGATTTAAACAAAGCTAAAAACCAAAAGTAAGGTGGTAAAAATGTTTAAGAGAATCTTCTTTTTACTTTTTATTTTTATTTCAACATCTTTTGCTATGGAGCTTAAAGAGTTTCACAAAAATATGTATATGGTTCGTGGCGTTGATGGTCTTCCATCTTTAGAAAACAAAGGCTTTATGTCAAACGCTTACGCAATACTCACAAAAGAAGGATGGGTCGTAATAGACAGTCTTTCAACACCTGAACTATCAAAAGAGTTTTATAAAGAGCTTATGAAAGTAAAAAAAGCACCTGTAAAATACCTTATAATCACCCACTACCACCCTGACCATTGGTATGGAGCATCTACATTCAAAGAAGCTGGAGCTACCGTAATAGCCCATAAAAATTTAAACGAGTTTTACAAATCCCCAGAATCAAAGATGGTATTAGAAGAGTCTAACAAAAGGTTTGGTGGGCTTTACAAATCTGTTAAACTTATCCCTGCAGATATTGAGATTACAGATAAAAAGGAAATTCAGGTAGGAGAGTATAAAATCTCTATCATTTCTATGACTCCTGCCCACACAAACAACGACATAGTCGTTTTTATACCAGACGAAAAAGTTCTTTTTGCAGGAGATTTAGTATACATAAACAGGATTCCGTTTGCAGGTGATAGAGGAGCTTCATTTAAAAACTGGCTAAAAGTTTTAAAAGAGATGGAGAATCTAAATCCAAAAATAATACTGGGTGGTCATAACGAGCCAATGGACCAATCCGCAATCAAATTTACCTACGAATACTTACAGTATACCAGAGATACTGTTAAAAAATTAAAAGAGCAAGGTAAATCCATAGATGAAATCAAAAACTACATAAATCAAAATTCCCCTTATAAAAAATACGTTATGTATGATGTTTTCAACGACCCTAACGTTTACAAAATATACAACGACCTAGATTTAGAGGATTTTGAACAATGAAAAAGTGGATTTTTTTAAGTGTATTAGCAAACGATTAGGAGGTTTAACATGTTTTACTTAAAAAGAATTTTGGCTTTGTTTTTTCTAATCGTAACTCTATCCTTTGCAGACGATAACCCAAAAGCAGTCATAAACCTTACAACAGGCGATGTAGAAAAGTTTAAGATGTATCTGCTAAACGGCCTTGTAAACTCTGCAGAATACTACAAAAACAAACTTAAAGAGTTAAAAGTGGTGGTTGTTATACACGGAGACGCTTACAAATTTTTCATAAAGGACCTTCAAAACTCTCCATACAAAGATGATAAAATATTATTACAAAACCAGAAAGAATTAGAAGCAAGATTAGAAAATCTAAGTAAAAACTACGGAGTAAGGTTCCAGATGTGTGCCCAAGGTATGAAAAGTAAAAAGATAGACCCTAAAACTCTTTATCCCTTCGTAGAACTTATAGAAAATGCATTTATAGGCTTAGTAGACTGGCAAAACAGAGGATACGCTTACGTACATATACAGTAAAAAATACTTTAAAGGAGGTGTTTAGATGATTAGGTCTTTACTGTTAGCAGTTTTAATGTTAGTAACTTTTAGCTTTGCTTGGCAGCCTTCAACAGAAGGTTCAGGGAAAGGGTTGGTTATTTATAAAGTAGATGGTGACCCTTCAGATGTGATGATAGCTCTAAAAGGAAACCTTGAAGCAGCTCAGATAATCTTAGTAAGCACAACAGACCCAACTGCACCTTTAGCAAACAATAAAAACCTATTTCCAGACTACAAAAAACTAAAGGTTGATTACATGCAAAACTTTCTCGTTACAAGTATGACAACACTCTACAAAATAGTTACAAACGACCCTAACGCTATAGTTATATCGCCTTTAGTAAT
>PNIU01000030.1 GCA_002878035.1 Sulfurihydrogenibium sp.
ATAAAATATCATTGCACATCAATATGGTAAAGTTTAAAATTTAGTTAAAATTTTTTGTTGAGGTGTTAAAATGTTAAGAATAATATTTATTTTACTGATGATTCTATCTTTTTCTTTTGCTGATGAAAGACTTTACACTATATCTCCTAAAGATGCTTACTCTCTGCTAAATGATAAAAATACGGTTTTTATAGATGCTGAAGACTCTGAGACTTATAAAAAAGAACACATACCAAACTCTATAAACATAGATGCTTTGGCTTTGCAGGATATTGCTATAAAAAATAACGAAAAACAAAAATGTAATTACCTACCACTTTGTCCTAAAACTGCGTCTAAAATCTTCTCTGAAAAGGGACTGCTACCAAAAAACAAGTTTATAATCTACTACAACGAACTTCCTAACAAGGCTTCTTACATATGGTTTTTGCTTTACTCTATGGGGGTAGATGATAAAAATTTAAGGATTCTTGATGGTGGTATTAACGCTTGGAAAGCCGAAAACCTTCCTACAGAATCTGGAGAAGAAAAAAAGCTACCTAAGACTAACTTCAAAGTAAATCCAAGGTATGATGTAGTTGCTTCTAAAGAGGAAGTATTAAAACACGTAGAAAACTACCAAAAAGGCATAGATGATAACACTATCTTAATAGATACAAGAACGTTTCTTGAGTTTACTGGAAGACAGGAGATGAACGAGATAAAAAGAGCTGGGCATATACCCGGTGCAAAGTTTGTCTACTGGAGATGGTTTGCTGGTAAAGAAACAACATATAAACCTTTTGAAAAACTTCAGGAAGATATTAAAAGACTAAACATAGATTTTAACAAAAAGATAATACTTTACTGCACTATAGGAAACAGGTCTTCTTTTGTTTTTATTCCTTTAAAAGCCCTTGGAGCAAAAAATTTAAAAATATACACAGGAAGCTGGTATGAGTGGGGCAACGACGAAAATCTGCCTATAGAAAAGGAAAAATACAGGAAGGATTAAAGGTAATCCTTCAAAACTTTAGGAATCTCGAAAGTTCCGTCTGGTTTTTGGTAGTTTTCCATTATGGCAAGTAGTGTTCTTCCCACTGCTAAACCAGAACCGTTGAGAGTATGGACAAAATGGTTTTTACCGTTTTTATCTTTGTATCTTATCTTAGCTCTTCTTGCTTGAAAGTCCTCAGTGTTGGAACAAGAAGATATTTCCCTGTATCTGTTTTGTGAAGGAATCCACACTTCTATATCGTAGGTTTTAGCCGCAGAGAATCCCATATCTCCAGTGCATAGTAAAACAACTCTGTATGGAAGTTCTAAAAGCTGGAGTATTTTCTCTGCTTCGTTAACGAGTTTTTCAAGCTCGTTGTAGGATTCTTCTGGTTTAACTATCTTTACAAGCTCAACCTTGTCAAACTGATGCTGTCTTAGTATGCCTCTTACATCTTTTCCGTGGGAACCTGCCTCTTTTCTAAAACAAGGAGTGTAGGCAGTGTAGTATTTTGGTAAATCTTCTTCTGGTATGATTTCGTCTGCATGAAGGTTCGTAAGTGTTACTTCGGCAGTTGGTATCAAGTAAAGGTCTTCATCTTCTATTTTGTATAGGTCTTCTTTAAATTTTGGAAGCTGTCCTGTGCCCATAAGTATCTCTGGTTTTACAAGTAGTGGAGTCCATACTTCCGTATAGCCGTGCTGTTTTGTATGGACGTCTAACATGAAGTTAATTAAAGCCCTTTCAAGCCTTGCTGCTTCTTTAAACATTACTGTAAACCTTGAACCAGACAGTTTAGCTCCTCTGTCAAAATCAAGTATACCAAGTTTTTCACCTATCTCAAAATGTGGTAAAGGTTCAAAATCAAACTTTCTTGGTTCTCCCCACCTTCTAACTTCAACGTTATCATTTTCGTCCTTTCCTATTGGCACGTCTAAAGCCGGTAAGTTTGGTATATGAAGCATAAGGTTGTTAAACTCTTCTTCCTTCTGAGATAATACATCTTCCAACTGTTTTATTCTATCACCTATCTGTCTAACTCTTTCCTGAATTTGAGATACATCTTTACCTTCTTTTTTGTAAATTGGAAAAAGTTTTGATTTTTCGTTTCTTTCTGCTCTTAAATCTTCTATCTCTTTTAATATTTTTCTTCTTTCTTCGTCTATCTCTAATACTTTATCAATCATTTCAGCGTAAGATGGGTCTCTTGTTGATAACCTTTCTTTAACAAAGTCTGGTTTTTCTCTTATAAGTCTTATGTCTAACATTGCGACTCCTTACTTTGTGTATATATCTGTAATAAATTTTATCACTTTATCTTTCAGTGGTAAAACCTTCATATAGTTTTTCTTGAGTTTTTCAAACTGTTCTCTGTATTCTTGATACTCAGGTTCTTTTATCATAAGCTCCAGTTGGTCTATTACCTCACCGGCTTTTTTAAAGTCTTTACTTTCTATCATTTTTTCAGCGGCTTGTATCATAACTGGGATATACTTAGGCTCTATTTTCAGGTTGTAATCTATCTGTAGACCTTTTATAAAGTTTTCCGTTGCTTTAAGAATTTCTCCTTTTTCTACCTGTTCTTTTGCAAGTTCAAAGTAATACTTTGCCATATCTATAAAGTAACTAATCTCCTCGGGAACAAGGATTACGGCTTTTCTTAGGTTTTCTATAGCTTCTTCATACT
Source organism: Sulfurihydrogenibium sp. (assembly GCA_002878035.1). Taxonomy (GTDB): domain Bacteria; phylum Aquificota; class Aquificia; order Aquificales; family Hydrogenothermaceae; genus Sulfurihydrogenibium. The sequence continues at coordinate 2,664 of PNIU01000030.1, forward strand.
GTCCTAAATGTGCTAAAGAGTGGGCTTTGTAAACGTAAGCATCTACAAAATACTTATTTTTTTCAAGAGTTTTGTTAAACTGCTCTATAGCTTGACTGTATTTGCCTGCGTTGTAAAAAATCTTTCCTAAAGAGTAATAGTATCTATCGTCTCCTTCTTGATTTGAAACCTTGTTTAAGTATTCTAAAGCCTTTTCGTCGTTTCCGTGAATAAGCTCAATCTGTGCAAGTAGAGAGTAAGCCTCTTTTAGTTTTGGATTAAGTTTTACAGCCTGTTCTAAATCTTTTTGTGCTTCCTCAAACTCACCTTTCTGTAAATATACCTTTCCCCTTTCAAAGTATGCTTCTGGATAGTTGTTTTTCAATCTTATAGCTTCTGAAAAATGAACTATGGCAACCTCAAGACTCTCTTGGTTTAAATCGTGAGTTGCAACCTTACCTCTCCAGTAATGAACTTCTGGAATATCTGGGTTAAGTAGTAAAGCCTCATCAAGAAGAGTTATAGCCATCTCGTAGTTTTCGTTTTCGTAGTGATGAATCGCTTTGTTTAAAAGATGGTAAGCTTCACCTGCACCTGACATAACTGATGCCTCCTTGATTTATGTTTTAATTAGAATAACATAATTTATGCTAAAATTTACTATTATGAAGATAAAAAAAATCCTACAAAATAATTATGTAAAATTAACTCTTAAAATATTTACAGAAGCTTTTTTTATCTTATTTTTCTTTACTCTTATTTTTTTAATACTGCTTTACTTGGTATCAAGCTACAAAGATGTTTTAAAAAAGTTTGGCGTTTATGTTCAGGACGACTGTAAAATTCAAAATGGCAGCGTTGTTTGTAGTTTCATTAACCTAACAGATAAAAAAGAGTATAACGTAAATTTAAAAAATGTCTATGCAGACGTTAAACTGTCTAATTTACTGAAATTTAAAAGTTTTGTAGATTTAAAGGTTGAAAGTCTATCAGGACAGTATTTTAACGATTTAAACGCTCCACCTTCCGAAAAGTTTAGCTTTATATTTCCACTTTACCTTTTTACTTCCTACGTAAACTTTGATGTAAAAAACGTAGATTTTAAAGTAAAGAATATAGAAAAAGATTTAGACCTTGATATAAAAAATTTATCCATTTACAACCAGCAAAACATTATTTTTTTAAACTCAAAACCTGATCTAACGTTTTTAAAAGAAAAAACAGCTTACAACCTAAATATACTACCTTTACAAGGATACCAGTTAAAAATCTTTCCAAAACGAATACAAGTCAAAAATGTAAAAGTCGTATACCAAACTATCACTGCAGATGTTAAAAATTTACTTATTTTTGAAGATAAAAGTATAGAACTTGAAAGTAAAATTAACTCTCCAACTTACACCTACAATACAATAACCATCTACGGTTTAGATGGGGATTTATCCCTTAAAAAGAAAAAGGATACAGATATTAAACTAAACGCAACCTTAAAACAGTTAGACTACGAAAAGAATTTACAACTTTTTAATGCTACCGTTAAGACTAACTTAAAACTCCTTGAAAAAGAGAAAAAAACTATTATGAAAGGACACAGTGAAATTAACGTATCATCTTTAAAATCTCCTGATATACAGCTTTCAGACCTTTTTGTTTCTGCAGATATGAAAGATGACAACGGATTTAAAGTAAATGGAAAATACGATATAAAAGTGTCTCAAGGAAGTTTTGATTATGTAGATAAAACAAAGACGTTATATCTTGAAAGCCATATACCTTCTCTAAAAAAACTTCTATCGGTTTTACCTGTTAAAAAAGATGAAATATTAAACTCTTTAGATGCACAGTTAGACCTAAAGACAGACTACTTTGTAGATAAAAAGCAAGCAAATGTAAAAGTAGACGCTAAAAACTTTACGGCTCTTGGACTTTATTACTCAAATATATTTGGGACTGTAGATGTTTTTCTAAAAGATTACCTACTTAAAGCAAACCTACAAGGTTTAGATAAAAACCAAACTGTTTTTATAAATGGAGACTTAAAAGATTTTAACGATACTAAAAAACTATCATTTAACTTTAATGTTGATGCTAAAAACTTCGTTTTACAGAATCTTATCTTCCTTAAAAACGTTCCGATAAAATCAACTTTAGATGCAGTAGGTAAGATTTACGGAAATCTAAATGATATATCTATGGAGTTTAGCGGAAAAGCTACGGATTTTTCCTACGAAGAGATAAGCCTCAGAAATCTACTTTACAATTTCCAGTTTAAAAACAAATCAATCAAACTAAACGCTAAAGATGATAAAAGTAGCTTAACATCGGATTTATCCTTTGACATACCAAACGAAAATTTAGACCTGAAAATTAACCTAACAAAGCAGTTTGATTTATCTTTGGTCTATCCTTTTTTGTTGAAACAATCAAAGGAAGTTTTTGAAAAAGTAATTCCTAAATCTGCAGATGGAAGTGTTTTTTTAAGTCTTGTTAAGAAAGATTTAAACCTAAAGTTAGACCTAAAAAATGTAGAAGCTTATCTAAAAGACATTGATAACACAATCTACGCAGATGTTTCTGGAAGTATAACTCCCAAAGATACCAAAATAGACTTAGACTTTTACAAAGAAAATCTAACCATCAAAGATAAAACAGTTAAAAACATCAACGGTAAAGTAAACCTTGTTAATAAAGAACTAAACATAAACGCCCAAGTTAATGGTCTAAACGATTTTAAATCTTTCAAACTGTCAGTCAACGGAAACTACAATTTACAAAATCAAAACTTTAATCTACTATCTAAATTAGACTTAGAAGACAAAAACAACCTTTACGCAGACCTTAACTTGAAATTAAACGGAAGTTTGAACGGTTATACGGGTAATTTAAACGGCTTTGTTAAAAATAATAAAAAATTTGACTTTTCCTTTGATATAAAAGGAGACCAAAACAAACTTTTAGCATACGGTAAAGAAATAGACTTTTCTGAAAAAAACTTTAAGGTCGTTTTAGGACAGTCTTTGATAACCGTTAACTTTGATAAAACGGATTTACAGAAAAGTAGTGGCACTTTAATCGTTAAAAATTTACTGGTAAAAGAGAAAGATATACCTTTAATAACCTTCTCAGATTTAAAGGTAAACTACTACGATAAAAAAGTATACACGGATAAGCAAGTTTTTACAGGGGCTTTTATAGGAACTGTAGATAAATTTTTATACGACATAGATAAAAACTACTTAGAACTTTCCGTTTACGGAAACTTAGACAGAAAGTATGTATCTCAGATTATCCAGTATGTAAACGTAGATGGAAAGTTAAAGTTTGCCTTGGCTTACAAAGGAAATCCTCAAGACATATTAGAAAAAGCCTCTTTCAAACTTTACGGAGAAGATTTACGTTTAAGAACACCTTACATAACAAACATCTTATCTTTCGATAAATTTGACATAACATTAAAAAACAACCTTTACATAGACATAAAAGGTAGCACACGGTCTTCCTACGGAGAAAGTAGTTTGGTCATAAACGGCGTTTACAATATTAAATCTAAAGAAGGGAACGTATTAGTTAATACTGAACTTTTACCTGTAAAGTATGAAAACATCTACAACGGAGTTTTATCAACAAAAACTGATATAAAGTTAGTCAAAGATAAAATATACATCGATTCTAAAACCTTAACTACAGGAAAAGTAAAGATAGAACCAGATTACTTTAGTCAAAAAACACAGTCAGTAGAAAAACCACCGATACTTAAGAATATCTACCTAAACTTAAAACTTTCCACATTATCACCTGTATTTATAGAAGGAAGTTGGGGAAGAGTATACGGAGATGGAAATTTTGATGTAAAAGGCACTGCCGAAAAACCTTTAATCAACGGTAACTTTAGAGTATCTTACGGTAAAGTTGAGTTTTTAAAGACAAAATACAACGTTGATTTTGTAGATATAAAACTTTCTGATAGTAAAACATACGTAAACGGAAGATTATCTACAAATGTTTCAGGAACTTACATTTACATAAACGTTTTTGGTACAGCAAACAACTTAAAGTATGAGTTTTTCTCTACACCACCAAAATCAAAGGACGAGATACTGACTCTTTTACTCATTAAAAAATCTCCAGAACAGCTTGCCTCTTCTGGATTATTCTCGGTAGTTGGAAGTGTAGCAAAACTATTTTCACCGTTTAAATCATCTGAAGAGGAAGAAGGATTGTTTGGTAGTGGATTCAACGTTAACATATTACCTACTTACAACCCAGTCCAAGGTATTACCCTTAACGTTTACGTTCAAAAGTATCTAACAAGAAGAATATACCTTGCCTTTTCAAAACCTTTATCAACTTCTACTACGTTAACTACAAACCAGTATGGATTTTACGAGATAGGTTATAGAATAACGGAAAGAAGCTCACTATCAAGTAGATTTTACGACAACAACACAAGAAGTTTTGAATATACGTTTACTATTCCGTTTGACTTTTAAAACCTGCTTTTTAACATACTAAAAATTTCAACTTTATTGTAAAATCCTTTGAAAAATATAACGAGGTAAAGAATGAAATTAATAGAAACACAGCTTTACTTCTACTTAGAGAATGGAGAGAAAAGGTCTCCAAACTACGGTTACGTATTTAACGTCGGTCTTCCAAAGAAAGAGTCAGACTACTTTTTAGCTACAGAACAGATAGTAAAAGACAAACCAGATTACTTAAAGTATTTAAAAGAAGTAAAATGGGCTATATACGATAAAAACTTTGAAAGAAAAACTGCTTACCACACTTGGATACACACTGCAGGATTGGTAAAAGGTCAATCACCTTTCTACAAAGTGGAAGAAAACAAGATGGAAGCCCTTTTTACTCTGGAAGGACAGAAAACTGAGTTTTTCGAAAAGATAAGAGATAGAGGCGCTTTAACTGGAGAAAGTATCTACTTTTGGGGAAAGAGAAACGGAAAGTTTGCTATTTACAACGTTCATACAGGAGAAAAACTTACAGAAGATTTTAAATCGTCGGTTTTAGCGGGAGTTATATTAGGTAGAGGAACTTACTTTGTAGGAAGTTATGGAGAGGAAATTTTTTACATATTTGACCTAATAACTGGCGAAAGATTGACAAAAGCTTTTGACGAACATAAACTAATAGAGATTTTAAAACACGGAGATTTAGAAAGAGCCGTAGATGAAATTGGAAAATAGAAAGTTGAAAGTAGCCTTTGCAACTCTTGGTTGTAGAATGAACCAGTTTGAAACATCGGCTTTGGAAGAGCAGTTTGCCGTAAAAGGCTACGATATTACAGATTTTGAGTCTGTAGCCGATATATACGTTATAAACACCTGCACTGTAACAAACGACGCAGACAGGTCTTCGAGAAAAACCATCAGACAGGCAAAAAAAAGAAACCCTAACGCAATAGTAGTAGCTACTGGATGCTATGCACAGGTATCTCCACAAGAACTTGCAAGTATGGAAGAGATAGACTTAGTTATTGGTAACTCCCATAAAACGGCAGTGTTTGAAATCGTAGAAAACTACATAAATGAGAAATTTCAAAACAAAGTTTTCATAGACAACATCTTCAGAGAAAACGATTTTAAAACGTTTTTCATATCTACCTTTTACGAAGGGGCAAGACCTATTCTGAAAGTCCAAGAAGGATGCAACAGCTTTTGCTCTTTCTGTATAATACCTTTTGCAAGAGGTAAAGTCAGAAGTGCAAAAATACAGGACGTTATAAACCAAGTAAAGATACTGGTAGATAGAGGCTACAAAGAAATCGTTTTAACCGGAACACAACTTTCACAGTATGGCTACGACCATAAAGAAGGCAATTTATTGGACCTTCTAAAAAATATCGTTAAAATAGAAGGGCTTTACAGAGTTAGACTTTCTTCTATGGGAATAAACGAAATAGACGATAACCTGATAGACTTTCTGACTCAAGAAGAAAAAGTAGCACCACACTTTCACCTTTCTATCCAATCAGCAGATGATAAAGTTTTAAAAGATATGAAAAGAAACTACACAGTAAAAGAGTATGTAGAAAAAGTAGAAAAGATACTAAAAAAACGTCCAGAAACTGCTATCGGAACTGATATTATAACAGGTTTTCCTACAGAAGACGATAAAGCCTTTGAAAACACAGTAAGAAACGTAGAAAACATACCTTTTGCATACCTACACGTCTTTACATACTCTATGAGAGAAAACACTTCAGCAGTAAAACTGGGAGACAAAGTCCCACCTCACGTAAAAAAAGAAAGAACCAGAATTTTGAGAGAAATCGGAGAAAGAAAAAGTATAGAGTTTAGAAAGAGATTTTTAGACAAAGAACTTGAATTTTTAATAGTATCCGAAAAAGAAAACTATAAAGTTGGTCTGTCTGGAAACTACATACACGCAAAGATACAAACAGGCAAACCTGTAAACAGTGTTATTAAAGCCATTTTAAAAAATGTAGGAAAAGAAAGAGAGGATAACTATGCCTATACTGAAAACTGATGAAGAGATAAAGAAAGTTTTAGAAAACAGTAAAACCGTTGCAGTTGTAGGAATATCTGAAGACCCATCAAGACCAAGCTATTTTGTTAGTGAAGCTATAAAATCTTACGGATTTAAACTCTACTTTGTAAATCCAAAATATGCAGGAAAAGAGATACTGGGAGAGAAAGTCTATAAATCACTACTTGATATTCCAGATGAGATAGACATAGTAGACGTTTTTAGAAGACCAGCAGACGTAGTTTTTACGGCGGAAGAAGCTTTAAAGAAAGGATTTAAAACGTTCTGGTTTCAACCGGGAACCTACAATCCAGAAGTCGCAGAAGAACTAAACCAGAAAGGATACAACGTTGTAATTGATAAATGTATGAAAGTTGAAACTCAAAGACTGTTAAAAAAATAAAGGAGGTCATTATGGCTATAGACAAAAGTAAAATAGAACAGGCAATAAGACTGTTTTTGGAAGGAATAGGAGAAGACCCAAACAGGGAAGGTTTAAGGGATACACCTAAAAGAGTTGCAAAAATGTGGGAAGAGTTTGAAAGCTTTAGAGAGTTTGATATGACAACTTTCGAGGAGATAGGTACCTACGATGAGATGGTAGTTGTAAGAGATATAAAGTTTTTCTCGCTGTGTGAACATCATCTACTTCCATTTTTTGGAAAAGCACACGTAGCCTATATTCCAGATAAAAAAGTATGTGGACTTTCAAAGATAGTCAGAGTTGTAAATAAGTTTTCCTACAGACCACAAGTACAAGAAAGACTTACTATAGAGATAGCAGAATTTTTAGAAAAAGAACTTAAACCAAAGGGAGTTGCCGTAGTTATGGAAGCGGTCCACCTTTGTATGGCTATGAGAGGAGTAAGAAACCCAGACTCTGTAACAGTTACAAGTAAGCTAACTGGAAAGTTTTTAGAATGTCAAAAAACAAAAGAAGAGTTCCTCAACTTGATAAACTCCCATAAAAAGTTATAATAAATTCTAAAAATCAAAAGAGGTATAAAAATGTTCAACGAAAAAGACCTTATGAGAAACCCTTTTATGACTAACGAAAAGTTTGCTCAACAGTATGACTTTCTAAAAGAAGAGGGAGAGTTTGACAGAATACTAAAAATCCTAACAGTACCATCAAAAAGTGGTATATACCTATCAAGGTTTGATATAAGAAAAATCGGCTTAACTTTGGGAGTGCAAGTAATCTCAAGAGAAAGAAAAGAGATGCTAAAAGACATATTCTTCTACGCAAAACAACTAAATAAAATGAAAGAGTTTTTAGACCTTTTGATAGAGTATACAAACATGAAAATAGCTCAATACAGAGAGTTGCAAGAGACTTTTCCTAAAACAAAGGATATAATCCAAGGTTGGATAGATAAAGCCGAAAGGTTAATAAAGTTTATCGAAAACCTTAAAAAAGAAGTAGATATATACAAGGCAGTGTAATGCTTGGAATAGACAGATTTTTACAAAAAATATTCAACAAGAAAAAAGGAGAAGAGTTAGAATTAGAAATAAAAGAAAGTTATGTCCACGGACTTTTATTTTATAACTCTTACTTTGATACTTTAGCAAAAGCTCTTCCAAGAGGTTCGTTCTGCTTCATAGTAGGAGGATGGGTAAGGGATAGACTAATAAACAGACCCATCGGCAACAACATAGATATAGACTTTATAGTTACGGCTCCACCTATGGAAGTAGCAAAAAATCTCAAGAAATACATAAACGGCTCCATATTTCAGTTTGAGAAAGAAAAAACAGTAGCAACATTCATATTCCAAGAAGATAGCTACAACTACAGGTTTGATTTTTCATACCTTGATATATCAGATATACTAAACTCAGATTTAACATACGAAGAAAAAGAAGAAAAGATACTAAACAGATTAATCGACGACCTGATGGCAAGAGACTTTACCATAAACGCAATAGCCGTAAACTTTGACGACACTTCTGGATTAAGTGCTTCTCACACAACCTTAATAGACCCTTCCAACGGATTCAAAGACCTACAGGAAGGAATAATAAGACCTATATCCATCGAAAACATAATAAAAGACCCTGTAAGGATACTTAGAGGCTACAGATTAGCTTTAGAACTTGATTTTAATATTGATAAAGAATTTGAGAAGTTTGTCCAAAAAAACCCAGACCTTGTAGAAAAATCACCTAAAGAAAGAGTGAGAGATGAACTTTTAAAAATAATATCAAACCAAAACTCTTATGCTACATTAGAAAAACTACAAAAAAACAAACTACTATCTCACATAGTATCTAACACTTTGGAAGATATATCTACCTACAAAAACACTGAAGAGATACTAAAAAAAAACTTGATTTCTTAGACGAACGATTAAAAGAAAACCTTGGCAATATATACTTGTATCAAAACTTTAACGACGTTGTTTTTTTAAAACTAAACTCTCTCATCTTTAACCTAAAAGAAGATGATTTTTCATCAGTATGTAAAGAAAAACTACTCCTTCCAGATAAAGCTTACAACTTTATGAAAGATGTAAGAAAGTCCACTTTAGAACTTTTAGAACTTTACATAAATCAAATTTTTGACTTTACAAAACTTAACGTTTTTTGGTATAAGTATAAAAGTGTAGCAGTTTACGGATTTATTTTAGCTTTAAGTATAAATAAAGATATGAAAGATTACATAATTTACGTTCAAAAGCATTACTTTGAAAATTATTTAGGAAAAATAATTGATAAACCACTTCTAACTGGTAGTGAGATTATGAGATTACTTAACCTTGAACCTTCCAAAAAAGTTGGAGAGATAAAAGAAAAACTTATTTTAGCACAGTTATCAGGACAGATAAAAACAAAAGACGAAGCAGTAAACTTTATAAAAAGTTTGGAGTAAGAAGTTGGAAAAACCAAGAGAGTGGCTTAGAGAAAAAAGCATAGCCAAAAAGGTTTTAACAGAGAGTAATATAGTCCTTGAAGTTGTGGACTCGAGAATACCACTACTAACAAGGAATTCAGTTGTTGAATCTTTGGCAAAAGAAAGGAATAAAAGCCTTATAGTTGTCTTAAACAAAGCCGATTTAGTGCCAAAAGAGTTTTTAGATAAAGCCATCTCTGAGATAGAAAAAGATTTTCCAGTGGTTGTTTTTTCAGCTCATAAAAACATTGGAGTTAAAAATTTACTGGAAAAAATAAAGGATTTGTCTAAAGATAAACCTATAGTAAAGGTAGGAGTCTTAGGTTATCCAAACGTAGGAAAATCTTCAGTTATAAACACGTTAAAAAAGAAAAAAGTTGCAACCACATCACCAAAACCGGGAATGACCGTCGGAGAAAAACTCGTTAAACTCGATGAAAATATCTACCTTATAGACACACCGGGAATAATCACTTTAGAGTTTCAAGAAGACTTGGCATTAAAAGGTTCTTACATTCCAGACAAACTTCAAAATCCAGCCGACGTTGCCGTAAAACTTATAGAAAAAATAATCCAAAACAGGAAGGAAGCCTTAGAAGAGTCTTACAAAATAAAAGTATCACAGGACCCTCTTGAAACTCTTGAGTTGATAGGTAAAAAGCTAAACTACAAAGTAAGCGGCGGAGAAGTAGATTACGACAGAACAGCAAAGAAGATACTATGGGACTGGATAAAAGGACACATAAAAGCCTACTGGCTTTAACGTTTAACTCTTAAAACATACACCAGCAGGACATTTTTTCTCAATATGCATATAAAACTCATCTCTGAATTTTTTAAGAGCGTCTCTAACGGCGTTTGGAGCTGAGTATCCAAGGCCACATATAGACCCTACCGGAATGTTTTCACAAAGATGTTCTAAATACTTAATATCTTGCTCCGTTGCAGTCCCTTCTTGAAACTTTTTTAAAATGTTTAAAAGCTCGTATGTTCCAACTCTACACGGAGTACACTTTCCACAGCTTTCATGTTCGAAAAATTCTGCTACAACTATCAACGAATCTATTATACAGTCATCTTCATCTAAAACTATAGTGGTTCCAGTTCCACCAAAGCCTTTTGGAGAGTAGTCCATAGGCACATCAAGCTCTTTTTCTGAGTAAATACCTAACGAACCTGCAAATACTGCTTTAAACTTCTTACCATCTCTCATACCACCAGCCATATCTATAAGCTCTCTAAGAGTTATATCCATAGTAGACTCGTAAACGCCGGGCTTTTTAACTTTACCGCTTATAGGAAAGAGTTTTGGACCGTAGTATCCTGCAGGTCCGATATTCATATAGTAATTTTCGTAAGTTACGATTATCGGTATGTTGGCAAGTGTTTCTACGTTGTTAACTACTGTAGGTCTGCCAAACAGTCCTTCGTTAGCCGGATACGGGGGTCTTAATCGTGGATGGCCTCTCTTTCCTTCAAGACTTTCTATTAAAGCCGTCTCTTCACCACATATGTAAGCTCCAGCTCCTCTGTAAACTAAAATATCAAAAGAGAAATCTGTTCCTAAGATGTTTTTACCAAGGTAACCTTTCTTTCTTGCGTCTTCTATGGCATCTTCCAGTATCATAGCTCCGGCAGGATACTCACCACGAATGTAAATAAATCCAAGTTCTGCTCCCAAAGCATAACCGGAAATTATCATTCCTTCAATCAAAAGATGTGGGTCTCTCTCTATTATTATTCTATCTTTAAAAGTTCCCGGTTCGCTTTCGTCAGCGTTGCATATCAGATACCTTGGCTTTGGGTTAGCAAGGGCAAAACGCCACTTTCTACCGGTAGGAAATCCAGCTCCACCTCTACCTCTTAGAGTGCTTTCTTCTACCATAATAACTATATCTTCCGGTTTAAACCTTGTTAATGCTTTCCTTAAAGCAGAGTATCCTCCGGTTGTTTCATACTCTTCTATACCAACAGTTCTATTTTCTTTAGCTCTTTTTAAAAGTAAGTTAATCGAGCTGTTAGCGTTTAAATCAGGTATATTTGGATAGTATTTCATTTAACTTTTCCTCTGTTATTTTTGTTCCATCGTATAAATCATCATCTATCATAAAAGCTGGAGCTACACTACAGGCTCCTATACATTCTACAGTTTCTATGTAAAATCTACCGTGTTTACTTTCTTCGTTTGCTTTTTCGTTTGTAAGTTTTTCAAAAAGTTCTAACAGTTTTTTACAGCCCATTATGTGGCAAGGTAGGTTTTTACAGACTCTAATATGATGTCTTGCGTTTCTTTTTACTCTAAACATATCGTAAAAATGAACTATGCCTTCTATCTGATTTAATGGCACTTGTATGTAGTTTGAAAGCTCTTCCATGTGTGGAAGTTCTATATCTCTGTACTTTGAATATATAAGATGTAAAGCTTGTATGATAACCTGCTCTTTCACTGGAAACGTGTTTAAATACTTATCAATCTTCTGCCTTATATCTTCAGTTAGATAAGTGTATTGCAATATAAACTCCAAG
>PNIU01000108.1 GCA_002878035.1 Sulfurihydrogenibium sp.
ATAAAGGGGCATAAAAGCCCCTGCTGAGATTGGATAGATTATTTCTTTTGTTCTTCTCCTGCTGGTTGACCTTGTTGTTGTTGCTCTTGTCCAGCTGGAGCAGCTTGCTGCTGTTGTTGTTCCTGTCCTGCAGGTTGAGCTTGTTGTTGTTCTTGACCTGCTGGAGCTGCTGATTGTGCTGGTTGTTCAGCTGGAGCAGCTTGTTGTTCAGCTGGAGCAGGTTGTTGTTGCTCAGCTGGTTGCTCTTCTTTCTTTTGGCAGCTAAATAGTAAAGATGCAGATAAAACTGCAGCTACTGAACCAAGAACTAATTTTTTCATACTACTATACCTCCTATAAAAATGATGTTTATATCAGAATATTATAACATAAAAAATTATATATCTTTTTTACTTTTCTTCGTCTTCTACTCTTATTATTACAGGCTCTTCGATGCTATAGTTGTTTTTCACTATCTCCTTTATGGCAAGTTGAACGTTGTTTTCAGAGGCCGTATGTGTAAGAATAACCAGAGGCACTACTTTATTGCTAACGGACTTTTGGAGTTTTACTACTTTTTCTTTTTGAATTACAGCTGCTATACTTATATCGTATTTTGCAAAAACTGACGCAATCTTTGCCAGTATACCAGTTACGTCTGGAACGGTAAACCTTATATAATACCTTGTGTAAAAATCTTTGACCTTTGTAAGGTTTAAATCTTTGTGTTTCCAGTTTACAGACGTTATCTCTATTTCGTTGCCTATACCAAGGGATATGGATTTTGCAATACTTACAATATCACTTACAACAGCGCTTGCCGTTGGTAGGCTTCCTGCACCTCTTCCGTAAAACATAGTCTCTCCTACGTTATCTCCTTCAACCATCACAGCGTTAAAAACACCATCTACCTTTGATAAAGGATGGTCCGAAGGTAAAAAAGTAGGATGGACTCTTATCTCTACTTCTTCGTTATGGGATTTTGCTATTGCAAGTAATTTTAGGGTATAACCAAGTTCTTTTCCAAGGTCTATGTCTATCGTGTCTATCTTCTGTATACCTTCTACATAAACGTGAGAAAAATCTACAAAACCACCAAAGGACAGAGATGATAGTATCGATATCTTGTGGGCTGCATCTGTTCCGTTTATGTCCAAAGTTGGGTCTGCTTCTGCGTAGCCGTTTTTTTTAGCTTCTTCCAACGTTTGGTTAAAGCTTTTTCCTTCTTTATACATAGACGTTAAGATGTAGTTGGTTGTTCCGTTTAGTATACCGTAAATTTTTTTTATATCGTTTGCTACAAGACCTTCTCTTAAGGCTTTTATGATAGGTATTCCACCTGCAACAGACGCTTCAAAACCTATCCTTAAGTTTTTTTCTTGGGCTTTTGTAAAGATGTCTTTACCTTTTTCAGCTAAAAGAGCCTTGTTTGCCGTAACTATGTGTTTATTTTTATCTAATGCTTTGTTTATCAGGTAGTATGGAAAATCTATTCCTCCTGCAAGTTCGACGACTATATGAATATCTTCATCGTTTAGTATTTCGTCTAAATCTTTTGCTCTTCGGGAGTCTTCTATTGGATGTGGAAAGTCTTTGTTCCAATTTCTGGTAAAGACTTTTTTTAGGTTTATCTCTAAGCCTGATTTTTGCTTTAAGAGTTCTTTTTGAGTGTCAAGTATTTTGGCTACACCGTTTCCAACAACTCCATAACCAACTATAGCAACGTTAATTTTATGTTCCAACTTAACCTCCAAGTTTTGTTTTTTTCTTAAAGGATTTTTACTCTTCCAAGGCCAAAAGAAGTTGATTTTCCGATGTTTATATTTTCAACAATGTAAAGGTAAGGTAGTATCTCGTTTAAATCTCCTTCAATCTCAAAAGAGCCTTCAAAAGCAGGCACTATCATTGCCTTTCCCTTTCTGTTAGAGTATCTTTTCATCGGTGAAGGTTGCATATCTACGTTTTTTATCTCAAATTTTTCCTTGTCTATCTGTAGTTTTCCATCGATAAAACCGTAAGCTTTTGCAACGTTAGAAACTCTACTTAAAACGGCTTTTACAAAAACGTCTTTGTTAAAATCTCTATAGGTCAATATCTTACCAAGTAGTTTTATGGAAGATGGGTAAAGTCTAACTTTTATTTTGTTTAATCCTGTTTTACAATCGAAAAAGTTTACTGCGTTTGATTTACCAACGTAGCTTGAGACAGGTTTATAAACTTCAGACAGGGGGTTATAGTAGTATACGTTAGTGGATTTTAAAATCCTTCCTTTTCCAAGGCTAAACTCTCCAGACAAAGACGCTATCAAAAATTCCCAGTAATCCGATGAACTTCCAAGTAAAGTAACATCTATGCTTAATGTATCTCCTTCCTTTAACTCCCTTTTTTCAAAAGGCATTATAAACACGTATTTAGAAGGTTTGTTTAAAATTAGTTCTGATTCGAAAATAACGGTGTAAGGACATGTTTGGTTTAACTCACATTCTTGGCATGATTTAAAGGGTTTTATACATACTGTGCTTTTTAGCTTTCTTCCCATTATACCTCTAAAAGAGGAGCCTAAAAAGTAAGGCTGACTAAAAGGTGTTAAAATTTTATAATCAAATCTAAGTCTTACAAATTCAAAGTTTACCATGGTTAAAAAATTATAGCATGGTTTTAAGGTATAATAGTTAAAAACAAAACGGAGGCTTTTTAATGAAAAAAAGAGTTGTTTTAGCTTACTCTGGTGGCCTTGATACTTCTGTGATAGTTAGATGGTTAACCGATAAAGGTTTTGAAGTTATAACTTATACGGCAGATGTTGGTCAAGGTGAGGAACTTTCTGAAATAGAGGAAAAAGCAAAGAAAGCAGGAGCCGTTAAGGCCATAATAGATGATATAAAAGAAGAGTTTGCAAGGGAATACTGTATGCCTTTAATGAGGGCTACTGCACTTTACGAAGGTAAATACACATTACTATCTTCTTTATCAAGGCCTTTGATAGCTAAAAAACTTGTTGAGGTAGCTCACAGAGAAAACGCTCATTACGTAGCTCACGGCTCAACAGGAAAAGGAAACGACCAAGTAAGGTTTGAAGCTTCAGTGTGGGCTTTGGACCCAGATATAGAAGTTCTTGCACCTGTTAGAGAGTGGGAGTTTAAATCAAGGGAAGAAGAGATAGATTACGCTTTAAAACATGGTATACCAGTAAAAGCAACCAAAGAAAAACCTTACTCATACGACAGAAACCTTTGGGGAGTGGCTATAGAGGCAGGTCCGCTGGAAGACCCATGGACAGAGCCACCTGAAGATGCTTTTGAGATAACCGTCTCACCAGAAAAAGCTCCAGATACACCAGAGTATATAGAGATAGAATTTAGAGAAGGAACACCAGTAAAACTAAACGGAAAAGAGTACGACCAACTTTGGAAACTTATCTGGGATTTAAACGAGATAGCCGGAAAACACGGTGTTGGAAGAATAGATATGGTAGAAAACAGACTTGTAGGTATAAAAACCAGAGAAGTTTACGAATCACCGGCAGGATTAATTTTAATATCGTCCTACGATGAACTTGAAAGTATAGTTTTAGATAGATTTACCTACCATTACAAAAAAGACCATATTTCCCACCCTTACGCAGAAATCGTTTACGAAGGACTTTGGTTTTCTAAACTTAGAGAGTCTTTAGATGCTTTTAACAACGAGATAGCAAAGATAGTAAACGGAACTGTTAGAGTAAAACTATACAAAGGAAGCTTTAAGATAGTAGGAAGAAAATCACCAAACTCACTTTACAGTGAAGACTTGGCAACGTACAGTCCTAAGGACTCTTTCGACCATAAAGCCGGTGGAGCGTTTACAAAAGTTTGGGCTTTACCTCTAAAAGTATTTGCAAGAGCAAACAAAAAGTAGAGGTAAAAGATGCTGAAAGAATACAACCATAACGAAATAGAAACTAAATGGTCTGAGAAATACAAAAATGCTGATATTTTCAGAGGAAAGCCAAATCAAAAACCTTACTTTTCTGTAGTTTTACCGCCACCTAACGTTACCGGTAGCCTACATATAGGCCATGCTCTAAACGCTACACTGCAAGATATAATGGTAAGGTATAAGAGAATGAAAGGTTTCAACACCCTTTGGCTACCGGGCTTTGACCATGCAGGTATAGCTACCCAATGGGTAATAGTAAGAGAACTTCAGAAGGAAGGTATAAGCAGGTTTGACCTTGGAAGGGAAAACTTCGTAAAAAGAGTTTGGCAATGGGTGCCAAAATCCAGAGATTCTATAAAAAACCAACTTATCAGGATAGGAGCGTCCTGCGACTGGTCCAGACAGAGGTTTACTCTCGATGAAGGATTTTCAAGGGCAGTTAGAGAAGCCTTTGTAAAACTACACAAAGAAGGATTAATATTCAAAGCTCCATACATCGTTAACTGGGACCCAAAAGAAAGAACGGCTATCTCAGACTTAGAAGTTGAATACTACGAAGAGAAAGGAAAACTCTGGTATATCAGATACCCGTTGGAAGATGGAAGTGGTTACATTGTAGTTGCAACTACAAGACCAGAAACTATGCTTGGAGATACTGCAGTAGCCGTAAACCCAAACGACGAAAGATACAAACACCTTATCGGCAAAAAAGTTTTACTACCTCTTGCACCTGAAGAGAGAACGGACATAAACGGCAATAAAGTAAGCAACCTGATACCGATAATAGCCGACGAATACGTAGACCCTGCCTTTGGAACAGGAGTAGTTAAAATAACACCAGCCCACGATCCTAACGACTTTGAAGTAGGTAAAAGACATAACCTTCCTATGGTTATCGTTATGGACGAAGGAGCTTATATAAACAAAAACGGTGGAGAGTTTGAAGGTTTATACAGGTACGATGCCAGAAAAAAGATAGTAGAAAAACTCAAAGAACTCGGCCTTTTAGAAAAAGAAGAAGACCATATCCATAACGTAGGACACTCTCAAAGGTCAAAGGAAGTTATAGAGCCTTATCTTTCTACTCAATGGTTTGTAGACACCAAAAAGTTAGCAGAAAAAGCTATAAAGGTAGTAGAAGAAGGAAAGATAAAATTCATACCAGAAGGATGGACAAAAACTTACTTAAACTGGATGTATAACATAAGAGAGTGGTGTATTTCAAGACAGATTTGGTGGGGACACAGAATACCAGTATGGTATTGTAAAGACTGCAGCCATATAAACTCTTTCAACGATGAATTTTTACCAACCATTGAAGAAAAAATAATATTCAACCTTTACGCAGACGGAAAAATAAACCAGATTTTCTGCTTAGAAGACATTTTAGAAACTCTAAACCAGCAGAACTTTACACATCCAGACAAAACAAACTTACAGTTTTACGAAGAAGTAGTTTTCCTCAAAAAAGCCGACAAGTTAAAGACCAAACAATCACTGATAGAACTTTTAGAAAACTCACAACACTTTAAAAAACTCTACGACGAAAGATACCAGTTAATTTTAAAGTGTGAAAAGTGTGGAAGCGAAAACTTACATCAAGAAGAAGATGTTTTAGATACATGGTTTTCATCTGCACTTTGGCCCTTTGGAACCCTTGGATGGCCAGAAAAAACTCAAGATTTAGACACATTCTACCCTACATCCTTACTGATTACTGGGTTTGATATTATCTTCTTCTGGGTTGCAAGAATGATAATGATGGGAACAAAATTTACAGATAACGTACCGTTTGAAGATGTTTATATTCATGCCCTTGTCAGAGACGAAAAAGGCGAAAAGATGTCAAAAACCAAAGGAAACGTTATAGACCCCCTTGAAATGGCAGAAAAGTACGGAGCAGACGCACTAAGATTTACATTAACAGCTTTAGCAGCCCAAGGAAGAGATATAAGACTATCTGAAAAACGGATAGAAGGTTACAAACACTTTTCTAACAAAATATGGAACGCGTCAAAGTTTGTCCTAACAAACAGCCAAAATGTAGATATAAAACCTGTAGAATCCTTAAACCTATCGTTAGAAGACAAATGGATACTTACAGCCTTTGAAAAAACTTTAGAAAAATCATCTAACGATTTAGAAAACTACAGATACAACGATTACGCAAACACGATTTACGACTTTTTCTGGCACGACTACTGCGATTGGTATATAGAGCTTACAAAAGAAAGAATATACAAAGGTTCTCAGGAAGAGAAAGAAACGGCTTTATCAGTTTTAAACTATATACTCAGGGAGTCTTTAAAACTTCTACACCCTATAATGCCTTTCATAACGGAAGAGATATACCAGTATTTACCAATAAAAGAGACAGAATTTTTAGCAGTTGCACCTTACCCAGAGTTTAGACAAGACTTTGTATTTGAAAAAGAGTATAGGTTTGTTGAAGACTTGAAAGAGATGATAGTTTCTATAAGAACCGTTAGAAGTGATTTTAACATAGAGCCAACAAGAAAACTGAACGTAAGATTAAAACCATCTTCAAAAGAAATAGAAGAAAACTTAAAGAAACTTGCAAATCAGATAAAACTTCTAATAAAAGCAGAAGACCTTACAATAGACCCTCAAGCAGCAAAAAAAGACACTGAAGTTGTGACTGTATCAAAACTTGGAGAAAGTTTTATAGACTTAGCGGGAATACTGGATATACAAAAAGAGATACAAAGACAGGAAAAACTACTTCAAGAAGTAGAAAAATCCATAAAGATATCCGAAGGAAAGCTATCTAACGAAAACTTTGTAAACAAAGCCCCACCTAACGTAGTAGAAAAAGAAAAGCAACTTTACGAAGAACTTAAACAAAAGAGAGAAAAAATACTAAGCATACTCAGTATGCTTAAAAACTATTGACAGCAAGATTAATTTTTAGTATAATATAAATCTATCTTTGGGCGGTTAGCTCAGCTGGCCAGAGCACCTCCCTTACAAGGAGGGGGTCAGAGGTTCGAATCCTCTACCGCCCACTAAAAGACGGAGCCGTAGTTCAGCTCGGCCCAGAACGCCTGCCTGTCACGCAGGAGGTCGCGGGTTCGAATCCCGTCGGCTCCGCTTTAAAATAAACATCAAGGTTTAAAATGTACCGTAAAAGAGAGAAATCAGATTACGTTGTTCAAAACATAGATTTAGCCTTTGATATCTTGTTTTACATTGCGAGAAAACAATCTGTAAAGATAAAAGACCTTGAGGAAAAGTTCAGTGTATCTACAAACACGTTAGAAAAAATCTTAGAAACTCTCGTAATGAGAGGTTATCTGGATTTTAACAAACGAAAGAAAATCTTCACTCTTGGAATAAAAAACTTTGAGCTGGGAAACTCCTACATATCACACTCTGAGATAAGAAGACAGGCAAGACCTTACTTACAGAAACTTGCAGAAGAGTTTCAGGAAAATGTTTATTTGGCAACCAGAAGTGGTTTTGAGATTGTTTACATAGATATCTACGAAGTTCCGAGAAACGTTGCAGTAAAATCAAGAGTTGGAAGACTTTTGCCTATGTATGCTTCAGCTTCCGGAAAAGTCCATCTGGCATTTATGGAAAAGGAAGATTTAGAAGAGTTTTTTAAGGAAGTTAAGTTGGAAAAATTTACAGAAAACACTATCACAGATAAAAACCTACTTTTAAAAGAACTTGAAGAAGTAAGGAAGAAAGGATACGCCATAGATAACGAAGAATGGGAAAAGGAAGTAAGATGTCTGTCAGTGCCAGTTAGAGATTACAGTGGTGATGTAGTTGCAGCGTTAACACTTTCTGCACCTTCTTTTAGAGTGTCTTTTGACCTTATACACGGTAAAATGAAGGATAAATTCAAGAAAGCAAGCGAAGAGCTTTCAGAAAAACTCGGTTACTCAAAAGAGATTCAGCTATGAAAGAAAATCTGATAAAACATACAGTAGACCTTGTAAAGATACCTTCTGTTATTGGAAATGAAAAAGAGATAGCCGATTATGTAGAAGCTTTCTTAAAAAGACATTTGAAAAACATCATCAGACATAACAACTCACTTATAGCTTTCAACGACTTTGAGTCATCAAAGAAAAACATCACTCTTTTAGGACATCTGGATACTGTGCCGGGTTCAAACGACTACACTGGACAGGTAATAGATGGAAAGATTTACGGCCTTGGTGCAAGTGATATGAAAGGTGGCCTTGCCGTTATGATGACTCTTATAGAATATTTTTCTAACAAAGAAAGTAAGTATAACCTTGTGTATGTTTTCTACGAAAAAGAAGAGGGACCTTACCAAGAAAACGGTTTAGAACCATTACTTCAAAACTACGATATAATACAAAAATCAGATATAGCTTTTGCTTTGGAACCTACCAACAACAGAATACAGATGGGATGCCTTGGAACGATGCATGGATGGGTAAAGTTTAAAGGAAAGAGAGCCCATTCGGCAAGACCATGGGAAGGAGAAAACGCTATACACAAAGCCTACAAACTTTTGGAAAAATTGTATAATTTCGATAGAAAAGAGTATGATTTTGAAGGTCTAAAGTTTTACGAAGTTATGAACGCCACGATGGTTGAGTATAGCGGTGGTAGAAACATAATTCCAGAAGAGTTTAGAATAAACATAAACTACAGGTTTGCACCGGGTAAAACCATAGAACAAGCAAAGCAAGAGTTTATAGATTTTGTTGGAAATCAGGCTGAAGTTGAGTTTACAGATGTATCTCCTGCAGGTAAAGTTTGCAAAGACAATCCAATCTTAAAAGAGATGATAAACCAGTTTAATCTACAAGTAGAAGCTAAACAAGCTTGGACAGACGTTGGAAGGTTAAGTTTGTATGGAGTTGACGCAGTAAACTTTGGACCGGGAGACACAGCCCAAGCCCACCAAAAAAATGAGTATATACCAGTAGAAAACCTTGTAAAAAACTTTGAAATCTACTCAAAATTTTTCTCAGTTACTTAACCATTCCAAGCTGTTTGAATCCATAATAAGTGTAAGTCATGGTAGAAAGAACCATAAAAAGAAAAGTTATACCAATTAATCCGTAGTAAACAAAATCGTTGTAAAGGTTTAAGTTTATGTTTGCCAGTAATATGTAGATTACAGTAGCAATCTGGAAAAATGTCGTAGCTTTTCCAAACACAGTTGGGTTAACCTTTATGGAACCTTTTACAAGGTATATTAAGACACTTCCGGCTAATATGTAAACATCTCTTGATATAACTAAAACCACAAACCAAAACGGAAACTTTATAGAAAGTTGAGAGTTGAATATGAATAAAAAAGCAGAAACTAACAGAGTTTTATCTGCTATCGGGTCAAGAATTTTTCCTAAAAGTGTGATTTGGTTAAACTTCCTTGCTATATAACCATCTACCGCATCTGTTAAACCAGCAAAAGTAAACAAAACAAGGGCAGTTAAAGGTTTGTTATACCAGATGGCTATTATAAAAGCAGGAACTAAAATCAGTCTAATTAAAGTTAGTATGTTTGCAACGTTATTTTTTATCAAAACACTTTCCACCTATTAAAACTCTTTGATAATATCTTAATAAATTTTAAGCCAAAAAAACATTTAAAAATATTTAGTTATATTTTTGCTTTTTTATAAGTTTGTTTACGCAGGACAGCTTGAAGATTTGATAAACTTTGCCAAAGAAAACTCTCCAAAACTTAAGGAATTTGACAGGTTAAAAAACGTATATGTTTCTAAAAGTAAGAAGATAGATAATTGCCAATTAATCCGGCTACTATTCCTAAACTGTATCCAACCAAAACGTCCAAAGGAAAATGAGCCCCCATATAAACTCTACCGTATCCGATAATTAACATTAGTATAAACAAAATTCCAGACAGTAAAAAGCTACCGTAAAACAAAGATACACAAAACAAAGTGGCAACGTATGCACTGTCTGCGGAAGGAAAACTTTTAAGACTTACAGGTTCTAAAAGATAAACGTTCTCAAGTAGTGAAGATGGTCTTTTATGTCTGAAGATGTATTTTATGGAAGGCATCATTATCCCGGTTATTATCAGACTTACGAATAGATGCTTGAATGCAGATGTTCCGGTAAAAATGTAATAAAGAAGTAAGTATATCGGTAAAGAGTGTGTTTTTCCCATGTAGAAGAAGTATTTGTAAAACTTGTCTAAGAATGGGTTTCTTCTGTGGTTTATTGCGTAGAAAAGCTTTACGTTCCATTTTATAGATAATTCCCAATCTTTTCTCAACTTACCACCTTAAACTTGTTTGTTATGATTACCGGTCTAAATCCAAAGTAAATGTTAAGTATCTTAAAGTCGTATTCGTAAACTTCCAGATGGTAATCACCTTCCTTTTCTGGTTTGTAGCTAAACTCTTGTTTATCTGTCTTTAGTATGGCGTAGCCATCACAGTATAAAACAGATACAGATTTTTTAAATGTTTTAACATAAAACTTACCACCAAGCCTTACACACTCTCCCAGAAGTTTTATTCCTTCCTTATCTTCGGCGTATATATCTATAAACTTTTGATTTATGGCAAGGTAAAGGTTGCCGTTTGCTAAACTTTCTAAAACTTCATCTTTTGTGTTTAATGGTTTTTTTGAGTAAACTCTATTTACAAGCCATTTAAAGCCATCTCTGTATGAAGGTATTAAAATTCCGTGGGTTCTTTCCTGATAGACAAACTTAACGTGTAAATCAAGACCACCAATTATGTTTAGCTTTTTAGCCCTTGTAAAGTATAAGTTTCTCCATCTGTCTATTGGTATTAAACTGTTCCATTTATGGACTATTCTTCTTGTGATAGGGTATATAAACAGATTTTTTATTAAAGTTAGACCTGTAAGTAGTTTGTTCCAAACTATAACGTCCTTTGGGTCTATAAACTCGTAAAGGTAACCTTCTTTAAACTCACCTTTCCATCTGTAGTGTTCAAAGTCAAAGTTATGGGGATGGGATATTACCGGAAGTTTGTTACCAAGAAGTAAAAGCCTTCCATCTGGAGTGTTTTTTTCTATACCTGCGAAAATCTTTTCATCTTCAAAGTAAGAGTAGTTAGTATTATCATGGTCAGTGATAAAAACAAAATCTATGTTGTTTTCTTCCATAGCTTTTTTTATGTCAGAAGGTTTTCCTAACGAGTCGAAAGAAAACTGAGTGTGAATATGAGTTATAACGTTGTATCTGTAAAGGTTTACTGGTTTAAATGCCTCTTCTGTATGTTTATCTAATTTCACAACTTTTATAGGTCGAAGTTCAAAGTAAACAATGTAGATTAAGAAAAACGCTAAAGCTAATTCCATAACGTTCCTGTGTTTGTTTTTGTCAAAAATGATTATAGCATAGGAAGAATACCTTTAGATAGTTAATGATTTTCATTCATTAACTTCTTGCTTTTTACAGTCTGGACATATGCCGTAAACTTCTATACTGTGTTCGAGTATATCAAAGCCGTGAACTTCCATAAGTTCTTCTTTAAACTTTTCAAAAGGACAGTTGTCTATTATGACTATCTTTTTACAGTTTTTGCATATTAAGTAGTTTTTCTTAGATGAAAGTCCAAACCTTGCCTTGTCTTCGTTTAACATGTAAGCTTTTACTACAAGTCCTTGTTTCTGTAGCATATCAAGGTTTCTGTATATGGTTGACAGGCTTACGTCTATACCTTTTTCTTTCAGTTTAAGGTATATATCTTCTGCATGCATCGGTGTTATGTTCTCTTCAAGTATCTCAAGTATAGCTTTTCTCTGTTTTGTAGTTTTGTATCCTTTTGGAATTGTTAACTTTTCCATTTTCACTCCATATTAAGATTTTGCAAATGATTTTCATTTGAAACTTATCTACAATTATAGTATAATTTTTGCAAAATTGTAAAGTGAAGGAGGTTTTTATGAAAACTACCGTTTACGGTTATCCCAAAATTGGTCCAAACAGAGAGTTAAAGAAGGTTGTTGAGTCTTACTGGAAAAAGGAGATTTCTAAAGAGGAGCTTTGGGAAAAAACGCAAGAAATTAACCTAAACAGAGTAAAGAAGATAAAAGAGTCTGGGATTGATATAATCCCTTCCAACGACTTTTCTCTTTACGACTTTGTTCTTGATGTAGCTACTATGTTTAATGTTGTTCCAGAAAGGTTTAAAAAGATAGAAGACTCTCTTGATAGATACTTTGCTATGGCAAGAGGTAGTGATGACGCTATAGCTTGCGAGATGACTAAGTGGTTCGATACAAACTACCACTACATAGTCCCAGAGCTTGCTGGAGATATAAAGCTTGTTAAAAACAGACCTTTAGAATCTTACAGAAGCATAAAGCAAGCCCTTGGAATCGAGACAAAACCTGTTATCGTTGGACCGTTTACGTTCGTTTACCTGTCTAAAGTTTACCAAAGACAGGAAGGTTCTATACTTATGCAGATGGTAAAAGCTCCGGAAAGTGAAAAGTTTGAGCAGTTTTTAGACCTTTTTGCAAACCTTTACAATCAAGTTTTAAAAGAGTTGAAAGCAGAAGGAGTAAAGGTAGTTCAACTTGATGAGCCTGCTTTTGTCCTTGATTTATCAGAAAAAGAAGTAAACCTTGCATTAAAAACTTACGAAAAATTGGTAGAAGGTTTAGATGGACTGGATATATTCGTCCAAACTTACTACGAAAGCCTTTCTGCATACGATAAGTTAATAAACCTACCTGTAAAAGGTATAGGACTTGATTTTGTATCTAACAACGAAAACTTTGAGAATATTAGAAAGTATGGATTTCCAAAAGATAAAATCTTAGTGGCAGGTGTAGTTTCTGGAAGGGACCCATGGAAAACAGATTTACAATCTACCGCAAACTTTATAAAATCTTTAACTGACTATATTCCTGCTGAAAATATAATCCTTTCAAACGCAGCTCCTTTATTCCATCTACCAGTAAGCTTAGCTCCAGAGGTAGGACATTTAAGCGAAGACCTTATAAACCTTCTATCTTTTGCAGACGAAAGACTTTTAGAACTAAAGACTCTAAAAGAACACTTTACAGAAGGCAAAGAGCTACCTGCCCAGAACTTGCAAGATATTAGAGATAAATATAAAAACGAAGAAGTTAGAAAACTTGTAGATAATTACAAAAACAAAGAAGTATCAAGACCAACACCGTTTAAAGAAAGATACAAAAAACAGATGGATATACTAAAACTACCACTTTTCCCTACAACTACCATAGGAAGTTTTCCACAAACTCAAGAAGTAAGAAAAACAAGAGCCGATTACAAAGCCGGAAGAATCACAGAAGAACAGTATAAAGAGTTTATCAGAAAGCAGATACAGAACGTTATAAAAATCCAAGAAGAGCTTGATATAGATGTTCTTGTCCATGGAGAGTTTGAAAGAACAGATATGGTTGAGTTTTTCGGAGAGAAGCTTGAAGGCTTTGCCTTTACGAAAAACGGTTGGGTGCAGTCTTACGGAACAAGATGCGTTAGACCACCTATCATATACGGAGATGTATCAAGACCAAATCCTATGACAGTTGAAGAGATTACATACGCTCAAAGCCTAACAAACAGACCAGTAAAAGGAATGCTTACCGGACCTGTTACAATCTTAAACTGGTCTTTCTACAGAAAAGATATTCCAAAAGAAGATATAGCTTACCAGATAGCCCTTGCTTTAAGGGAAGAGGTCGAAGATTTAGAAAAAGCCGGTATAAAAATAATCCAGATAGACGAACCTGCCTTCAGAGAAGGTTTACCACTGAAGAAAAACAAACAACAACACTACTTAAACTGGGCTGTAAAAGCGTTCAAACTTTCCCACAATACAGTTAAGGACGAAACACAGATACATACACATATGTGTTATTCAGAGTTTAACGAAATAATAGAGTATATATACAAAATGGACGCTGACGTTATATCTATAGAAGCTTCCAGAAGTAAAGGAGAGATACTTCAAGCTTTTGAAAACTTTAAATACGACCATGCTATAGGAATAGGTGTTTACGATATCCACTCTCCAAGAGTACCAAGGGAAGAGGAAATAGAAGAGATTTTAAGAAGGTCTTTAAGATATATAGATAAAGAGCTTATCTGGGTCAATCCAGATTGTGGACTAAAAACAAGAGGCTGGGACGAAACAATAAAATCTCTAAAAAATATGGTTAACGTAGCTAAAAAATTAAGAAAAGAATATACATAAACCTTTTAAGGTGGCTTTAAAGCCACCTTGTTTATATCAAATTTCTCAATTATTCATTAGTCAGTGAACTTTTGCAAGTGATTATATGGTATTGTGGCTGGATATTTAAAGTAAATCATTCCTAAGACATAACTAAGAGAAAAGTTTGAGATACTTGACAAAGTAAAAAATTTTTTGTTATACTTTATAGTGTAAGTTTTAAGTTGATGAACTTTGGCAACTGAATAAGGTAAAATT
>PNIU01000116.1 GCA_002878035.1 Sulfurihydrogenibium sp.
CAAGTTATCAACAGGATATCAACAAGTTATGAACAGGTTATCAACAAGTTATCAACAAAAAATTAAGCATGCAAAATATTCGTAAATAAATATTTTTTATAGTTATCAACAATTTTTTGCCCCCTATTATTATTCTTTTTATTATAGATACAGATTTTTAATTAAAGTATAATAATAAAAAAAAACTTAAGGAAAAATTTTTAAATGGAAGAGTTTGTAAAAAACGAACTGGAAAGTATAAAGGAACCTGTAAAAATTAGATTTAGCTTGACTGAAAAAGATAACGATTTAGAAGGCTTTTTAAACAATATTTCAAAAGTAAACAAACTTATAGTTTTAGAAAATGATACATCTTTAACTGAAAAACCTGTTTTCTACATAGAAAAAAACGGTATATCTGTAAAGTTTTTAGGAAGAATTACAGGTGGAGAGCTTAAGGCGTTTTTAGAAAGTGTTAAGATGGTTGCTAACAACGAGTATCATATATCCGAAAGAATTTTAGAATTTGTAGAAGAAGTAGATAAACCTGTTGATGTAAAAGTTTTTGTTACGACATCTTGTGGATGGTGTCCTCCTGCTATACTTAAAGCAGTAAGTTTTGCAATTGCTAATCCAAACATAAAAGTTTCTATTATCGAGTGTTACTCTTTTCCAGAACTTGCTACTAAATACAATGTATCAGCCGTACCTAAAACTGTGATAAACGATAAGGTTGAGTTTGTAGGTGTAAAAGACGATAATGAATTTTTTGGTTATATAATAAAAGCATTAGGGGAAGTTTAATCCTTGATAAAAATAGGTATCCTTGGTTCGACAGGTTCCGTAGGAACTCAAACCTTAGAGATTGTAAGAAACTTTAAAGACCAGATAAAAGTTAAACTACTTGGAGCATCTAAATTATCAGACGCTTTGTTATCTCAGATTAAAGAGTTTAAGCCAGACTATGTATACGTAGAAAGAGGAGAATCTGAAAAAATAGGAAACACAAAAGTTATAGTAGGTGAAGAGAATTTAAATTTTCTAAAGGATTTAGATTTAGACTTATTTGTAATAGCAATTGCAGGTATAAAAGGAATACTACCAACTTACATACTTTTAGAAAGTTGTAAAAAAGTTGCAACGGCAAACAAGGAAGCTATAATATGCCTTGGAGAGTTAGAAAGAGGCAAGTATAAAAATATTTTACCGATAGACAGTGAACATTCAGCTATTTTCCAGATTATAGATAGAAAAGGAACTGAAAACGTTAGACGTATAATACTTACAGCATCTGGCGGACCTTTTTTAAATATTCCACTAAAAGACCTTGAAAATGTAACTCTGTCTCAAACTCTTAACCATCCAAAGTGGGTTATGGGTAAAAAGATAACAGTTGACAGTGCCACCTTAATGAATAAAGGTTTAGAGGTGATAGAGGCTCATTACTTGTTTGATTTACCTTACGAAAAAATAGACGTTGTGGTGCATCCAGAAAGTATAGTTCATGGTATGGTAGAATATACAGATGGAAGCGTGATAGCTAATCTATCATATCCTGATATGAAAATCCCTATATCTTACGCATTATTCTATCCAGAAAGAAAGTTTGTAAACAGTAATTTTTTAGATTTTACTAAGATAAAGAGCTTAAATTTTATTCAGCCAGATTACGAAAAGTTTCCTTTACTTAAGTTTGCAGTAGAGTGTGGTAAAAAGGGAGGAATGTATCCTACACTTATAACTGTAGCAGATGAAGTTGTTGTAAACCTTTACCTTCAAGAAAAGATAAAATTTTTAGATATACAAAAGATAGTTATGGAAGTTGTTAACAGTTTTAGCGTTGAAGATGTAAAAAACGTTAAGGATTTGTTGGATTTTATAGATAAAGTTCAAAAATACACTTTATTTGTAGCTAAGAAATATGGAAGTTCTTGATTACCATAAATTAAAGATATTTAAGACAGTTGCAGATTTAAAGAGTTTTTCAAAGGCGGCAGATATACTTTTTTTATCTCAGCCAACTATAACACTTCAGATAAAGAAAATAGAAAACTACCTTGGTATAACACTTTTCAAAAGAAGAAAAAATCAACTTGAGCTTACAGAAGAAGGCCGAGTTCTTTACGAATATGCAAGTAAGATTTTAGATGATTACAATCAGATGGAAAACGCTATATCTTCAAGATTCTCTGTATCAAAAAACTTTCTTACAATAGGTGCAAGCTCTACCATAGGAGAGTATTTTTTGCCAGAGATTTTGTCAAAGTTTTACAAGGATAATCCAGACCTAAAGCTAAATCTTTTTATAGGCAACTCAAAAGAAGTTGCAGAAGGTGTTTTATCTAAAGTTTTTAACATTGGTCTTGTAGAAGATGATATTCAGTCTAACAAATTTGATATAAAACCATTCTATGAAGATGAGATTATTTTAATATCTTCTGTAAAAAATGACATTCCAGATGAGTTAAGCGTAGAAGATTTAGATAAGTATAAGTTTATAGCCAGAGAAACAGGCTCTGGCACAAGAAACGTTGTCGAAAAATATATAAAAACAAAACTAAACACAGTTATGGAGGTATCAAGCTCTAAATCTATCGTAAATATTGTAGAAAACACAGACCTATTAGCTTTCGTATCAAAGCTTATATCTTTGGATTCTCTAAATAAAGGGTTGATAAAGCATATAAAAATTAAAAATGTTCAGATAATTAGGAATTTCTCGATTATAACTCAGAAGAATATAAGGTTATCTCCGATAGAAAATAGATTTTATGTTTACATTTTAAAAAACAAAGTGGCACCTTAAGGTACCACTACTAAATTTTACGTTAAAATTCAAAACCAGCTTCTACAAAAGGACCTTTAAACTTTAATTTTGTATCTACGTCAGATTCTTTTACCTTTAGCTCTTCGTATCTATAACCACCAGCTAAAAATAGAGGTCCGTATGGATAGACTTTTAACCTTCCTATAAAATCATAGTAATGGCTTGAGTTGTAAGAAATACCTCTAAATTCTCCTTCTGCTTTAAAAAACTTTGTAGGTTGAACTTGTGCTCCAACGTAAAGCATAGGTATTGCGACCGTAAGTTTTTTTGATTCTGTAGTACTTCCTTGTTGAACTTTTAAACTTAAGTCTAAAACTCTTATGTTAGGTCCAACTTCTATGTTTAAAACTCCTTGAGTTAATCTTTTTAAGAAAGGAACTCCATAATAAAGTGCAACATCGTAATGGTCTGCTTTTACCTCTGAGTAAAATGTTTGGTTTGCAGTGTATGTTTTGCCACCGAATGTAAAGTTTGTATCTTTTTTACCAGTTCCGTCAAATTTCATAGGTGTTGCCATAACGTATATGTTAGGTAGAAAGAGAGGAAGGTCTATTTTTACTCTTCCAATAGGTTTTGTTTTTTTACCGTAACCTAAGTTTTGATTTACGTCAATCTTATCAGCTTCACTTTGGACTTTATATCCTATGTATCCGCTTGGGTCTTGGTTCCAAAATCCTGCTGAAGCCTCTATGCCCATAGCATACGTTAAAGTTGGACAGATAAAAGACGTTAAAACTGCTGAGTAAAAAAGACGTTTTTTCATTTAACCCTCCTAAGACAAGAGATTATTTTATTTAGTTATTATTTAGTTAAAAACATTATAGTATAAAAGGGACGTACAAAACGTCCCCCCTTTTTTAATAATTAATATTTTCTTTCCTGAGGTTGGTATTTTGTAATTCTTACTTCACAGTAGTCTACTTTTGGACCGTCTGGTGTGTAGTAAGCAAGACTGTGTTTTAAAAAGTTTTCGTCATCTCTGTTTGGATAGTCTCTTCTTGCATGGGCTCCTCTACTTTCTTTTCTCAAGACTGCTGTTGTAGCTATAACTTCTGCAAGATCAAGTAAGAAACCAAGCTCGATGTAGTTTATCAGTGCTGTGTTAAATATTTTTCCACTGTCTCCCGGTGCAAGTTTTTTGTATCTTTCTTTTAGTTCTTTTATTTTTTCTATAGCTTCAAGCATCGGTTTTTCTTCTCTGAATATTCCTACTTTGTCCCACATTGTTTGGGCCATTTCCATTCTTATGCTGTTTATGTTTTCTTTGTTTTCTTTTCTTAAAAGCTCTTCTATTTCTCTTCTTGCTCTTTCTTCTTCGGCTTTTAGATTAAAGTTGTCGTCTGGTTTGCTTCTTGCATACTCTACTGCAGCCGCTCCAGCTGGTTTACCAAAGACTACAAGGTCAAGTAGAGAGTTTCCACCAAGTCTGTTTGCACCGTGAACAGATACGCAAGCACACTCTCCTACTGCAAACACTCCGTTAACTCCGGTCATACTTGTTTTGTAATCTCTTACGTCTATTCCACCCATAGAGTAGTGAGCTGTTGGTCTAACTGGTATAGGCTCTTCTATTGGGTCTACTCCTTCAAAATCTATACAAAGCTGTCTTATCTGAGGAAGTCTTGATTTTATCTTTTCTGCTCCAAGGTGTCTAAGGTCAAGGTGAACATAAGCCATCATACCTTCTCCCCATCCTCTTCCTTCCAGTATCTCAGTCTCTATAGACCTTGCAACCAAATCCCTTGGAGCTAACTCCATCTTTTGTGGAGCATATCTTGCCATGAATCTTTCACCTTTGTTGTTTATAAGGTAACCACCTTCTCCTCTTGCACCTTCAGTTACAAGTATTCCAGTAGACCTTAATCCTGTAGGGTGAAACTGAACAAACTCCATATCTTTAAGTGGTATTCCTGCTCTATAACAGATAGCCATTCCATCACCTGTAGAACCAATAGCGTTTGTGTTTCTTACCCAGTAAACTCTTGCATATCCACCTGTGGCAAATATTATAGCTTTAGCTTTTATAGCGTGAACTTCTCCACTTCTTATATCTATAGCTATGACACCTTTAGCTTCGTTGTTATCTATGATTAACTCTTTTACAAACCACTCGTTTAAAAATTCAACGTCGTTCTTTAAACACTGTTCGTAGAGTGTGTGAAGTATTACGTGTCCAGTTTTGTCTGCTGCGTAACATGTTCTTGGAAATCCAGCTCCACCAAAAGGTCTTTGAGCTATTCTTCCATCTGGCAGTCTTGAGAATGGCACTCCAAGATGCTCCAGCTCGTATATTCTCTTAGGTGCTTCTGTACACATAAACTCTATAGCATCTTGGTCTCCTAAGTAATCACTACCTTTGACTGTATCGAAGGTATGAACCTCTGGGCTGTCAGATGGGTCAACGTTTGCAAGCGCTGCATTTATTCCACCTTGTGCAGCTCCAGTGTGAGACCTTGTTGGATAAACTTTAGATATAACAGCTACTCGTAAATCTTTTGCTTTGCTTGCTTCAAGAGCTGCCATTAATCCAGCACCACCTGCTCCTACAATCAAAACATCGTAACTTAACATCTTTACGTCCTCCTACTCTTTAAAATAAAACGATGTTTTATTATAGCATTAGTATAAAAATAAATTCCATATTTTTTATTGCATTTTATCTTACAAAATACACTTCTTAAAAGATTTATGTTATAATATTTTTTTCAAATTTAATTTTGAGAACGGAGGATAAAGATATGCACCATTTAATAAGAGAAATTGAACAAAAGTATCTTCCTCAAGATATTCCAGAGTTTAGAGTTGGTGATACGGTTAGAGTTCATCTTAAAGTTAAAGAAGGTGAGAAGGAAAGAACTCAGATTTTTGAAGGTTTAGTTATAAGAATAAGAGGAAGTGGTTTAGGAAAAACTTTTACCGTTAGAAAAGTATCTTACGGTGTTGGAATGGAGAGAATATTCCCTATAGCTTGTCCTTCTATTCAGAAGATAGAAGTTGTTAAGAGAGGTATCGTTAGAAGGGCTAAGCTTTACTATGTTAGAAATCTCAAAGGTAAAGCCGCTAAAATTAGAGAACTTAAAGAGTGGGAAATCAAGAAAAGAGCTCAAGAGTCTGAAGCTGCTAAAGAAAGTAATGGACAGTCTTGAAAAACAACTTTTTAATTACGGATACAGATACGTTGCAGGTATAGATGAGGCAGGTAGGGGACCTATAGCAGGTCCTCTTGTTGTAGCTGCTGTAGTTTTTAAAACCAATCAAAAACCCTTTGTTTACAACGACTCAAAAAAATTATCAGAAAAAGAAAGATTTAATCTCTACCAAGAAATAGTAGAGAATGCTTTAAGTTATTCTATTGCTGTTATAGATAATGAAAAGATAGATTCCGTTGGAATATCTGAAGCTTTAAAGGAAGGTGTTTACGAAGTTATCAGAAATTTACAATTAGAACCAGATTTTTTTATACTGGACCATATAAACGTCGATTTAAAATCTGAAAGTATATCTATCTCAAAGGCTGATGAGGTTTCCCATACAGTAGCAGCAGCCAGTATTCTTGCAAAGGTAACCAGAGACCAAATTATGTTAAAGTTTTCTAATGAGTATCCAAACTTCTCTTTCGATAAACATAAAGGTTATGGAACAAAACAACACTACGAAGAAATAAAAAAGTATGGAATAACACCTATTCACAGAAAATCTTACAGGTTGTTTTAAAAATGATAAAAGAACTGATAAAAAAAATCACGGAAAAACAAGATTTGGCTCAAGAAGAGATAACCTTTCTTTTTGAAGAGATAATGGAAGGGAAGCTTACTGATGCTCAGCTTGGAGCTGTTTTAATAGCTCTAAAAATGAAAGGTGAAACTGTAGACGAAATTTCTGCAGCTGCCAAAGTTATGAAAAATAAATCTGTTAAAGTTAACGTAAAAGATAAATCAAGACTTGTAGATACTTGCGGCACAGGTGGAGATAACATTGGAACGTTTAACGTTTCTACAGTATCTGCTTTTGTTGTTGCTGCAAGCGGAGCAAAAGTAGCGAAACATGGAAACAGGTCGGTATCATCAAAATGCGGTAGTGCCGACCTTATGGAAAGTTTAGGAGTTAAAATAGATATGACTCCAAGTCAGGTAGAAAGATGTATAGAAGAGATTGGTCTTGGGTTTTTGTTTGCTCCTATTTTTCATCCTGCTATGAAAAATGTTATCAGACAAAGAAGAGAGATAGGTGTAAGGACTATATTCAACATTTTAGGTCCTTTGTCTAATCCTGCCGATGCTCCTTACCAACTTATGGGTGTCTACGATAAAAACTTAGTAGAGCCACTTGCAAAAGTCCTGTCTCATCTTGGTTTAAAAAAGGCTTTTGTAGTTCATGGTTTGGAAGGTTTAGATGAGGTATCCCTTGCAGGAGAGACGCTTGTTGCTGAATTAAACGATGGAGAGGTTATAACTTACACTGTTAAGCCAGAGGATTTTGGTCTAAAAAGAGCTTCTTTGGAAGATTTGAAAGGTGGAGATATATCCGAAAACACAGAGATAGCTTTAAAAATACTAAAAGGTGAAGATTTTGGTCCTAAAACGGATTTTGTCGCCTTAAACAGTGCTTTTGCCTTAAAGGTAGCAGGAGTTGTAGATAATGTAAAAGAAGGTGTAGAACTTGCAAAAGAGACCATATACTCTAAAAAACCTTACGAAATCTTAGAAAAACTTAGAAATTTTTCATAAAGGAGGCTTTAAATGGTTTTAGAGGGGAAGTTGGCTTTTATTACAGGTGCAAGTAGAGGTATCGGGAGGGCTATAGCTCTAAAGCTTGCTTCGATGGGATGTGATGTTATAGTTAACTACTACAAAAGTAAAGATAAAGCTGAAGAAGTTGTAAAAGAGATAGAGTCTATGGGTAGAAAAGGTTATGCAATTCAAGGTGATTTTGGTTTAAAAGAAGACATAGACAGAGTTTTTGATGAAATAACTGAGAAGTTTGGTTACTTAGATATATTCGTTAGTAATGCTGTTGCATCTGGAAGAGAGGTTGTTGGTGGTTTTGCTCCATTCTTAAGACTTAAAGAAAAGGGAACTTTAAGGATATACAACATAACAACTTTTGGTTTTATATGGTCTGCTCAAAGGGCTGTTAAACTGATGGAAGGAAGGGAAGGTAAGATAATAGCAATATCTTCAACAGGAACAAGAGACTACATGCCTAACTATGCTATTCACGGTTCTGCAAAAGCTGCTTTAGAAACACTTGTTAGATACTTAGCCGTTGAAGTTGGACCTATGGGGATAAACGTAAACTGTGTTTCAGGGGGTCCTATAGATACGGAAGCTATCCAACTTTTCCCTAACTACGAACAAGTTAAGGAAGGAACGATAAGATTAACTCCTCTTGGAAGAATGGGTCAACCTGAAGATATAGCTGGAGTTGTAGGATTTTTATGTACTCCAGATGCAAGATGGATTCAAGGTCAGACGATAGTTGTAGATGGAGGATTGTCTCTCGTAAGAGGAGGTCGTTAACTGTACTGGCCTCCCTTTTGGGAGATACTTGAAAGGTATCCAAAAAACATAGAAGCCTTCTTTAAATCCTGTGTAATATCAGTCGAAAACCACTTTAAAGATTTTATATCATCAGACAGGTTTTCGATGTTTATCATACTTTGGGCTAAAAAGTCTATTATATCAATATCTTTTATCTTAAAGTTTTCTGGGAAAAGAGGTGTGTGAATCTCTAAGGAAGGTAAAGTGAAGATAATCCATCCTATCGTGTGAAGAGAAAGCTCGCATATATCTCTTATAGTAGAGTGATTTTCTATCTCGTTAACTCTGGAGAAAAGTTCCGAAAGTTTAAACAGACTTTCAGAAAAGTTTTTGAATATAAAAACAGACTCACTTGTCGATATAATGTCCCTTTCTTTTATGATTTTGTCTATCTTTTTTTGCTGAAAGTATACAAACGTTTCAGTATCGTATATCAAAATCTCTAACTGCTCTTTTTTCATTCAAAATTACTCTAAATACTTTAAAATTAGGTTCTTTAATTTTAACATAATTTTTGTGTGAAGTTGAGAAACTCTTGATTCAGTTATACCCATTATTTCTGCAATCTCTTTCATGTTTAACTCTTCATAGTAGTATAGGCTGATAAGTAGTCTTTCTCTTTCATCAAGGTGTTTTGATATTATTTCTGAAAGAATTTCTTTTAGTTGTTTTTCTTCTACTATTTTATCTGGTGTGTCGTCGTTTGATGATATTATTTCCCAAAGGTGTAGGCTTTCATCATCTTCTTTGCTTATATCTGTGTCAAGGGATACAAAAACTTTGTTTGACGCTGCTTCTGCATACTTCATATACTCTTCTAAATCCATTCCTAAATACTCTGCTATTTCTTCCGTTTTTGCTTGTCTACCAAGTTTTGTTTCTAACTCTGTAATTTTGTTTTCTAAATTTTTTACCTTTGACCTTACAGACCTTGGAACGAAATCAAGCTGTCTTAGGTGATCTATTATATAGCCTCTTATTCTTATCTCTGCGTATGTTGACAGTTTTATTCCCTTTGATGGGTCGTACTTTTCCAAAGCATCGTACAATCCTAAAACTCCTACCTGCACTAAGTCTTCCTCTTCAACTATAGCTGGTAGATTTTCATGTCTTAAAGATTTTACTATATATCTGATTTTTGGGAGAAACTCTTTTATTATTTCGTTTTTGTTGTTTGTGTTTATGTCCATTTTGCTACCTCCCTGTTTTGTTAAGAAATGTAATAGCAAAATTCATGCCAATTGTTTACAAAAGGTTTACTAACTGTTAAATTTTCTATATGCAGTTAAAATTATGCAGTGTGAATGATTACTACTGCAACGGAATAGTTTTTTTCGTGGGAAATGGAGAATGATAATGAAAAGGTTTTTGTATGATTATCATCATTGTGCAGTAAAATTTCTGCAGGCTCTCCGTTTTTTCCTAAGATTTCCAAGTTTTTATAATTGATTTTTTCTTGGAATGCTTGGTAGTATGCTTTTATAGTTGCTTCTTTTGCTGCAAACCTTGCCGCTAAACAGGGTATAAAATCTTTCTTTTTCATACAGTAATCTATCTCTCTTTCTGTAAAAATTCTGTTTAAAAATTTTTCTCCAAATTTATCGTAAGATTGCTGTATTCTTTGATTTTCTACTATATCTATACCTGTGAATATTTTCATCTCACTTAATCTTAGTTAATATCTCTTCTACTATCTGAAAGGGAGTCTTTTTT
This sequence comes from Sulfurihydrogenibium sp., assembly GCA_002878035.1. Taxonomy (GTDB): domain Bacteria; phylum Aquificota; class Aquificia; order Aquificales; family Hydrogenothermaceae; genus Sulfurihydrogenibium. The sequence goes on from PNIU01000116.1 coordinate 10,060, forward strand.
TCTACATTTACTCTGTAAGGTGCAAGTCCGTAAACTTTTTTTCTTTCTTCAAAAAGCTTTTTAATTTTTTCTATAGGTTGGTTTAATAGTGGTCTTTCTTCGTCATTTTTACATCTTTCTAAAACTGTATTTAAAGTTATGTCTAACCAAATTACTATTCCGTTTTCTTTCATTTTTTTCATATTTTCTGGATTTGCTCCAAGTCCTCCGCCAGTTGAGATTACGTAACCTTCTGTGTTAAGGATATCTTCAAGATACTTTTTTTCAAGTTGTCTAAAGTAGTTTTCTCCTTCTTTCTCAAAAATTTCTTTTATTTTTCTACCTTCTTTCTCTTCTATAAGTCTGTCTATGTCTATAAAATTTCTTCCTGTTTTTTCTGCAAGTATCTTACCTACTGTAGATTTTCCACTTCCCATAAAACCTACTAAGTATATGTTTTTCATCTTTTTGTTCCAGTTTTTGTATGGTAAAATAATTCTATCATAAATTTTGCTTTATTCTGCTGAGGTAAATTTTCTCTGTATGAAAAGTAAAGACGAGAATCTTAAAATATATCTGTTTACCTTTCTTACTGTCTTTGTGTTTCTCTGGAACTTTTGGTTTAACGCTATCTGGATTCCTAACGAAAGCTTTTATGCTGAAGCCGTTAGGGAGATGTTTGAAAGTGGTAATTTTTTAGATATTTATTACAATTACGAACCAAGGTTTGAAAAGCCTCCTTTAACTTACTGGATTATAGCTCTTTCATCTTTTATTTTTGGAGTAAACGAGTTTGCTATCAGGCTTCCAATAGTGTTGATGGCTTTAGGTTCTATTTATCTAACTTACAGGATAGGTTCTCTCTTGTATGGTAAAACTGTTGGTATTTACGCTTTTTTTGTTATGGCTTTTAGTTTTAATTTTGTTATAAACTCCCGTTATGCCTCACCAGAAACGCCACTTCTTTTCTTTTTTACATTGACATTGTATCTGTTTTTGAAAGGATACAAAGAAAACAGGTTTGTTTATATACTTTTTTCTTACGTATCCCTTGGACTAACTATACTTACAAAAGGTTATCCTTACTTTTTTGTTATAGGTGGCATCGTTGGATTTTACCTTCTGATAGAAAGTCAGTTTAATTTCAAAGAGTTTTTTAAAAAGCTTTTGTATTTAAGGGTTTATCTGGGTGTTCCGGTTGCTCTTGCTATTGGTCTTAGCTGGATTGTTTATATGCATTTAAAGTTTGGGGACGCTTTTTGGAATGTTTACAACGAAGAGACCATAAAAAGGGCTTTTAAGGAAGAATCTAAACTGTCAGACTTGTTTTTTTATCCGATAGTGATTCTTTGGGGTTTTTTACCTTACTCTTTAACTTTTTACTACTCTCTTTTTACAAGTTTTAAGAGAATCCTAAAAGATTTTTCTTTTTTGTTTAGCTGGATTTTTGTGATGTTGGTTGTATTTACTATAGCAAAAGGTAAAATACCTACCTACTTTATTCAAGCTCATCCTGCTCTTTCTGTGTTTGTTGCTTACCATCTTGTTAACTACAATCCAGAAGGAGTAAAAAGGTATCTATGGCTTGCATCTTTTATTATTCCAGCTTTATTAATTTTAGGATTAAACGCATTTATAGTTTATACTTTTAACCTTGATTACTTTTATTACTTTATAATCCTCTTTCCACTGCTTTACCTGTTAAGATATAAAGATTATAAACTTGTACCGTTTTTATCGATGATGATTACTTTCATGATTTTAGTCGTTTCTTTACTTGTAAAAGTTGAAAATTATAGACCATACAAAGAGATAGGAAAAATTGTAAACCAAAACGTTCCAGATAGGTCTATACCGTTGATTATTCAAAACAGGTTTTTCCATAACATGCCCTTTTACACTAAAAGGAAAGTCCTCAGAGATTACAACGAAAATCAGATATTGGAGTATTACAAAAACCATAAGTATACGTTGGCACTTGTAGAAGAAAGTAGCTTATCAAAGATAGATGGTAAAGTTTTATGGAGTGGGTATCTCTATCCAAACAGTGAGTCAAGGTTTGCAGTCTTTCTAAGAAACGTTGCTAAAGCTCAGAAAGGTGATTACTCAGGTTTTGTAAAAATGTACCTTGTTTATGCAACTCGATAGTAAAAAAGGTTGTTTGATTGTATCAAACCTTTAAGCTCTAACGTAAACAACACATTTTCTATATCTGGATATTTGTCGTAAAACTGGCTTACTATCTCGTCGTAATGTCTTTTGGTGTTTAAAAATACAAGTATCTCTTTTTCTATAGGTTCTAAATCAGATAAGCTATTTGTTGAAACACTACTTTTTAAAAATGGAATATATTCTTGTAAATCTTCAAAAGTTGTTATAGCTATAGCTCCGTCTTTTATTAAGGCGTTGTTTCCTTGAGCAGAATGCATGTTTATGTTGGCTGGCACTGTAAAAACTAATCTTCCGTAGTCGTTTGCTATGTTTGCTGTTATTAGGCTGCCCGATTTTTTTGGAGCTTCAACCACAAAAACGCCGTAAGACAAACCTGCTATCACTCTGTTTCTCTGGGGAAACGTGTAAGCCGATGGTTTTGTTCCAAAAGGAAATTCTGATATAACGCAACCACTTTCAACTATTTTCTCAAAAAGTTTTTTGTTTTCTGGTGGATAGATTATATCTATTCCGTTTCCTAAAACTGCAGTTGTAAAGCTACCTTCCTCAAGGGCAACCTTATGGGCTAGCGTGTCTATTCCAAGAGCCATTCCTGATACAATATTTACCTTACTTTTTGCTGCCTCTCTTATTATTGTATTTACTACGTAACTTCCATAACTTGAATGTTTTCTACTACCAACAACTGCCAAGGTGTTTTCTGGAATAGGAAATATGCCTTTAACATACAAAACAGGTGGAGGGTCTGGAATACTTTTTAGTAAAAAAGGATAATCCTGAGAAGATAGCGGCACCAACTTTACATCAAATTTACCGGCTTTTTCTAACTCCTTTTCTGCAAGGATTCTGCAACTTGCTTCTCTTTGTGTAACTATTTTTGCTACACTTTCTCCAAAATCATTTTTTAATGTATCATAATCTGTCTCTAATACTGCTTTTGATGAAGAGTACTTTTCTATAAGCTTTTTGATGGTTGCGGGACCTAAACCTTTGGTAAAGTAAAGCTCCAAGGTTGCTATTAACTCTTCCATGTCGAAACCTTTGTTTTTTGGTAGAATACTATTATAACAAAACGGGGGAAAGTATATTGGAAGGAAATATTCTAAAATTTATGGAAGAAATTTCTAAAAACAAAAGAGGGGAATTCTATATATTTTACGAAGAGGTTCCAGTTAAAGTTTTACTCAAAATTCTCAATATAGATTTTATTAGAGAACAAATAGAGTTTGAAATAAATCCAAAAATAGAGGCAATGATTTCACAGGAAAAACAGATATACGCAAAGTATAAAGATGAAGTTTTTGTTTTAAGGGCTATTATATGGAACAAGGAAAACTTGATTACCTCTTTTCCAAGATTTGCTGTAGAGCCAAAGGTAAATAGAGAAAACGTTAGAGTTAAATGCTCTAACAAGAAGCCAGTTTTGTTGGAAATAGAAAATATTAAACTATGTGTAACTTTGAGGGATATATCCGAAAGAGGCTTTAGTTTTAAACTTCCTAAAGAAATACACATCGAGGTGGGAGAAGATTATTCTGGCAAAATAACTATAAATGACAAAAATTTTCCTTTAAAATTTAAAGTTCTATACAAAACAGAAAGACCAGATAACACTTACAGATACGGGGCAAAATTTGTTGAAATAAAACCTACTTTAGAAAATGAGATTGCTAAATACATAACTGAGAGACAAAGAGAGATAGCTAAAATATTAAACACTTTTGCTGATTAAGGTAGA
>PNIU01000092.1 GCA_002878035.1 Sulfurihydrogenibium sp.
TCTTCCGATCTTTCGGGAAGGAAGTTCTTTTATAATATCTTTTATGATTTATCTTTTTAGTCATTCAAAAAATGGTTGGTTAAAGCATGAAGGTTTATTTTTGTTTGAAAAACCTATTTCTACACTAAAAGTCTACAAAAACAGAGTTTACCTTAACGATAGAATACTTAAAACCAAAAGACCGTTAAAAATAGCTGAAAGTATCATAAAAAAACAAAAACTTTTTGCCGTTGGATTTATATCTTACGATTACAACGACTTTATTCTATCCAGAAAAACACCTAAAAAAGACGATACAGAGTTTCCACTTATCTATTTAGAGTTTCATAAAGCATACAAAAAGTTAGATTTTCCAAAATTTGAGTTTTTCTCAAAAGTTAAATCTTTAAGATTTACTACGACAGAAAAAGAATTTATCAACAAAGTAGAAAAAGCAAAAGAATACATAGAAAATGGAGATTTTTACCAAATAAACCTGTCCCACAGAATAGACCTGCAAGGTCTTTTTTACAAAGATAGTGTATTTTTTAACCTTATAAAAATCCAACCTACTGATTACATGATGTATATAAAAAATCCACATTTTAGTTTAATATCTGGTTCTATGGAGCTATTTTTAGAAAAGGAAGGTAATACTATTACCACAAAACCTATAAAAGGCACAAGAAGAAAAACAGATAGCCCAGATTTAAACGAAAAATTAAAACAAGACCTTTTAAACAGTGAAAAAGAAAAAGCAGAAAATCTTATGATAACTGACCTTATGAGGAATGACCTTGGAAAGTTTTTAAACAACGTTACAGTGGAAGACCTTTTTCATATATCGGAATACTCAACTTTGTTTCAGATGAGTTCCACAGTAAAGGGAGTTTTAGAAAAAAATATTTCTTTAGAAGAGATAATACTTTACACTTTTCCACCGGGTTCTGTCACGGGTGCCCCTAAAAAAAGAGCCATGGAAGTTATAGAAGAGTTAGAAAATAAAAGAAGGTCTGCCTACTGTGGAGCAACCGTGCTGATAAAACCTAACCTTGATTTTGTTATGAGTGTTGCAATAAGGCAGATTCTTTTTAGAAAAGAGAAAGCTTACATTTTTGTTGGAAGTGGTATAGTGGCAGACTCAGACCCAAAGCAAGAATGGGAAGAGACGTTAATAAAAGCAAAAGCTAATCTAAAGGCTTTAAATTACTTTTTAGAAGTTTAGAAAGTTTAAAACATTTTTAAAATCGGTAGGAATTTCAGCAGTTAAATCTAACCTTTGGTTTTTGTAAGGATGGAAAAAAGATAGTTTATAAGAGTGTAGCATCTGACGGCTAACCCTTTTTACAAGAGCATTCTCTAACTTTTTCACTCCGTAAACTTTATCGCCAACGATAGGATGTCTAATGCTTGCCAAATGCTTTCTTATCTGATGTTTCCTTCCTGTTTCAATCCTAACCTGAAAGTAAGAAAAACCGTTTCCTTTTTTCAGTAATTTTACATGACTGACTGCTGGTTTACCGTCAATCTCTGAGTTTATGGTAAGATTTGTAAAGGTTGCTTCATTGTGAGATATTGCAAGGTATAGTTTAAAAACGTTCTTATCGTCCCACATATCTTTAAATCTTTCGTAGATGTTAAAATCTTTTGCCAAAAGTAGTATTCCAGAAGTTTCCTTATCAAGCCTGTGAATAGCTTTTATTTTTTCGTTTTTTAACTTTTCTCTTAAAATATACTCTACGGAGTTTTTTTCTTTATCGCTTACCAATGTTGGTGGCTTATTTACAGCTACTATAAACTCATCTTCGTATATTATCTTTATCTGGTCTTTGTTTGAAGGTTGTGGTTGGATTATTTCTACAACGTCTCCTTCTTTTAGGTTATGGGTTGCTATCCAAACTCTTTTACTGTTAACAAGGACGTTTCTACTGTCTATAATATCTTTTGCTTGGTTCTTTGAGATTTTTAGAGTCTGAGCTATAAATTCTTTCAAAGGTAAAGGTGTTTTCACGTAAAATCTTTTAACCATTTTCCATCCATTCTAAAAAGTATTTTCTTGCTTCATTGAAAAAGTTTACGTTATCTTTATAATCTAAGTAAGTCCAAAGCAGTGGCTGAAAACTTCCATGGTGGTAAAGAAGTTCCATCTCTGCATAAACACCTTTACCAATGTAAATTCTCGAACCTTTATTTTTATGACTTAGAGCCACTACTTGATACTCGTCAAGGTAAACTGGGTCTATGTTAACCGTTCTACGGCCATTTTCTCTAAAATCATCTTCTAAGTTCATAGTGTAATGTTTAAGATTGATGCTATCTTCTTTGTCTATGATAAAATCTGTCATAAAAAAACTTTTCTTTAAACCTTCTCCCATTTCTTTTTCGTAGTAATTAGAGTAAGAAAGTATAAAATCATCACTTTTTTTAACGATTTTTCCAAACTTACTTTCCAATATTTTTATAGCTGCATTTAGATTTTCAACTTTGTTTTCGTTCCACATTATCGCAAATATTAAAAGGGCTTTGTTTGGCATCAGTGCTTTTTCTCACCTTTTGCCATTCTTATCGCGTGTTTTAAAAGTGGTGCTATCATTCTTAAGTTATCCCTCACTCCTGCGCTACTTCCCGGAAGGTTTATTATCAAAGTATGGTCTCCGGCTATCCCACATACAGACCTTGACAGAAGAGATTTAGGAGTAAACCTTATACCTACTATTCTCATAGCTTCGGCAAAACCAACCATCTCTTTCTCTATAACTTCTCTGGTAGCTTCTGGAGTGTTATCTCTCTTACTAAAACCAGTTCCACCAGTCGTAAAGATTATATCTACTTTGTCTACAAGTTCTTTTAGTTTATTTACAATAATGTCTTTTTCGTCTGGAAGGATTTCGTAATGGATTACTTTTCCGCCAAACTCGTTCTCTATTATATCTATGGCAATTTTTCCGCTTTTGTCTTCCGCTTCCTTTCTATAACAGCTATCACTCAAGGTTATAACAGCACAGTTTAAGCCTGAAAGGTCTTCTTCGTAATCAGATTTACCACCTTTTTTAGACACAAGCTTTATATCTGATATAATCATATTTTTATCAAAAGCTTTACACATATCGTAAACATTCAAAAGAGCAGCTGATACGGCAGTTAGAGCTTCCATTTCTACACCAGTTCTTCCTATACATCTTACGAATGATTTTACATAAATACCATCTTCTTCCAAGATAACGTCAACGTAAGCTTGGTCTATCAAAATTGGATGGCAGAAAGGTAAAACTTCAGACGTTTTTTTTGCCCCTATCAAACCTGCCATCTGGGACGCTGTTATAACGTCTCCTTTTGGTATCTGTTTGTTCTTTATAAGTTCTATAGTTTCTTTTGAAAGGTATATTTTACCTTCTGCTTGGGCTTCTCTGATTGTTTCAAACTTCATAGAAACGTCAGCCATCTTCATCTTTACCACTCCTCTTTACACTACTGCGTATATTTCTTTTAGATTTCTTCCTTCTTCAGCCCAATCAAGACCATAACCTACGACAAACTTGTCTGGAATAACAAAACCTACGTAATCTGCATCGTAATCAACTTCTCTTCTATCTTTCTTATCCAGTAAAACGGCAGTTTTCAGCTTGTTTGGTTCCCTCAAAGAAAGAGCTTCTACCAAAGCTTTCAAAGTTCTACCAGTATCGATTATATCATCTACTATTAAAACGTTCTTTCCTTTTATATCTACAGACATATCTTTTATAAAGACCACTTCACCTATACTTTCCATACCTGTTTTGTAAGATGAAACCTGCATAAAATCAACAAAAACTTTACCTTTAAGATTTCTAACCAAGTCGGCAAAAAACATAAAAGAGCCTTTTAAAATACCAATTACGTAAAGTTCTTCTCCTTTAAAATCTTCGTTTATCAAATTAGCTAATTCCACAACTTTCTTTTTTATCTCATCTTCACTTATAAGTAGTTCTAACTTTCTTCCTCTTATTTCCAACGCTTCACTCCTTAAGTTTTTTTTCATAACTATGGCATCTCTGCCATCTGAGTAGTAGCCCTTTCTTATGGTTAGCGGTCTAAATCCAATTTTTTCGTAAAGTTTTATGGCAGGTATATTATCTACGGCAACCTCAAGGTAAACCGTATCTATTTTGTTTTTTTTCAAAAAATCTAAGCTTTTTTCGATTAAAATTTTACCATAACCTTTTCTTCTATAATCCTTTTTGACTGCTAAAAGTGTGATATCGGCTTCTCCTAAAAGATTCCAAAACTGTATAATTCCAATTATGTTTTTATCTTTTTCTAAAACGAACGTTTTATAATATTCATAACTTAAAACTTCGTAGGGAAAATTTATACCAAAGGTTTCTCTTAATAGATTTTCAACCTGTGGTAAGTCTTCATCTGTTAGTTCTCTAAAAATCATAAGAAGCTATTTTTTCTGGTTCTTTCTGCCAAGATAGTTTTCTACTTAGATTAACTTTTATTTTATCGTAATCTACTGATATTGGAATGTTAATAACTTTCTCTTGTTTTGGTAAAAATGCTTCTTTTGGTGTTATCATCGAAGAGTCTGAATATACTTCTTTTCCATCTTTGTAAAAGATTACATCAACGTAGTATTTTGGATTTCCATGGTCTGCTGTTGGAACGTTGTGGGGAACTTTAACGTTTGTAATCTTTATTACAATATTTCCAGACTCTTTACTAACCTTTACATCGAAAAAGTCTTTTTTAGATTTTGGCACTATAAAACCGTGATGGTGGACTTCCTTTGAGCTATGCATAAGGTCGAAAGGAAATTTTTGTATTAACTTTCCTTTTTCCGCAGGCATATGACACTGCTGACAGTTTTTCTCTGTAGCAACGGATTTCCACTGTTTAAAGGTCTCTTGATGGCATCCAGAACATATATCAGCCTTTGTATACAGAAGGTCTTGAGTTGATGGATGTGGTGGTGAGAAAACGTCGTAAGGTCCATGCATCGACTTTGTAGAATCTCTAAAATGACAGGCTACGCAGTTTATCCCATCTTCTCTATGGAAATCTCTTAAATTTGGTTTATCTGCAACTGTAATTTCGTAAGGAGCATGACAGGAAAGACACTTAGTTTTTGAGTAATTTTCAGAAGCCCTTTTGAAATCTTCACTAACCCAAGCTACTGCATGCCTTGATTCTTTCCATTGATTGTATATATTCTCATGACATTCAGAACATCTTTTAGCTACTGGCCTTTGTAGTAAATCTTTCTCTTGAAAAACATCTTTTACTTTATCACAAGAAACCAGAAAAAAAGCTAATAAAACTACTATAAATCGCACTTTTCCCCTTCAAAATCTTCTATTAAATGTCCCAGCTTGTTCTTTTTAGCCAATAGGTATCTTTTGTTATGTGGGTTTGTTCCAGTGAATATTGGGACTCTTTCAACTACTTCCAAACCAAAACCTTCTAAAGCAACTATCTTTCTCGGGTTATTAGTCATGAGTCTCATTTTTCTTACACCAAGGTCAAGTAGTATCTGAGCACCAGTACCAAAATCCCTTAAGTCAGATTGAAAACCAAGCTTATGGTTTGCTTCAACGGTGTCGTAACCTTCATCTTGAAGTTTGTAGGCTTTAATTTTGTTTATGATTCCTATTCCTCTACCTTCGTGACCTCTCATATATACTAAAACACCTTTACCTTCTTCCGATATCTTCTTTAAAGCTTGATGTAGTTGATTTTGACAATCACATCTCAAAGAGCCGAATATATCACCTGTCAAACACTCTGAATGAACCCTTACCAAAGTTGGTTCTTCTGGATTTATATCTCCCATAACTAATGCAACGTGTTCATTACCATCTACGAGGCTTTTATAACCATAGATTTTAAAGACACCATACTTGGTAGGTAAAAACGCTTCGGCTTCCCTACTTATTAACTTTTCTCTTTTAAGTCTGTACTGGACCAAATCTGCAATTGTTATGATTTTTAAGTTATGTTTTTTTGCAAACTCTATAAGGTCTGGTAGTCTTGCCATCGTTCCATCGTCTTTCATAATCTCACATATAACACCTGCAGGATACAAACCAGCCAATCTTGCCAAATCTACAGATGCTTCGGTATGACCAGTTCTTTCTAACACTCCACCTTTTTTAGCCATTAAAGGGAAAACATGTCCCGGTCTTACGAAATCACTTGGTTGAGCATCTGGACTTACTGCAAGCTTTATTGTCAAAGCCCTATCAAAAGCAGATATTCCAGTTGTAGTTCCATACTTAGGGTGAGCATCTATAGACACACAAAAGGCAGTTCCTTTAGGGTCAGTGTTATGGGTTGTCATAAGTGGTATATCTAACTCTTTTAACCTTTCAGGAAGTAGAGAAAGACATATAAGACCTCTACCTTCTTTAGCCATAAAATTTATTATCTCAGGTGTAATCTTCTCAGCGGCGGCTACAAGGTCCCCTTCGTTTTCCCTGTCAGGGTCATCAACAACTATAACCATCTTTCCATCTTGTATATCTTTTATAGCTTCTTCTATGGTATTAAATTTGAATTCCATTTTACTTCTCCTCTTTTTCTTCTTTATGAGTTATAAACATTTTAATATTATCTATGAAATTTTCAATTTTTTGTTTGAACTCTACATACCTCTCTATCATCTTATCACCAAAGGATTTTTCCTTTTTTTCTTCTTCTATACCAAGAACTTTATCTAACTCTTTCTCTTTTTCTTTTTGAGAAAGGTCTATCTTTGGTTTTTCTTTATCATTTTGATTGTTAATTTTACTACTTTCGTTTTTTGATGGTTCATCTTCTATATGCTTTCCAGAGTAAACAAATGATGTAAAATCATCCCAAGATTTAAATGGAAAATTTTGAATGATGTAAATACCTAAAGCTATAATAAGCAAAGTGTATAGTAACTTTCTCATGGTAATAATATTATCGGAAAATTTTAGATTTTCAATAGAGGGAAATGATAGAAAGGGGGGCAAATCCCCCTTCAGATTGATTTTTTATGTTGTTGAACCTTCCTCGTCTAAATATAACTCCATAAATACTTCATCTGTAATCTTTTCATTTTCACCTTTGAATCCAGGTAAAGCTTCCATTCTTACCCAGGCAGACCTGTACCATATGTCTGTTGGTAGTTTCTTTACTGGAGCTACTTCTTGAGCTTTTGTTTCAGCGTGGTAATCCCAGTTCATATAAGCGTTAAAGTCTTGGATTATATCAGTAATAACCATTCCGTAATCATTTATTAAAGCTTTTTGGAACTGATGCCATCTGGTTATAGATGAATCTCTTAACGTCAATCCAAAGTAGCCTACACTACCTTCCTGTTTTAACGCAGCTATACCTCTTGCTATAAATGCTTTAAACGCTTTTAAAGTCTCTGGTGGGTCTGTAATAAACACATCAAAAGATTTTAACCACTCTTCTGGGAATGGATTTCTTAAGTCAAACCTTATAGCTTCGGCGTTGTCTATACCAAGTTCTTTAAATATTCTGTTATCAAAGTCTATAGACCTTTCGTCTATATCAAGGATTAAAACTCTTCTTGGTAGTCTTGTTAAAGCTACGGCTAAACCTGTTAAATCGTCTTCGGCTCCCATTACAAGAATGTCTCTATCTCTTAAATCTTCTCTTGAATCTAAGAATAAAACTCTTGAGATTGTAGTTTCTGGAGTAACACTACCTTGGTCGTACTGTTGTATGGCTTTTGGTCTGTCTTTTGTTACTTGTAAAAATGTGTGATACCAATCTAAGTTTGCATAAAATGGAATACCTCTTCCTTCGCAAGCCTTACAGCTATAATCTACTGCAGGCGGAATTTTTAAATCTTTTATAAGTTGTAAACCTTTCTCTGTTAAGAGAATTTCATCGTTTTCAATTTTAGCTAAAGCTTCAGCTACAAGCTCTTTTACTATCTGAGAAGTAGCCGGAACTGGTTGGTCGGCTAAATCGACCACTTTCCAGAAATCAGAAGTTGTTAAAAGTCCTGCTAAAACTCTTTCTACACTTCTTCCGTAAAGTTTTATTCCTGTTTTTTCAGAAGCTCTCTGTGCTATAGTGTTTAAAACTTCCTTTGCCAACGTCTCACCTCTCTTTTATTTTATTAAATCTGATACGAACTTAGGCAAACTAAATAAGGAAGAGTATATTTTATCACAAAAGTATTTAGTATTCAAATTTTTCAATTTTTCGAGTTCTTTACCATCTGTTTTTGTTACATCAACATCATCGGAAGCTATGGTAAAACTCCACATGCCAGCAGGATAAGTAGGTATAAAAGCAAGGTAAGTTCCGTAATATTTAAAAACTTTCTGTATCTCTTTAACTGCTGTTTTAAAGTAAAGTTCCTGTAAAAATGGAGATTCAGTTTGGGCTGCCATAATACCACCTTCTCTTAAAGCTCCTTTAACTTTTTCATAAAAAGCTCTTTTGAATAAAGCTTCTGCAGGTCCAACCGGGTCAGACAAGTCCAAAAGTATAACGTCGTAATAAGATTTCCTTTCGTCTAAAAATTTATTTCCGTCTTCTACAAATATGGAAACTTTAGGGTTGTCAAGTTGATTTGATATAGTTGGTAGGTGTTCTTTTGATACTTTTATAACCTCTTCATCTATCTCACAAAGATGGACCTGTTTAACTTCCGGATGTTTTAAAACCTCTCTTACAGTTCCACCGTCTCCTCCTCCTATAACCAAAACTCTTTCAGGATTTCTGTGCTTTATCAAGGCAGGATGTGAAAGCATCTCGTGGTATATAAACTCGTCCCTTTCCGTAGTTTGGACAGCACCGTCTAAAACAAGCATCTTTCCGTATTCGTAAGTGTCTAAAAGCAGTATCTCTTGATATTTAGACTGAATATGTTTTGCTTCTTTTACTTTTACAGTTAAGCCAGTATTCTTTGTTTGATACTCTGTAAACCAAATCAATCCTTTTCCTCCTGTTTAAGGTTTTATAACGATGCAAGTTGATTCTTTACTTAGATACTTTTCATACAAAGGTTTAATGTCACTTAATTTTACTTTTTTAATTAAATTTGGATAAACTTTGTCCATCTGGTATCCTAAACCTAACATTTCAAACCATCCTAAGTAGTAGGCTTGCTTTGCCCTCGTTTGATGGTCCATTAAATAACTTCCTATTATCTTTTCTTTAGAAGTGTTTAACTCTTCTTCCTTTATTCCTTCTTTTAAACTGTCAACGACCTGTCTTATACCTTTTACAGACTCTTCCGTTTTTTTAGGGTCAGTGCCTATATAGGCAACTACTGTTCCGATATTTATCCTTGCAGGGAAAAACGAACCAACTGCATACGCTAATCCTCTTTTTTCTCTTAACTCTTGGAACAACCTCGATGTAAAACCACTACCTAAAACACCGTTTAACACTCTGAAAGGTATATAATCTTTACTTTTTATAGTTGGAGCGTTGTATGCTATCATTATAGTTGATTGAGCACCTTCTCTTTTTATCTCTTTACAAGGAATATCTTCTATTTTTTTATCTACGTTTGGAAACTCAAATTTTTCTTTTTTTGGTATCCTTTCAAAAACTTTAAGGTATTTCTGAGCTTCTTTAAAAGGCATATCTCCAACGATAGAAACTACCATCCTGTTTGAGTTTTTAAGGACCTCCCATCTATCTAAAACATCTTTACGCTCTATTTTAGATAAAGACTCTTCCAATCCCATTGGAGAGTACTCGTAGTTTGTGCCTTTAAAAATCTCTTTTCTAAGTTCATCAAAACCATATGCAAAACCTTCTTCCTTTCTTGCTTTTATCTGAGCTATGATGTTGCTTTTTTCTTGCTGTAGTTTGTCTTCTGGAAAAGTAGGATTGTTAATTATATCTGATATTATGTCTAAAGCTTTTGGTAAGTCTTCCACTCTTACAGCAAAATCTATATTTGAGAAATCTTCAGAAGTAGAAACGGAAATATAACCACCACTGTCTTCAAAAAATTTACTTATGTCATACTGACTGTATTTTGAAGAGCCTTGAAGTAAAAGCTTTAATGTCAAGTTTGTTAATCCTGCTTTTTCTTTTGTATCCTCATAACTACCACCTTTTATAAATATAGAACCAGCAACTATACCTTGTCCTTGTGTTTCTTTATAGATTAGCGTCAGTCCGTTTTTATATATGGTCTTAACCACACTCTCTCCTCCAAATGATTGATTCAACACTGCAAAGATTAATAAATACAGAACTAAAACTTTCTTAATCATAGCCACCTCGCTAATACTCAAAAGATTATACCATAAAATAAAAAAGCCCCCTTTGATAGGGGGCTTGTAATAAGATAAATCTTTTTTAATTCTTTTAGTTTCTCATCATTTCTCTAAGCCAGATATACTTATCTGCAGCTTCAGCACCCTGACCTACTACAGACATCCAACCAAGAAAGTCTGGTATCCAGTCAAAAACTATGTAAGACACAGTAAAGAGAATGTAACCTATCCAGAACATCATCCACCATGTAGGAACTGCATCTGTAACGTAAGTTATCTTGTCTACAGCTCTTGTGTTTTCCAAATGACTTGCCATATTTTAATACCTCCCAGCTTTTTTGTCTTCTTCTATCAATTTTTCTTCTCTTTCTAAGAGATCATACTTTGGTCCTTCTATATCCTTAAAGTCTCCTTTAAGGTAAGAGTATACGAAAAGTAATAACCATCCTGTTAAAGCTATAACGTAAGCTATAACCTCTATCAAAAATCCTTTAAGTTCAAAACCAGCTTCTAAGTAAGCAACAGTCCTAACTGCAATAATAGAACCAACTACAAACAAGAATATAAACATCGTCATTAGAGCTACTGTTCTTTGGGTTATCTTCATACTTTAACACCTCCAAAGGTGGAGAAAAAGAGGCTGGAAACCAGCCTCAAATTTTTTAAACATCATTGTTTTAAAGCCCATTCTTTTGTTGGTTTTACTTCCCAAGAACCAAGCCACATTATGTAAGTTAATAAACCTATTCCTCTTTCGTTTGGAACTATATTTCCGTTTTTATCTTTTTCAAAGTACCAAGGATAACCAGGCATGTTTGAACCAGGAGAGGTTGTTTGAGGGTTGTAAAGGTGAGCTACTTGCCAATCTACGTTGTGAACGGCAGCTTCCCTTATCAAGTCAGGTCCTATTCTCTTTGTACCCCAAAGAACTGGAGCCTGTAATTCGTTTTGATATTCAGAAGGGTAAGAAACTGTGTTAGAAACTCCAGGTATACCAAATCTTAACGTTTCATTTGATACAGGTCTTATCATCTGAGAGTGGCAGTTCCAGCAACCTTCAGCAACGTACCAATGATGACCTATCTTAAGAGCTTTAGCAAAAGATTTTTCGTTTACTTCACCATAATACTTTTTAAACTGTTCTGGATAGTACATGGCTAATCTTTGAAAATCAGCCCAAGCCGATGTATTCTTAGCCTTAGCTTCTGCAGCAAGGTCTTCTACTTTTTTCATTGGTATATCTTTCAATACAAACATAGGTAAAGCCCAGGATACAAAGTCTGCAAAAAGGAAGAAACCCAACCCTGCTACCAACACTACAAAAGGAAAACGTTCCATCTTACCCATTTCTATTCACCTCCATTATGCGTTTCTGAGTTGAGCTTCTAAACCTTTACCAGCTGTAGCAGTCTTGTAGAAGTTCATAGCGTACATTAAGAGTCCAGTAATCATCATAATACCAGCAACGGATCTGAAGTACCAGAAAGGTTTTGAGAAGTTAACAGAGTCTATCCAAGGGTTTAAACCTATCCAGTCAAAACCTTGAACTAAACCTGCAGCGGTAAGGTCTACAAACATAGCTATAACACCTATAGTCAATAACCAGTAAGCACCTTCTGACATTCCTTTAGAGTACATAGTTTCTTTTCCAAAGAGTCTTGGCCATACATACTCAGCCATACCTAAAACCCACATACCAAACGTACCAAACATTATAAGGTGAGCGTGACCTGTTACCCAGTCTGTAAAGTGTATTACTTTTTGGAACGTTAGAGTAACGTGGAACGCACATTGGAAACATGTAATCCAGTAGAAAATAGCACCTGTATACATGTATCTTAAAGGTACGTTGTATTTTAGTACTTCTGCAGAGCCTCTTAAAGTCATCATAAAGTTAATTAGAACAGATGTAACTGCAAACTCAATAGCTACTGTTGCAAAAACTGCTGAGTATTGAGCAAACATTGGTATTGGAGACCATAAGAAGTGGTGAACACCGTTCATTGGATAGAAGAACGCCAATCCCCAGAATCCAAGTAAAGATAGACCGTGAGACCACATTGGTTTTTTCATAATAACAGGTACAAAGTAGTACATTAATCCCCATGCAACAGGTGTAACGTATAGACCTACAAGGTCATGGATGAACGTAGACTGAACTGCACCTGCACCTGAACCAGCTGACCAGAATCTTGGTATGAAGTTACCCATGAAAACAACTAATGGTGTCCATACTAACATAGCAGCTATATACCATCCGCTAACGTAAAGAGGAGCTCTTTGAGATGCTTTTAGTATAGGTGTTCCAAACTGTACAGCATGTAATAGTAACCAAGCAACTATAACTGGGTCAATCCACCAAGGAGTTTCACCCCATTCAACGTTATCAGCCTGTCCAAGGAAAAGAATTGCTACAACAGTTATTAAAACTGCCGCTTGAAGACCTATAAACATAAACATTCCAAGATACTTTTCATCAAATACTTTGTATCCTGTAAATCTTGGAACAGCCCAATACAAAAGACCAGTAAACATGTTTACTAAAAATCCGTAAGCAGCACCTGCTGTATGAATCATTCTGACCCTTCCCGGAGATAAGAACTCAATTCCAGGGAAAGGATATATTCCGTCTAATTGAAGAGAGTAAAGAAATCCCATTAAAGCTACAACTATGAAGAAGAACAAACCCATACCAACGTGGAGTTTAACAAGTGTGTAGTTAACTAAGTTTGTTGCTTGGACTTCAGTTGCTGTTGCAGTGGTTGCCATATTAAACACCTCCTTATTTTATTTTCCTTGGTTCATTAAATAAGCTATGTAAGAAACCAAATGCCATCTATCTTCTTCTGACAAGTGGTCAAACTTAGGCATTGGAGACCCTTCAAGACCTACTGTAAGAACTCTGAACGTATCCTTTGGAGAAGGACCTTCGGCTCTTACTGGGTAAGTTAAGTTTGTTGGTGGAACAGGTAACGTTGAAGCTAAAGGACCATCTCCTCTACCACTTTCACCGTGGCAAGCGGTACAGTTAGCAGCATACAACTCTTTTCCTTTCTCGATAGATTCCTTTGTACCAAAGTAAGGTGGTATCTCTTTAATTTTAGTGTAAACAGATTCTCCTGGTTGCTCTTTTTTCCATCTGTCTGAGAATGTCTTAATGTAAGCGATAACAGCTCTCTTTTGTACTTCTGGAACTAAGTGGAAAGAAGGCATTGGAGTCTGTGGAATACCCCAGTTTAAAACGTGCATTAGGTCTTCATCAGTTGGTAAGGTACCTTCAGGTGTAGATTTCCATCTGAAAACCCCAGTGTGGAAGTTTGGTGGTTTATCTTTGAAGAAAGGAGCTGCTAAACTGTTACCGTCTCCGTTTTCACCGTGACAACCCACACAGAACTTGTTGTAAACCTTACGACCAGCTTCTTCCATTTCTGTCAGTTCGGCTGATTTTTTAGCCTGAGCTGGTTTTGATGAGTAGACGTGTAATAAACCATACACGAAAAGTGCCGGGAAGAAGAAGAACAGGAGCCACCTGATAGTAGTGTTTTCTCCCATGTAAACAACCTCCTACAGATATGATTTAAATCAATATTAAACAATTTGTAAACCATTTTCAAGACTTTTATTTAACGTTAAATT
>PNIU01000025.1 GCA_002878035.1 Sulfurihydrogenibium sp.
AAAGCATCTTTAACTCCCGACATTACCAACATAAAGTAAACCAACACACCAACAAGGATTGCACCTATAAATGAACCTCCTAAAACTATGATAAATATTTTGTCTAAAACTGACTTTTTTTTCTCCATAACTAACCCCCTTTTTGATTTAAATACTCATTCGGATTTTTATAAATAAAGTTTAAAAAGTTATACAATAACAAAACTTCCAATCCCAGAGTTATTAAGTTAATAACGCTTGATATACGATGTAACGTTGAAAATTGAGAATGTAATGCTTCTGCCTTCTGTGTTTGATTTTGCTGCACTGCTTCTATGTATCCTTGTTGTGTAGACTTTGCCATAGGAAAAATTGCTCTATCTTGAGCCATGTTTAGAATAACTAAAGCACCAACAGAGATTAAAAACCACTTTAAATGTTTCACTATGTATTTATCTTTAAAAGATAAAACACCTATAACAGTGTATATTATAATTCCTGAAACCCAGTTAATCTTAAAGTAGTATGGAAAGATTAGCTGCATAATACCACCAGCCGTAATTTTATCAAAGTTAGAAAATATAACAGGAGCAACAACAAAGGATAGAAAAACGTTACTCCCTATAAGTAAGCTTATTAAAAGTAGTATAAAGAATGCAACATAGCTATTCAACAATCTCTAACCCACTGAAGAAGAATGGTATTTCGTAAGCTGCTGATTCTGGGGAGTCTGACCCATGGACTGCGTTTTCGCCAACGTTGGTTCCGTAAAGCTTTCTTAAAGTACCTTCTGCAGCTTTTGATGGGTCAGTAGCACCCATTATTTCTCTAACTCTTGCTATTACATTTTCACCTTCCCAGACCATCGCAACTATAGGTCCAGAAGACATAAACTCACATAGTTCATCGTAAAAAGGTCTTTCCTTGTGGACTATATAGAATTTTCCTGCTTGTTCTTTGGTTAATTTTAATTTTTTCAAAGCAACGAGTTTAAAGCCTTCTTCTTCGAACCTTGAGATTATTTTTCCAACAACGTTTTTTCTGACAGCATCTGGTTTTGCTAAGACTAGAGTTCTTTCCATAAAGATTCCTCCTTGTATTTTTTCTGTATTGCGAAATTATAACAAATTATAACATAAACAAAGTATAGAATGTTATAATAATTTTTGAAAATTCAAAAAATCGGAGGGAAAATCATGGCAAACATCTTAGAAAGTATCCAGCAAGTAA
This sequence comes from Sulfurihydrogenibium sp., assembly GCA_002878035.1. Lineage (GTDB taxonomy): Bacteria > Aquificota > Aquificia > Aquificales > Hydrogenothermaceae > Sulfurihydrogenibium. The sequence goes on from PNIU01000025.1 coordinate 1,210, forward strand.
ACGAAAGGTTACAAAACGTTGTTTCCGTTAAAGATGGTAAAGTTTCTATTTTAGATGAAAAAAAGTTAAGAGAAGAAGTTATAGATGACCTGATTTACACGGCAGTTTTTTCTAAAGATTACAATCTAAAGGAAGAAGTGAAGTACTTAATCAGAGAGATTGCTAACGAGTTTGGAGCTATTCCTGCTTCTATACATGAGCTTTATATGGCTATGGGAAGAGGGGAAACAAAAAACTTTACTACACCGGCAGTTAATATAAGAGGTATGACTTACGACGTTGCAAGAAGAATGTTTAAAGTTGCTATTAAAAACAACATCGGTGCTATGATATTTGAAATAGCTAAATCTGAGATAGAATACACATATCAAAGACCGTCTGAATACGCTTCATGTGTTTTAGCGGCGGCTATAAAAGAAGGTTATAAAGGTCCTGTTTTTATACAGGGAGACCATTTCCAATTTTCTGCTAAAAAGTACTTTGAAAATCCAGAAAAAGAACTAAACGCTATAAAAGAACTTACAAAAGAGGCAATAGATGCCGGATTTTTCAACATAGATATAGACCCTTCAACGTTAGTAGATTACTCAAAAGAGTCTTTGAAAGACCAGCAGTATCATAACTACCTAAACACTGCCAAAATGACCGATTACATCAGAGAAATTCAACCATCAGGAATAGATATATCTATAGGAGCAGAAATAGGACACATAGGTGGAAAGAACTCTACCGTTGAAGAGTTTGAGGCATTTATGGAAGGTTACCTTCAAACGATTACTAAAAAACCGGGTATTTCTAAAATGTCTGTTCAAACTGGAACGGAGCATGGAGGTATTCCTCTTCCAGATGGTACAGTAGCAAAAGTTAAACTTGACTTTGATGTATTGAAAAATATAGGAGAAGTTGCAAGAAAGAAGTATGGTCTTGGTGGAACGGTCCAACATGGAGCTTCTACTTTACCTGAGGAGCTTTTTGATAAGTTTCCACAGAACAACTGCTGCGAGATACATCTTGCAACGGGATTCCAAAACATTATGTTTGATTTGGCACCAGAAAGCTTTAAAGAAGAAGTTTACAAGTTTATAGAGGAAAACTTTAAAGATGAATGGAAAGAAGGAATGACAAGGGAACAGTTCTTATACAAGTCAAGAAAAAGAGGAATGGGACCGTTTAAATACCAATGGTGGACTTTGGAAAACAAAGATGAAATACTCGATGCTATAGAAAAGAAATTTGAGTTTCTCTTTGAAAAGTTAAACGTTTTTGGCACAAAAGAGTACACTGACAAGTATATAAAACTTGTGAAAACTTCTTTTGTAAAAGGTTCTACGAAAGATGTTCAACAAAAAGCTCAAGAAATAAAACTTGAAGCCGGGGCAGATTAATTGTTAGACAGACAGATAAAAGCTATAAAAGAAATTTACACAGAGTTTGACAGACACAAAGAAAAACATAAACCTATAATCGTCGGTAAGTTTGCTTTAACAGTTTATACGCAGGGTATGTACCCTGCCAACATTATCTCTTTACTCTACCCAGATATTCCATTACTGGAAAAAGTTCTTGCTGAGCTTGGATACCAGAAATTTGGAGACCTATGGTTAAAAGACGATATAAATGTAGAGGTTAGTAAGGACCTTTATCTTTTCACTGGAACGTTAAACCAGATAGAAGTAGATGGAGATTACATTCTAAACGTTATATCTTTAGAGGACCTTATCTTGGATATGATGAAGTATTGCGTAGAAGGAGACGATTTAGTCTGCGACCTTGTAAAGATGATTGTAAAATCTTACTACAGAGTATTAGATTTCCATTACATATACCAAAGAATAACTGATAAAAGATTTATTCCAAAAATAAAAGAGTTTAAGAAAGAAGCGGAGGCTTAAGATGGCTAAGATAGGAACTGATTTAAACAGCTTCATCTTAGAAGAAGAGAGAAAGTATCCAAATGCAACGGGTTCGTTGTCAAGGGCTTTGGTTGCCATAGAGTCTGCAACGAAAGTTATAGCTTCCCATGTAAGAATGGCAGGACTTGCTGATGTTTTAGGTAAAGCAGGTAAAACAAACGTTCAAGGAGAAGAAGTCCAAAAGTTAGATGAACTTGCAAACAGGTTGATGGTTGAATACTTATCCCAATGTGGAGAGTTTTTCGCTTTAGCTTCTGAAGAGTTAGAAGAACCTATCTTTCCAGAGGAAGGTAAGAACGGTAAATACGTTATAGCTTTTGACCCGTTAGACGGCTCTTCCAACATAGACGTAAACGTAAGCATAGGAACTATATTTTCTATACATAGAAGAGTTAATTCAGATGTTTCGGACTTTTTACAGGAAGGATACAAGCAGGTTGCCGCCGGATACGTAATATACGGCTCTTCTACCATGTTTGTTCTATCTACAGGCAACGGAGTAAACGGTTTTACTTTGGACCCTTCCGTAGGTATGTATCTTCTTTCCCATCCAAACATAAAGATACCAGAAAAAGGAAAGATTTACTCTATAAACGAGTCTAACGATAAAAAATGGATAGACAAAGGTTTAAAGGATTACATTGAATCTTTAAAAGAAGAAGGCTACACTTCCAGATACATAGGTTCCATGGTTGCTGACGTTCATAGAACGTTGATAAAAGGTGGTATGTTTGCCTACCCTGCAGACTCAAAAAGTAAAAACGGTAAATTAAGACTGCTTTACGAGGCTGCTCCTATGGCATTCTTAACAGTTCAAGCTCAAGGTGTAGCAACAACAGGTAAAGAAGACATACTGAACGTTAAACCAACGGACATACATCAAAGGGTGCCAGTTTTCCTCGGTGGAAAATACGAGATGGAAAAGTTAAAACAGGTTTTAATAAATGGATAAATACTTGGTTTTAGCGTTTGGGGGTGCCGTTGGAACAATAGGCAGATATTTGGTGGGAGTTTATTCGGCCAAACTCCTTGGAACAAACTTTCCATACGGTACCCTGATAGTAAACGTTTTAGGTTCTTTTATCATTGGATTTTTTATGATAATTTTTTTAGAAAAACTATCTTTAGACCCAATTTGGAGACTTTTTGTTGCAGTAGGTTTTTGTGGTGGTTTTACTACCATGTCTTCCTTCAGTTTTGAAACACTGATGCTACTTTCCGATGGAGAGTATTTAAAGGCTTTTTTAAATGTATTTTTGAACGTTTTTTTATCCCTTGGTTCTGCTTTTTTAGGTATAGTGTTAGCAAGAAGTTTAGGAGTATAGAATGAAATCAGAAGCAATCTTAATGAGAATCCATATAGGAGAATCGGACAAATACGAAGGAAAACCACTTTATAAGAAAATTGTGGAAGTTTTGAGAGAAAACAAAATAGCCGGTGCAACCGTCTTTAGAGGAATACTTGGTTTTGGAAAATCGTCTATTATACATACGGCTTCTATACTGGATTTATCTGAAGACTTACCAGTCGTAATAGAAGTTATAGACAGTGAAGAAAAGATAGAAAAGATAATTCCTATCATAGAAAAGTACGTTAAAAATGGTTTAATAACACTTGAAAAGGTAAAAGTGATAAAATATACTGCGGAAGGAGAGTAGATTGTTTGCAGGTGTAGAGGTAAAGGATAAAGTTTTTATAGTATCTCTTATGGATAATACAAGGACTGTGAAAGCTATATTTAAATTTTACAAAGAAGGTTTTCTATGGTTTTTAGACCATTACAACCCAGAGATTGTGGCAGTAAACTACGATTTTGGTGTTAGTTCAAAACTTTCTTTAACAAATAAAGCTTACTCTAACCTTTACAAAGAAATTATTCAGGATTTTGAGTATAGACCTGTAGATAAGAAAAGTTTTAGAGAAAAAGAAAGAAGAATTTTTAAATCAAACACAGATGAGTTTTGGAAAAAAATAATCCGTAAAGAAATTCTTCCGGCAGACACACCGGAAGGTTTAGAACAAAGACTTTATAACCTTCCAAAAACTGGTATAAGACTTAACAGAAGACTTCTATCACAGGATAAGAAGTTTATAGGTAAAGAACTTGATGCTGTTGTGCTTTCGTTTGCAGCTTACAGTTTTTACAACAATAAGTTTGAAACCATAGACCATGAAGGTGGTATATGGATTATACCACGTTACATTTACGTACCTAAAAAAGATAGAGAAACTGACGGTTCAACTTCTGAACAAGTAGTTTAACTTGTATGCGATTATACCTACATACTCCCTTATGGCTTTTGTAGAGTCTTGGAGAACGTTCATTTTTGGGAAGTAGCTGTATAACGTGTATTTTTTGTCCATCTTAAAATCGGTAGGGTAAGGTATAACCTGAAGTCCGGCTTTTTCAAAAACCATAACTGACCTTGGCATATGGTATGCAGACGTAACCAAAATTATACTTTTAAATCCGTATTTTTCACAAATTTTTTTAGTAAAAAAGGCGTTCTGTAAAGTGTCTCTACTGTTTACATCAGTGAATATCATAGATTTATCTACACCAAGCTCGTTTAGAACACTTTTCATAGCTTCAGATTCAGGTAGATTTGTTATAGCGGAACCACCAGATAAAATGATAGGGACGTTTAACCTTTTGTGAAGAACAAAGCCCGTTAAAATTCTCTTTAAAGAGTCTTCGGTTAGTATACCAGTGTTGTAACTGCCACCACCTAACACTACTATAACGTCTCCGTAAACTTCCTTTGGTTGAGAGTATTTGGTTTCAAGAGGTTTTAATAAAAAATCTTTAACAGGTTCTATAGAAAGTAAGTATATGAAAAGACCAGATAAAAAAGAAAGGACAAAAACTCTTCTATCTCTCCTTCCTACGTAAGCTATCACACCAAAAATTACTATAAAAAGACCGGGTGGTAGAATGAAGAAAGTTATTAACTTTTTCAGGAAAAACATCTTCTGTCCTTAAAATTATGTTAGAATTATGATAACATAATTTACACTCTACTTAGGAGGATTGTATTGCCTTTAATAGTTCAGAAATACGGTGGAACGTCGGTAGGAAATATAGAAAGGATAAAGAATGTAGCAAAGAGGATAAAAAAAGCCGTAGATGAAGGTAATAAAGTTGTAGTTGTGTCCTCTGCAATGACGGGAGAAACCGACAGACTAATTGGTCTTACGAGAGATTTATCAAACAGGCCAAATCCAAGAGAGCAAGATATGGTGGTCTCTACTGGAGAGCAGGTTGCGGTTGGTTTGGTAGCTATAGCTTTGCAAGAGTTAGGCGTTGATGCTATAAGCCTTACAGGATGGCAAGTCCCTATCATAACTGACAACGTTTACACAAAAGCAAGAATAAAAAAGATAGATACCCACAGAATAAAAAAACATTTAGATGAAGGTAAGGTAGTTATAGTCACCGGTTTTCAAGGTGTAACGGAAGATGGTGATATAACAACCCTTGGTAGAGGTGGGTCCGATACTTCTGCAGTGGCTTTGGCAGCTGCATTAAAAGCCGATGTCTGTGAAATATACACTGACGTTCCCGGTGTTTTTACAGCAGACCCAAGGATAGTTGAAAATGCCAGAAAGATACCTGTCATATCCTACGAAGAGATGATGGAGATGGCTTCCCTTGGCTCAAAAGTTATGCAGATAAGGTCGGTAGAGTTTGGAGCAAAGTATGGAGTAAGAATACACGTTAGGTCATCTTTTAGCGAAGAAGAAGGAACTTGGATAGTGGAGGAGAGTGAAGATATGGAAAAAGTAGTTGTAAGGGGAATATCCCACGAACTTAAAGAGTCAAGAATAACTGTCGTTAGAGTACCAGATAAACCCGGTGTAGCAGCAAAGCTTTTCAAAGCCCTTGGAGACAAAAATATAGTAGTTGATATGATAGTTCAAAATGTATCTCACAACGGATACACGGACATATCCTTTACTGTTAACAAAACTGATGCAGATTACGCAGAAGAGATAGCCAAAGAAGTCGCAAAGGAAATAGGAGCTGAAGGTGTTGAGAGAAACGATAAAATAGCAAAAATATCCGTAGTCGGTTTAGGAATGAAAACTCACGCAGGAACAGCCGGAAAGATGTTTGAAGTTCTCTACAAAGAAGGTATAAACATATACGCTATATCAACTTCCGAGATAAAAATATCCTGTCTGATAGATGAAAAGTATGCCGAATTAGCCGTTAGAGCCTTACACGAAGCATTTATAGAAAATATGGAAGGTGAGATTCAGTATGATTAAATTTAAACCCACAAACAGGGAAATAAAGAAAGTCTTAGTAGCTAACAGAGGAGAGATAGCTACAAGAATAATAAGAGCCTGTAAAGAGTTAGGTATAAAAACTGTAGCTATATACTCTGAAGCCGACTCTAAGAGTATTTACGTAAAAAAAGCCGACGAAGCTTACCTTATACCGGGAGACCCTATACAAGCTTATCTAAACTACTTTAGGATAGTTGACCTTGCTAAACAGACAAAATGTGATGCTATCCATCCGGGATATGGATTCCTATCTGAAAATCCAGAGTTTGCTGAATACTGTTTAAAACAAGGTATTATCTTTATAGGACCAAAGCCTGAACATATAGCCCTTTTTGGCGATAAAATGGCAGCCAAGAAAAAGATGAGAGAACTTGGCGTGCCAGTTTTACCCGGTAGCGATGAACCAATAACAGATATCAAGAAAGCAAAAAAAATAGCCGATGAAATAGGATACCCTGTAATACTGAAAGCTGCGTTTGGTGGTGGCGGAAGGGGTATGCGTATAGTCAGGAAAGAGTCCGATTTTGAAGATATGTTTAGGTCTGCTTACAACGAAGCCAAAAAGTTCTTTGGTAGGGGAGATGTTTTTATAGAAAAGTATGTAGAAAACCCAAGACATATAGAAGTTCAAATAATGGCTGATAAATACGGAAACGTAGTGCATCTTGGTGATAGAGACTGTTCTATACAAAGAAGACACCAAAAGATAGTAGAGATAGCCCGCTCTCCTTCCCTTAAAGAAGAAGTAAGAAAAGAACTTTACAGAGCATCTGTAAAAGCTATGTTTAAAGTTGGCTACGAAAACGTAGGAACGATAGAGTATCTGGTAGACGAAAATGATAACTTTTACTTTATAGAGATGAATACAAGGCTTCAAGTAGAGCATACAGTTACAGAAATGATAACTGGAATCGATATAGTCCAGATGATGATAAAGATAGCTGAAGGTAGAAAGTTAGATTTTCTACAAGAAGATATAACTATGAGAGGTTACGCGATAGAATTTAGAGTAAACGCAGAAGACCCTTCAAAAAATTTTGCTCCTTCCGTTGGACTTATAACATCTTACCACTCTCCCGGTGGTCCCGGTGTAAGAGTAGATGCAGCAGCATACAAAGATTACGTTATACCACCTTACTACGATTCTATGATTGCGAAACTGTCCGTTTGGGCTCTAACGTGGGAACAAGTGGTAAATAGAGCAAGAAGAGCTTTAGATGAGTTTATCATAAGAGGTGTTCCTACAAACCTTCCACTTTTAAGAGCTATAGTCAGAGACAAAGACTTTATAGAAGGTAAATTTACAACCAAATATATAGAAGAAAAACTTCCAACCTTTAACTTAGAAGATAAAGCAAGAGATTTAGAAGACTTAGTCGCTGCAATAGCCGGAGCGATTGCAGCATATCACAGAATATAGGAGGAGGAAGTATGTCTGTTATCGTCGATGTTTTTGGAAGAGAAGTTTTAGATTCAAGAGGTAATCCAACAGTTGAAGCAACGGTAGTTTTAGAAAGTGGAGCAGTTGCATCTGCCATAGTGCCAAGTGGTGCATCAACTGGTTCAAAAGAAGCATTAGAACTTAGAGATGGAGATAAGAAAAGATTTTTAGGTAAAGGTGTTTTAAAAGCCGTTGAAAACATAAACACAAAGATAGCGGACATATTGATTGGGGAAGATTCAGAAGACCAAACAAGAATAGACAGACTGATGATAGAAGCAGACGGAACAGAAAACAAATCAAACCTTGGAGCAAACGCTATACTTGCAGTATCCTTAGCCGTAGCAAAAGCAACTGCTATCGAAAAAGAAATGTCATTGTACAGATACTTAGGTGGATGTAATGCAAAAGTGTTACCAGTGCCACTTATGAACGTTATAAATGGTGGAGCCCACGCAGACAACGATTTAGACTTTCAAGAGTTTATGATAGTGCCTGTTTGCGGAGGTTCTTTTAAAGAAGCTTTAAGAGCAGGCGTTGAGGTGTTCCACGTTTTAAAATCAGTTTTGAAAGAAAAAGGTTACTCTACAAACGTAGGTGATGAAGGAGGTTTTGCACCAGCTTTAAGGTCTTCCAAAGAAGCTTTTGACTTACTTATGATGGCAATAGAAAAAGCCGGCTACACACCCGGAGAAGACGTATTACTTGCCCTTGATGCGGCTTCTTCTGAATTTTACGAAAATGGAAAGTATAAATTTGAAGGTAGAGAACTTACAACGGAAGATATGATTATTCTATACGAAGAGATAGTAGGAACATACCCGGTAGTTTCCATAGAAGACGGTTTAGCCGAAGATGACTGGGAAGGTTGGAAGAACCTAACTCAAGTGTTAGGACACAAAGTCCAACTTGTAGGAGATGACCTTTTTACAACAAACCCAAAAATAATAGCAGAAGGTATAAAAAACAACGTTGCAAACTCAGTTTTAATAAAACTAAACCAAATTGGCACTTTAACCGAAACGTTAGATGCCATAGAGTTAGCTAAAAGTAACAATTACACGGCTATAATATCCCATAGGTCTGGGGAAAGTGAAGATACGTTTATAGCAGATTTAGCAGTAGCAACAAATGCAGGACAGATTAAAACAGGTTCTGCATCAAGAACAGATAGGATTGCAAAGTATAACCAACTACTTAGAATAGAGGAAGAACTTGGACAGGAAGCAATCTTTAAAGGAAAGCAGGCATTTAAGAAATACAGATTTTAACGAAAAACTTATAAGCCGCAGTCTCAAGATTGCGGCTTTCATTATGTTAGTAATATCTATCTACACTATAGCCTTTGGTGAAAACAACATTTTTGAGTATTACAAAAAAGTCCAGTTTCGTAACGAGCTTATGACTCAAGTTGAAAGTATAAAAAAAGAAAATCAGGATTTAGAAAGAAAGATACAATACCTTCAAAACGACCCATTTTATATAGAAAAATTAGCACGAGAAAACCTTGGACTTATGAAAGATAACGAAGAAATCTACGTAATCGTTGGAATGGAAAAAAAACAGAAAGAAGAAGCACAACAACACCAACAAGAAGAAAGATGGATAGACAAAATAAAAGAAAAATACCAGCAGTTTAAACTTCAATGAAACAGTTTCAACTTTTTATGTTTGATTTAGACGGAACCCTTTTAGATTCTGCAGAAGATATAGCTATTGCAGTTAACTATGCCTTTAAAAAACTTAACCTACCTGAAAAAAGTAAAGAAGAGGTAGTATCAAAAGTAGGCTACGGAGCAAAAAAACTTATAGAAGACTTAATACCAGAATATCCAGAAGATATTAAAGAAAAAGCCCTTGAATTATTTAGAGAGTTTTACCATCAAAACCCTGTAATCTACTCAAAACTTTACGATTACTCCGAAGAAATACTGGCAAAACTAAAAGAAAGTGGAAAACTAATCGCAGTCGTAACCAATAAGTATGAAGAGTTATCAAAAAGAATACTCGAAAAACTCGGTGTTTTAAATTACATAGACTTAGTGGTAGGAGCAGACACAACTTCAGAAAAAAAGCCAAGCCCACTGCCAGTTTTCTACACTCTACAAAATTTAAATGTAAATAAAGAAAAAGCTATCCTTGTTGGAGACAGTGAGACGGACGTTTTAACAGCAAAAAACGCTCAAGTTTACAGTTGCCTTGTGCTACACGGCTACGGTAAAAAAGATTTAGCCTTATCGTTAAACCCAGACTTTGTTATAGAAAATCTAAAAAAGATAGAGGTTTAAACTATGCCGTTAAAGTGGAGAACAAAAATAGCATTTAACACAAAAGAAGAAACCTACATAAGAGGTTATCCTTTAACCCAGATGATTGGTAAATTATCCTTTTCAGAAGCGATATACCTTCTTCTAAAGGGAGAACTTCCAACAGAAAAAGAAAAACAGATGTTTGACGCTATATTTGTATCCGTTATAGAGCATGGAGTTGCACCACCTTCCGTTATGGCTTTGAGAAATGTTATATCAGGTGGAAATCCTTTACACGTAGGTGTTGCAGCAGGAGTGCTTACCTTTGGAGATTATCACGGTGGAGCCTTGGAAGATGCTATGAGATTTTTACAAGAATACGCGAAAGATGAAGAAGACGTAGAAGGTTTAGCCAGCAGGCTTGCAGAAAAGATAGTAAAAGAAAAGTGGAGAGTATCAGGTTTTGGACATAAATACTACAAAGACTTTGACCCAAGGACGAAGAAACTTATGGATTTAGCCAAAAACCTTGGCTTCTTTGGTAAACACTGTAGATTAGCTACAGCTTTGGAAGAAGAGATAGCAAAGCAAAAAGGTAAAAAGCTTGTTTTAAACGTAGACGGTGCCATAGCAGCCATAACTTCTGATATGGGATTTCATTACAAACTTGGAAAAGGATTTTTTATAATCGGAAGGATACCCGGTTTAGTAGCCCACGCTTTTGAAGAACTTACAGAAGAACCACCTTTTAGGAGACTGGACGAAGAAGAGATAGAGTATTTAGGTCACCCACCAAGAAACCTTGAGTAATGAACTTAGAGAAAGATAAAACAAAAAGAAACCTTCTAATACTTTCGATATCTCTAATACTGTTTATCGGTGGCAACATATACATCTACCAAAAACTGGATAAAGTAAGAGATGTTTTAAACCCTTACATTTTCCTGTTTATACTAAACATAGACGTTATATTTTTCATCGTTATATTTGCATCACTGCTTAGATACATCATAAAAATATTCTTTCAAGAAAGCATAAGAGGAAAACTCAGGATAAAACTGACCCTTATACTTGTTGTAATGGTTATAATTCCATCTATGATACTTTTCACTGTTTCAGTATCCATAATATCAAACGCTACAAACCTTTGGTTTTCTGGGAAAGTGGTAAACGCGTTAGGTAAACTTGATAACATCGTAACCCAGAACATCACATCAAACCAAGAGTGGGTCTTAAGAGTTTATAGAATGATAAAAGAAGGTAAAACTACTCCCGAAGACGCCATAAACTACTTAGGAATAAGAACCATATCCATAATGGATAACGAAGGAAGACTGTTAGAGTTTTACGGAAAACCTTACGACAAAGAGATTTTAGACTCCTTAGGGAAGGAAGGATTTACCATCTATGAAAACAAAATAGTCTATCAAGACAAATTAGACCTGTTTAGAAAGATACTGATAGTTTACGAACTTCCAAAGGATATAATCCTTTCCAAAGAAGACACATCTTTGATATTAGAAATATACAACCAGCTTAAATACTACAAAGCACCAATAAGAATAGGTTACATACTCATACTTCTAACAATAACCATAGCAGTCATATTTGCCGCATTTTGGCTAAGTAGATTCATAATAAACAACATTACAAGACCCGTTGAAGCACTTGTAGATGCTTCTAAAAGACTATCGGAAGGAGACCTATCAGTAAGAATAGACCTAAAAGCCCAAGACGAGTTTGGAATTCTTATAGAAGAGTTTAACCAGATGGTAGATAGATTAAACGTCCTTTACAGAAAACTTGAAGAACAAAACAGCACACTACGAAAAAACAAAGAATACTTAGAAGCAATACTTAACAACATCAGGGCAGGCGTTGTATACTCATCAGAAGACGGAAAAATAGAAAACTTTAACATATCAGCCAAAAACATTCTGGGAGATTACATACAGAGCTTTTTAAAAAGAAACATAGAAGACTTTGCTAAAAGCATAAACATAGACCTTAAAACAGACAAAGAGCAGATAATCGAAATAAACGGCAGAACAATATTAGTAAAAGTGACAAACATAACGAAAAATGGATACGTTATCGTCTTTGATGATATAACCGAGATTATATCAGCCCAAAAACTTAAAATGTGGAAAGAAGTAGCCCAAAGAATAGCCCACGAGATAAAAAACCCTTTAACTCCTATAAAACTTTCTGCAGAAAGAATACTAAACCAATGGAAAAAGAAAAATCCAAACATAGACCAGATTATCGAAAAAGCAACAACAGTAATAATACAAGAAACAGAACATCTGTCCCAGCTTGTTAGAGAGTTTAACCAGTTTGGATTAACGTTTAATAACCCAGATAAAGAAGATGTAGATTTATGCAATCTTTTAAAAGAGACTGCAGAAAGTTATATCGACGATAACTTTAAAGTAGATATCCAATGCCTTTATAGTCCAACAATAAAAGCAAACAAAAAACTTTTAAAACAAGCGTTTATTAACCTTATTCAAAATTCCTACGAAGAATCAACGTATCTACAAATAACAGTATCCAAAGATAACGACGAAGTCATTGTCAGTTTCAAAGACAACGGCAAAGGTATTCCAAAAGAAGATTTAGAAAAAATATTTTTACCTTACTATTCCAGAAAACCAAAAGGCAGTGGCCTTGGCCTTGCAATTACAAAAGAGATAGT
>PNIU01000082.1 GCA_002878035.1 Sulfurihydrogenibium sp.
GTAGGAACCTACCTTGGGAACACAGACGATGCTACAAACGAAAGCTATAAAAAAACCATAAAAAAAGCCTTTGAATACGGAGTAAACGTTGTAGATACGGCTATAAACTACAGAGATATGGAAAGTGAAAGAGTCGTCGGGGAAGTATTAAAAGAGATAGGAAGAGAGAATCTAATCGTCTCAACGAAAGGTGGATACTTTCCAAGAGATAGAAGGTTAAAAGTATCAGACATAGCAAAGTATTTAAGAGAAAACTTTATAGATACAGGAATAGTAAACCCAGAAGATATAACTCCCTACGGAAACATAATAACCCCAAAATACATAGACTGGTCCTTTGAAAAAAGCCTTGAAAATCTAAATACAGACTACATAGATATATACTTTCTACACAACCCTGAAGACCAACTTCAGATAGTAGATAAAGAGAAGTTTTACAGAAAACTTTGGACCGTTTTTAGACTCCTTGAAGGTAAAGTAAATGAAGGAAAACTAAGATATTACGGACTTGCAACATGGAACGGCTTTAGAGTCCCACCAGACAACTTACAACATCTAAACCTATTTGAGATTTACAACATAGCAAAAGAAGTAGGTGGCGAAAACCACCATTTTAGATTTATTCAGCTTCCTTACAACCTTTCGATGACGGAAGCTTACACTCTAAAAAACCAGTTTTACAACGGCTCTTACTACTCTGCGTTAGAACTTGCAAACATTTTAGGCATATACACTTACATAAGTGCTCCTTTACTACAGGGAAGAGTTTTAAGAAACTTTAACGACGAAGTGAAAAAGTTGTTTAAAGTAGAAAAAGATGTTCACGTACCTATACAATTTGTAAGAAGCACCCCTTACGTTGGAACTGTTTTAATAGGAATGAGTAAGGTAAATCACGCAATAGAAAACTTAGAAATAGAAAACTATCCTTTACTTACTAAAGAAGAGTTTGAAGCTTTGTTTAAATAAAGTTAAATCTCAATGTTGTAATGCTTTATTTTTCTCCAAAGTGAGACGTAGCTCATTCCAAGCATCTTAGCTGCGGCTTTTTTATTTCCTTTGGCTTTTTTCAAAGCTTCTATAATTCTTTTCTCTTCACTAAAGAAAAATTCTTCTGAAAAATCTAACTTACTTTGCTCTTGGTTAAAGTAAACGTATTCATTATTTAAATCTTCTACATCTATAATGTCTTTTTGGCAGAATATACTGACTGCATCTAAAAATGCTCTTAGCTCCCTTACATTTCCAAACCAGTCTCTTTTCATTAAGACTTCCATAGCTCTTGGAGTGATTCTTTTGTTCTTCTTAGAAAGAATACTGTTAACTATCAGTGGTATATCTTCTTTTCTTTCTCTTAAAGGTGGTATTTCTATCCTGACGGCACAGATTCTGTAAAATAAATCATTCCTGAAATTTCCCTTTTCCATCTCTTGAAGTAAGTTTTTGTTTGTTGCAGATATTATTCTCACATCTACTTTTTTAGATTTGTTAGCTCCAAGTCTTTCAAACTCTTTTGTGTCTACAAAAACCAACAACTTTGCTTGAGATGTAAGGGATAGGTCTCCAACTTCGTCTAAAAATAACGTTCCACCATCTGCTATCTCTACTTTTCCCGGTTTAGAATGTACTGCTCCAGTAAAAGCTCCTTTTTCATAACCAAAAAACTCAGACTCAAAAAGAGTATCAGGTATAGCAGAACAGTTTACAGATACAAACTTATTTCGCGACCTTTGACTGTTTAAATGTATCCATTTTGCAAGCTTTGACTTTCCAGTACCAGTTTCACCAGATATTAAGACCGATATATCATGTTGGGCTACTAAAGATGCTCTTTCTAAGATTCTTTTCATTTTGATATTTTGAGTGTTAAACACTATAAAATCATCTGTTATTTCAACTTCGTTGAAATCCATAAACTGAATTAAGTATCCTCTATGTTGGTTGTGGTAATCAAAAAGCTTTTCTACTTTAAAGTATCCTTTATACATATTTCCGTTTTTTGCCTTCAAAAAAGATACAAAACTTTTAAGCTCTTCTAAATCTCTAACAGCTCTATCTAAAATTTTGTCTAACCTTTCCCCGATAATCTCATAATTCTGATAACCAATAAAATCAACCAGAGATTGGCTGATTCTTTTGATAATTAAATCTCTATCCGTTATGATAAGGTTAAGGTCATCTATAAAGTTCATGGCTTGTTGCTGTTTTCAAGTTTTGCTTTAAGGTTGTTATATGCTTCTATATTATTTTCATCTTTGTAGATTTTTGCAAGGGCTAAAACTAAAGATTTTTCGTTTGGATACTTGTCTACACCTTGCTCCAAGAAAGTTTTTAAAGAGTCATCTTTATAACCTGTTTTAAGGTATAGTTCAGATAGAAACTGTAAGGCTGGCAAGTAGTCACTTTTTATTCTTAAACTGTCTTTTGCCGATTCTGCGGCTAAAGGTATCTGTCCCAACCTGTAGTAAAGCTGGGCTACTTTAAACTTTGTTTCATAATCAGACTGATTTTCAACGAACGCTCTTAGATAAAAGAAGATAGCGTATTTGTAGTTTCCCATAGCCTCGTATTCTTTTGCTTTCTGTAAAAAGTATTCATAACGGCTTTGTGGTATTTGAACCTGTTGGGTAATCTGGTTTTGATTAACTTGGGGTGGTGGTAAATTTACAGTTTTATCTACTAATTCTTTTAAATCTGGAAGATTTAAACTTTTGCTGGCTATATCTTTTATTATCTCCTCTTCACTTTTAACATCTTTTGTATCTAATGTTAGGTTAGATTTTAAAGCCGTTTCAACGCTTTTAACAACTTCTTCCACATTTAGATACTCTTCGTTTATTTTTATTAAAGGTTCTTTTTTGTTGCTTTTGTAGTAATCGTAAAATAAGTAAGCAATCACAACGTAAGAAATCAACACAGTAAGTATTCCTACTTTTATAGGAGAGATGCTTTTATACTTTCTTTTTGATACGTCTATCAAAGGATGGATATCAAAATCTTTATTTTTGTTCATGATTAATAATCCTCAATATCTCCTGTTAGATACATATCTATCACTTTACAGATTGAATGTTCAAGTGTTAGATGGACTTCCTGAATTCTTGCAGTGTTGTTAGACCTTACTATAAAGGCTTTATCTACTAAATCTTTTAATTTTCCGCCATCTTTACCTAAAAATCCTACCGTAAATATACCTAACTCTTTAGCTACTTTTACCGCTTCTATAACGTTTTGAGAGTTTCCGCTTGTAGATATTCCAATTAATATGTCTCCTTGATTACCTAAGGCTTCTACTTGTCTTGAAAATACTTTTTCAAAACCGTAATCGTTTCCGATAGCAGTTAAAGCTGATGTATCGGTTGTAAGAGCTATTGCTGCAAAACCTTTTCTTTCTTTTTCAAATCTTCCAACTATCTCTGCCGCAAAATGTTGACTATCGGCTGCACTACCACCGTTACCACAGATAAGAACCTTTTTCCCGAGTTTAAGTCTTCTTGCTATGAGTATGCCTAAGTTAGCTATATCTTCTGCATACTCGTAAACAAAATCTTTTTTTAACCTTGCGCTTTCTTCAAAAATTTGAATTATTTCATTCTCCAACATGAGAAAATTATACCAAAATTCTATGTTTAAACAACTTGAAAAATTCATTAAAAAAAGTAATATAATGTTAATTCCTAAACAAGGAGGTTTTTTTATGGAAACGGTAGTTTTTGAAAATAAAAGTAAAAACAACTACTTAGAAACATTTCTGTTTGTAGGTGTCATACTTACTTTAGTAGTTGGAGCTGTCAGTTTATCGATACTTAGCGGAAAAGTTAGCAACGTTCTTATTTTTCAGATTGCTGGCTTTGTATATGGACTTTCGGCTTTGATGTATATATTTCAGTTCTTTTTTAAGAATGAAAAAATTGGTAAAGTAGGGACCTTACTTGCTTTTGTTGGCTGGTTAACTGAGACTGTAGGTTTATTTGTAAGGGGTTTAGAATCTTACCAAATGGGTATTTTTCATCCACCTTGGACGAACCTTTATGAATCTTTGATGTTCTTCCCGTGGTTATCGGTAGGTTTGTATCTTTACATCGAGAAGGAGTATAAAACAAGGGCTATCGGAACGTTTTTTATGCCGATAGTTGCTTTTTTGGTTATATGGGGTCATAAGTTTAACACGGATATAAACCCTCTTGTTCCGGCTCTTAGAAGTTATTGGCTTTACCTTCACGTTTTAGCTTCCTTTGTTGGATACGCTGGCTTTACAGTAGCCTTCGGAGCTTCTTTTGCATTTCTTATAAAAGAAAGTTTCAACAAAAACAAACCTACTGAAGTAATACATTACTTAGGTTTTGTTGCCACGTTATTACTGTCTGTAATTTTTGGCTACCTTACTTTAACAGGTGCAAAAGATATAAAAACGATGTTCTTCGGTGTTATATTCATCTTGTCTTTACTTGGTTTTGCATTTTTCAGTGTTTATGTTTTAAAACCTGTAGGAAAAGTTTTACCATCAGAAAGTCTTCTATCTGAAATAGCTTTTAAGGCCGTTGCAATATCTTTTCCTATATGGACGGCTTCTATAATGCTTGGTGGTGCTTGGGCAAACGAAGCTTGGGGTAGTTACTGGAGCTGGGACCCTAAGGAAACATGGGCTTTGATTGTATGGCTGTTTTTTGCTGCTTACATACATGGTAGAACCATAGGTAAATGGAAAGGCACTACTTCGGCTTGGATAGTTGTTGCCGGGTTTGTGATGCTACTTATATGCTACTTTGGAGTAAACCTTTACTTCCCAGGTCTTCACAGTTACGCTACAGAGTAAAACTTAATCCCCCGGTCTTCGTAATATGTAGATAAAGAAAATAGGAAAGTAAGAGAGAGGTTTGAGTGTAAGTGTTGTAACAGAAAACTTCATGCTGATGTGAACGCAAGCAGAAATCTCAAGGAACGTTTTCTTGAGAGCATGCGTTTACGTAGCATGGAGCAAGCCTTTAGATGGCAGGTAGAGAAATTTTTAAAAAACCTGTCATCTAAGCGGTTTGAGTGTCTCAGGAGTAAGGCACGGGGCTTACTCACTCAGAATTCATACTTTAAAAAGGTTCTGAGTGATAGTTCCAAACCCGAGGTATGGATAAATATTATTAAATGGAATATTTGTCCATACTAAGGGATATTATTACGATCAAGGGTTAGCAAAGCCAAAGCAAGTTTTAAATCTTCTGGATAAGTTATCTTAAAGTTTAAAAAACTTCCTTCGTTAATAGTTATCTTAAAGCCTTCTCTTTCCATAAGGGCTGAGTCATCAGTTGCTAAAAAGTTATCTGATAGGGCTTTTTTATGAGAGTAAAGGAGTTTTTCGTAGTTAAAAGTCTGTGGAGTTTGAACTATGTATATGGAATTTCTATCTAAGGTTTTTAAAACAGTGTTATCTTTAACTTCTTTGACTGTATCTCTTGATTTGTAAGCTGTTATGGATCCATCCCAACCTTTTCTAACGTTTTCTATCCCTTCTAAAAACATCTTTTCAGTTGCAAAAGGTCTTGCTGTATCATGTATAACTACTATCTCACAGTCTTGAAGCTGTAGTATGCCGTTGTAAACTGAATACTGTCTTTCTTTTCCACCACACACTTTTTTAAAGGGTTTGTTTAGATTTACAGGAATGTCTAAGTTTTCTTTTGGTAGGACTATAACGACTTTATCTATCTCTTTTATTCTGCTTACCGTTTCTATGGAAAAGTCTATTAACCTTTTGCCGTTTAGAGTTAAAAACTGTTTTTTTTCTCCAAACCTTGAACCGCTACCTGCCGCTAAAAGAACACATCCAACCATCAGTAACTCTTCACTCTTAGAGAGTTTCCAATTACAAAAACACTACTTAAAACCATTGCAAGGGCTGCAAACACAGGGTTTAAATGTCCACTTACTGCAAGTCCCATACCGATTATGTTGTAGATAAAAGCCCAAAAGATATTTGTGTATATGACTCTTTTTACTTTTCTTGAAAGAATTATAACAAGTGGTATTTTTCTAAGGTCATCACTTATAAGGCTTATTGATGCAGACTCTCTGGTAAGGTCAGTTCCACATCCCATAGCAATACCTATATCTGCCGCAGTTAAGGCTGGAGCGTCGTTTATCCCATCACCAACCATAGCAACTACTTTACCTTTGGCTTTTTCTTCTTCTATCGCTTTTAGTTTGTCTTCTGGAAGTAGATTAGCTCTAACGTCTTCTATACCTAACTCTTTCTTTAGAACGTTTGCAAAATGTTGAGTATCTCCAGTTAAAACTCCAACCTCTATGTTTAAGGATTTTAAAGCATCTACCGCCAACTTTGCTTCTGGTCTTATACTTTGAGAAAAAGACACAAAACCTAAAACCTGTTTTTTGTCTGATAGGAAAGTTACAATTTCACCGTTTTCTATCGCTTTATCTCTTAAATTTTTTAAATGTTCATCTAAATTTACGTTGTACTGTTTTAAAAACTCTTCACTTCCTAAGATATAATCTTTGCCTTCAACGTTTCCACTTATTCCAAAACCAAAATGAACTTTAAAATTTTCAACTTTTAGCTCTTTGCAATCTTGACAACTTTTTACAAAGCTTTTAGCAAGTGGATGCTCTGAGTTTTTTTCTAAAGAGAAAAAAACATTTTTTGCGTTTTCATCTTTAAACCACGTTGTAGAAACTTTCATACTTTCATAAACTTATCTGTTATAGTGCCTGTTTTATCAAAAAAGACTTTCTTGACTGTTGAAAGTTTTTCAAGTATTTCTGCACTTTTGATTATCACACCGTCTTTCATTGCTTGTCCAAGTCCAAGCCATAAGGCAAGTGGAGCTCCTATACTAAAAGCACAAGGACAGGATATAAGCAAAACCGATAAAGATACGATTAAAGCTTTTTCAAATCCTTCGTAAACATACCAGTAGATAAAAGAAGCCAAAGCAAGGAAAAAAACTATCGGTAAAAAGTAAAAAGCAATCCTGTCAGTAATTCTGTTGATTGGGGCTTTTGTATTCCTTACCTGTTTCATCAACTCTATAAACCTGTTTAAGGTCCATTGAGACTGTGGTTTATCAACTTTTATAATAAAAGTTCCATCTAAAACTGTTGTTCCTGTGTAAAGGTAATCTCCTGCTTTTTTTAAGACTGGTTTTACTTCTCCGGTTAAAGTGGACTCATCAACGTGTCCTACTCCTTCCAGTATTACTCCATCTGCCGATACCTTTTCACCGGGTCTTATCTTTACAACATCTCCTACTTGGACTTCTTCTACTGGAATTTCTATCTCCTGACCGTTTCTTAGGACTGTTGCTTTTTTTGCCGTTAGGTCAAGAAGTTGTTTCATAAAGTTTGAAGCCTTTACTCTTGAAGAAGTTTCCAGATACCTACCAAAGGTAACCAACACCAGTATCATCGTTGCAGTCTCGAAGTAAATCGCATTTTTGCCAGTTAAAACAGAGTAAACAGATAAAAAGTAGGCGGAAAAAGAGCCTATGGCTATCAACGTGTCGGTGTTAAAGTTAAGAAGGTTCTCTTTTGAAAATGAGTTTTTAAGAATAGGAATACCAAGAAGTATCATAACTGGTGTAGAAAGTACCAGTATTACCCATTTTATAAAACCGGTAAACATAATCATCTCTTTGTCGTTTGGGTCTGTTAAATGGGCTCCGTATATATACATACTTAGCATCATAACTATCATAGCCAAGAAGTAGCCAAATCCAAACTTTCCTAAAAAAGCCAATGCTGTTCCTTCATCTCCTCTAAGTCCTGTCGTTCTGTTAATCAGATAGCATCCAAAACAACAGAAATCTTCCATTTTCCCGTTAACTTCAAACTTTAGAGGTTTACCTGTTATAGGTATTCCACACTGATAACACTCGGCGTTTTTCTCTTCAGAAAGAGACAGAGGACCACATGAGCATGATATAGATGGTTTTATTTCAAGCTTTTCCAAAACTGACTTACCTCTGTTAAACGTTTTTTGTAAAAATATGCTAAAATATTAAGTAATTTTTGCTATTTTGTAAAGAGGTGTTGATGATAGATTTTAAAGGGAAAACAGCTCTTATAACAGGTTCTACAAGGGGAATAGGGAAAGCCATAGCCGTTGCTTTTGCTAAAAATGGAGCTGATGTAATCATAACAGGAAGAGATAGAGCATCTGCAGAGTCTTTAGCTAAAAACATAGAAAACGAGTTTGGCGTAAAAGCTTTTGGAATAAACCTTGATTTGTCATCTGATATAGAGGAATCATTCAAAGAGATAACCCAGTGGTCCAACGGGAAGATAGACATTCTTATAAACAATGCAGGTATAACGAAGGATACTCTTTTTATCAGAATGAAACAGGAAGATTGGGACAGTGTGATAAACACAAACCTTACTGGTACTTTTAGAATAACTCAGGCTGTAGTAAAACTTATGATAAAGCAAAGGTTCGGTAGGATAATAAACATAAGCTCCATTATAGGTTTTACAGGAAACGTAGGTCAGGCTAACTACGCCGCAACCAAAGCTGGACTGATAGGTTTTACAAAATCTTTGGCAAAAGAACTTGCATCGAGAAATATAACAGTAAACGCAGTTGCCCCCGGATTTATAGAGACAGACATGACTGCTCAACTACCTGCCGATATAGTGGAAAACTACCTCAAACAGATACCCCTTGGAAGGTTTGGTAAACCGGAAGACGTAGCCAACGTGGTGCTTTTCTTAGCATCAGATATGGCAAGTTATATAACTGGTGAAACTATACACGTAAATGGTGGAATGTTTTAAAAAATTTTAAATATAGGAGGTTTGAAAGATGTCTATCGAGCAAAGAGTAAAAGAAATTATTGCAGACCAGTTGGGAGTGGAAATAGAAAAAATCACTCCAGAGGCTAAGTTTGTTGATGACCTTGGAGCTGACTCACTCGACGTAGTAGAGCTTATAATGGCTTTCGAAGAGGAATTTGGTATAGAGATTCCAGACGAAGACGCGGAAAAAATAGCAACTGTTGGAGATGTTTTAAACTACATCAAATCTAAACAGCAAGGGTAAGAGATATGAGAAGAGTCGTCGTAACCGGTCTTGGTGCTGTAACACCTATAGGCAACAACGTAAAAGATTTTTGGACAAACCTTATAAACGGAGTTAGTGGAATAGACGTAATAAAAAGGTTTGACCCTGTTGCTATAGGACTTCCGGTCATAATAGCCGGAGAGGTAAAAAATCTGAACCCAGAAGAGTTTTTAGACTCAAAAGAACTAAAAAGAATGAGCGATTTTGTCAAGTTTGCAGTTATAGCAGCAAAGGAAGCTATAAAAGATTCAGGGCTGGAACTTGACAAAATCGACTTAAACAGGGCGGGTGTTATAGTCGGGACCGGTATCGGCGGCCTTCGGGATATAGAAGAGCAGCAAAAGGTTGTTATGGAGAAGGGAGTTAGAAGAGTATCTCCTTTCTTTATACCATCAGGTATATCAAATATGGCATCTGGATACATATCCATCGAATTTGGTTTTAAAGGACCTAACTCTTGCGTAGTAACTGCATGTGCTACCGGAACCCACTCAATCGGAGATGCATTTAAGATAATTCAAAGAGGCGATGCCGATATAATGATAGCAGGTGGAACCGAGTCTGCCATAACTCCTCTTGGTGTTGCCGGATTTGCCAACATGAAAGCTCTTTCAACAAGAAACGATGAACCACAAAAAGCATCAAGACCTTTCGACGCAGAGAGAGACGGCTTTGTTATGGGTGAAGGAGCAGGTATAGTTGTTCTTGAAGAGTTGGAACATGCTAAGAAAAGAGGAGCTAAAATTTACGCTGAAGTTGTAGGTTACGGTTTAACTGGAGACGCTTACCATATTACTGCACCTTGCTCCGATGCAGATGGAGCTAAAAGAGTTATACAGATGGCTCTAAACGATGCAAAGGTAAATCCAGAAGAAGTTCAGTATGTAAACGCCCACGGCACCTCTACACCTTTAAACGATAAAATAGAAACGTTAGCGTTAAAACTTGTATTTAAAGACCACGCTTACAAACTAAAAGTAAGCTCCAACAAGTCCATGATAGGACACTTACTCGGTGCTGCAGGAGCCGTAGAAGCTGTAGCAACGGTTTTAACAATAAAAGAAGGTATAATACCACCAACCATAAACTACGAATACCCAGACCCAGAATGTGATTTAGATTACGTTCCAAACAAAGCTATAGATTATCCTGTGAAAGTTGCCATATCAAACTCCTTTGGGTTTGGTGGAACCAACGCATGCTTAGTTTTCAAGGCTTATGAAGATTGAGATACAAGAGTTTAACGATAGAGTTGAAAGTTTAGAAAATATTTTAGGTTATCAGTTTAAAGATAAGTCGTTACTTTTAGCTGCCATAACTCACCGTTCCTTTGTAGCAGAGTATCCAAAAAAGTTAAGAGATTACGAAGTTTTGGAGTTTTTAGGAGATTCCGTTGTATCGTTAATCGTAAGTGAGATACTAATAAAACAGTTTCCAGACGCAAGAGAAGGAGACTTATCCCAACTTCGCTCTGCTATAGTAAGCGAAGCTTATCTTTCAAAACTGGCAAAAAGTTTAAAAGTAAGTGATTTTGTTTTAATAAGTAGAGGTGAAAAATCACAGAAAGGTGAAGAAAGAGACTCTTTACTTTGTGATGTGTTTGAGGCTATATTCGGAGCCTTGTATGTAGATGCAGATTACAAAATAGACGTTCCACGGGAAATTTTCAACAAACTTTTTAAAGATAGAGTTTTAGAAGATATTAAAACAGAAAATATACCTCGAGATTACAAATCATTACTTCAGATGGAAACCCAAAGACTTTATGGTAAAATACCTACATACAAACTTATACATTCAGAAGGACCTGAGCACGATAAGGTTTTTGTAGTTGAGTGTGAAATAGAGCAGATAAAGACTACAGGCAAGGGAAAATCTAAGAAAGAAGCAGAAACTGCAGCAGCAAAGGAAGCCTTTAAAAAGATAAAGGAATAAAGATGAGACTTGGAGTTAACATAGACCATATAGCAACCTTAAGAGAGGCAAGGAAAACCTTTGAACCTGACCCTGTAAAAGGAGCTTTGATTGCCATACAGGCAGGAGCAGACCAGATAACTCTACACTTAAGAGAAGACAGAAGACATATCCAAGACGAAGACCTATTTAGACTTAAATGTGAGTTAAAAGATACAAACGTTCCAATAAACCTTGAGATGGCTCCTACGTTAGAGATGAAAAATATAGCTTTGGAAGCTCTTCCAAACACAGTTACTTTAGTTCCAGAGAAAAGACAAGAAATAACCACAGAAGGCGGTTTAGACGTTGTATCCCTCAAAGACTACCTTAAAGATTATATAAAAGAACTAAAAGAAGCCGGTATAAAAGTAAGTCTTTTTATAGACCCAGATTTAGAGCAAGTAGACGCATCTTTAGAAGTAGGAGCGGACGCGATAGAGATACACACCGGTGAATACGCAAACTCCTATGGAAAAAACACAGAAAAAGAAATCCAGAGAATAAGAGAAACAGCCATTTACGCAAAAGAAAAAGGTTTAAAAGTTTATGCAGGACACGGTCTTAACTACGAAAACGTAGTTAACATAGCAAAAATAAAAGAGATAGAAGAGTTAAACATAGGACATTCTATAATAGCTAACGCCATATTTTTAGGCCTTTACGAAGCCGTTAGAAAAATGAAAGAAATAATCACAAAAGCAAGAGGGTGAGAGAATGTGTGGAATAGTTGGCTATGTTGGATACAGAAAGGTTGTGCCTGTTTTACTTCATGGACTTCAGAGGCTTGAATATAGAGGTTATGACTCTGCAGGAATAGCAGTTTTAGATTCTGAAAAGAAAAAGATAGTTGTAGAAAAACAGGTAGGGAAAATAAAGGATTTACAGGAACATCTATGGGGAAAGGATATAAACGGTAATATAGGAATAGCCCACACAAGATGGGCTACCCATGGACCACCTTCAATAGAAAACGCACATCCCCACACAAGCCAGAATGAGAAGTTTGCCGTAGTCCATAACGGTATAATAGAAAACTACGCTCAACTAAAAGAAGAGTTAATAAAAAAAGGTTACGTTTTTAAATCTCAGACAGATACAGAAGTTGTAGCTCACCTACTTGAAGAGTATTACCAAGATAACTTACTAAACACAGTGTTAAAAGTTGCAAAGATGATAGAGGGAGCCTATGCCATAGGCATTATATCCACATTAGAACCAGATAAAATCGTAGCCTTAAGAAAAGGTAGCCCTCTTATAGTAGGATTAGGAGAAAATGAGAACTTTATCGCTTCAGACATTCCGGCAGTTTTAGAGTACACGAAAAAATTTATAACCCTTGACGATGAAGAGATAGCAGTCATTACAAAAGACAAAGTCGAAATATACAACATAAAAGGAGAAAAGGTAGAAAAAAAGCCTTTTACTGTAAACTGGGACATTGCAGCTGCTGAAAAAGGCGGATACAAACACTTTATGCTAAAAGAGATTTACGAACAACCAAAAACCATAACTGATACTATATCCGGCTTTTTCTCTGATCTAAACAACCCTGTTTACAAAGAGATGAAAAATATAGAAAGCATTGTCATAATAGCATGTGGAACGTCTTACCACGCTGGACTTGTAGGAAAGTTCTGGATTGAAAAGTATGCAAAAATACCTGTGATAGTAGATTACGCTTCAGAGTTTAGATACAGAGATTTTCCTGTTAATGAAAAAACCCTTGTAATAGCCATAAGCCAATCTGGAGAAACGGCAGACACAAGGTTTGCAGCTATAGACGCTAAAAAGAAAGGTGCAAAGGTTCTATCTATCGTAAACGTGGTTGGAAGCTCACTATCAAGAGAAAGTGATTTTGTGATATACACATACTGTGGACCAGAGATTGGTGTGGCTGCAACAAAAACCTTTACAGCACAACTTGTTACACTGTTTCTTTTTGCCGTAAAATCTGGATTTGAAAGAGGGTATATCTCACAGGAAGACTTTGAGAAAATCCATCATGACGTAAACTCTCTACCTTCCCTCGTTAACGAAGTTTTAAAAGAAGATAAAAACATAGAAAACATATCCTACAAATACCATAACGCAAAAGATTTTCTGTTTTTAGGTAGAGGTATAAACTACCCAATAGCTTTTGAGGGAGCCTTAAAACTTAAAGAGATTTCTTACATACATGCCGAAGGATACCCAGCAGGAGAGATGAAACACGGTCCAATAGCTTTGATAGACGAAACATTACCAGTAGTCTGTATAATTCCAAAAGACTCTCTGTATGAAAAAATGATATCTAACATACAAGAAGTAAAAGCAAGAAAAGGTATAGTTATAGCAGTAACTGACAGTGAAGATAAAGAGGTAGTATCACTATCTGACAATATAATAAAAATTCCATCTGTAAAAAATGAAAACCTATACCCGATTTTATCCGTTATTCCTTTACAGTTGCTTGCATACCACATAGCTACAATACTTGGTAAAGACGTAGACCAACCTCGTAACCTTGCAAAAACAGTAACTGTAGAGTAATTTTTTTATGATTAAAATCATATAATTTTA
>PNIU01000107.1 GCA_002878035.1 Sulfurihydrogenibium sp.
TTAGTATATGGTTGAAAAGGGAGGGTAGAAATTTTATAGATGAAGAAGTTATGCTAAAGAAAGTAAGTATTTTGCATCATGTTTTTCATAACTTGTTAAATATAACAGAAAATTACAAGAAAAAGGGTCTGTACAAAGAAGTATTTTTTTCTATAAACGAAATAGAAGATACGTTTTTACAGATACTTACATATATGCTTTATCTAAATACGAAAGCTTTAACGGTAGAATTTTCAAAAGACCCTCTAACAGGAGCTTTGACTAGAAGAATTTTCTATACTATTCTTAAAAAGCATATAGAAATATCAGAGTTTACAAAATTACCAATATCAATAATAATAACAGATTTGGACTTCTTCAAAAAGATAAATGATACCTACGGCCATTTAGTTGGTGATGAAGCCTTAAAGCATTTTGTTAGTGTAATAAAAGAAAACCTTAGAAAATCTGATTACGTATTTAGATTTGGTGGTGAAGAGTTTATAATTCTTCTTCCACACACATCACTTAAAGAAGCTGTGGAAATTGCTGAAAAAATAAGAAAGTCTTTAGAATCTAAACCTCTGGTAGTAGATGGAAAAGAGATAAAACTCACGGCAAGTTTTGGTGTTAGAGAGCTTGATCTATCGGAAAGTATAGAATCAAACATAAAAGCTGCCGATGAAAAACTTTACAGAGCCAAAGAACTTGGAAGAAACAGAGTAGAGTTTTAAATTACTCCCAAGGCTCTAAGCCTCATTCTTGCATCGCTTTCCCATCCTCTTTTTCCATCTGATAGTTCCAAGGCTGTTTTTAGGTTTTCTGCTGCAAGTTGTCTGTTACCAAGTTCTTGGTATGAAACTCCTAAAAAGTAGTATAGGTCTGGGTTAGAATCTATAAGTTTTCTTGCATCTTCTAAAACGGCTATGGCTTCTCTGTAATTGTTTAGTTTTACTAAGGACGCTCCAAGTATAAGTCTTGGTAAAAAGTAGCTTTTGTCTATGTTGTATGCTTTTAATGCATCAAGGTAAGCTTTTTGGTATTCTTTCAGATTGTAATATGTTAAAGCTCTGTATGTGTAGGCTTCGTTGTTGTTTGGGAATATTGATATTGCTTTATTTAGGTTTGTTAAGGCAACGGAGAAGTTTCTATTTTTTAGGTTCTCTTTTGCATTTTCTACGGCTTCGTAGCTTGCTGCAGTAGACATCAGTTTTTTCTTTATTCTCTGAAACTCCTCACTGTCTTTTTTTAGTAATAACTTTTCTGGATACTTAGTTTGTATTAGATAAGCAACGTTTTTTATTCTGTCTTCAGGTAATGGGTGAGTAAGTAGCAATGATGGAGTGTTAACTTTTTCCATAGCTTTAAATTTTTCAAAGGTGGTTATCAATCCTCTTGGGTCGTAGCCAGCTTCGTATGCAAATCTAACTCCTAAAGCGTCTGCTTCGCTTTCTTGGTCTCTACTGTATTTAAGTTGTAATAGTCCTGCCGAAACTTGAGCTAACTGTAGTATTGCCTGTTGATACTGGGAGTTGGAAGTTACTACTGCAAGAATATTTAAAAGTAGATTCATTCCGTAGGTTTTTTCTAAAAATTTTGCATGATGGCGAGCGGTTATATGTCCAATTTCGTGAGCCATAACACCGGCAAGTTCTGATTCGTTGTCAAGGATAAGTATCAAGCCTCTGTTTACAAAGACAGGACCACCGGGTAATGCAAAGGCGTTTATCTCTTTAGAGTTTACTAAATAAAACTGGTAGTCTACCTTTCTTGGAGAATGTGCAGCTATTTTGTATCCTAAGTTTCTTATATAACTTTGGACTTCTTGGTCTGGATACAATCCACCATTTTGGTTTATAGCTTGCGGAACAACCTTTTGACCTATCTGAATCTCTTGTTCTGTAGACAGTAGTGTTAACGTTGGTTTGCCTGTAAGTGGGTCTTGAACGGTAGCACAGGATAAGCTTATAAAAAATACAGCTATCAGAAAAATCCAAATTTTCCTCATCTTCCTCTACCTATATGTCCATATCAAACATAACTACTTTTATTTTACTACCTTTTTCTATTTTGTACACATCTATATCAACTATACCAAGTCCGTTTGCGTTTACCATTCCGGTAAGTATATTTGATGCCTGTTTTCCAAAAGGTTTTGCGTAAAACTGTCCATCTGAGTATTCGACGTTTAACCTTATAAACTCAGTCCTATCTGCTGCTTTTCTGCTAAAATCTTCTGTTAGAATAGCATCTATTGTTGGGTTGTGTAATTTTTGATATCCCATCATTTTCTTTAAAGCAGGTTTGACGAAAATCTCAAACACTACCATAGACGCTACTGGGTTTCCCGGAATACCGAAAAACAGTTTTTCGTTTTCTTTTCCCCACGTTCCGAAAACAAGAGGTTTTCCCGGTTTTATGGATACTTTCCAAAAGTGTATTTTTACATCTAAGACTTCTTTTACAAAATCTTTTACAAGGTCGTATTCTCCTACGGAAACTCCACCTGTTGTAAGTAAAACATCGCAGTTTTTTGCATACTCTAAGTTTTCTTTTATACTTTCTGGGTTGTCTTTTGCAAAGCCTATTATTAAGGGTTGAGCTCCTGTTTGCAACACTTGGGCGTAAAGGGAGTAAGTGTTAGAGGTTCTTATCTGGGATTGTTTTGTTATTGGTTCTGCAATGTCCAGTATCTCATCTCCAGTTGTGATTATACCTACTTTTGGTTTTTGATAAACGTAAACTGTAGGTTTGTTTACAGATGCTAATATTCCTATCTCTGGTGGTCTTATCTTTTTACCAGATTTTATAAGAATGTCTCCTTTTTTGTAGTCTTCACCTTGCAGTCTTATGTTTGTTCCTTTTTTAAGTTCTTTTAAAATATAAACTTTTCCGTTCTCTACTTTTGTAAGTTCTTTTTGGATTACTGTATCGGCTCCTTCTGGGATTAATGCCCCTGTGTATATAGGAATGGCTTGACCTTTTTGTAGCTTTGGTGGTGTTCCTCCGGCTTTACTTTCTCCTTCTATGGTTAGTATAACTGGATTTTCTTCACTGGCTCCTACTATGTCTTCGTATCTTACTGCAAAGCCGTCCATTCCACTGTTATCTGCCGGTGGGTTG
Organism: Sulfurihydrogenibium sp.; assembly: GCA_002878035.1. Taxonomy (GTDB): domain Bacteria; phylum Aquificota; class Aquificia; order Aquificales; family Hydrogenothermaceae; genus Sulfurihydrogenibium. The sequence goes on from PNIU01000107.1 coordinate 3,103, forward strand.
TCTCTATCGGCAACTATATCCTCTGCTAACACTCTGTCTAAAGCTTGGTTTAAAAATACTTTTTCTTTACCAAGGGTTTTTGTGTTATCTAAAATTACATCTAAGGCTTCTTTATAACTTAACATTTTTAAATACCTCTCATATCTTGAAGTGCTAAAACATCTAAATCTTTTTCTTTGTATGATTTTATGGCCATTACGGCTGCAGCGGCTCCTCTGATGGTTGTAAAGTAAGGAGTTTTTGTAGAGACGGCAGCTCTTCTGATGTAGTAAGCATCTGACCTTTCTCTCTTTCCAGAAGGAGTGTTGATTATAAGAGAGATTTCCTTGTTTTTTATTCTATCCACTATGTTTGGTCTTTCTTCAGAAAGCTTGTTAACTAAAACCGATTCTATACCTTTTTCTTTTAAAAACTTGTGAGTTCCAGATGTGGCGTATATCCTAAATCCAAGTTTTAAAAGCTCTTTTGCTATACTTTCTATATGTGGTTTATCTTTGTCGGCTACTGATATAAACACGTTTCCACTTGTTGGTAGTATCTGACCTGCGGCAGCTTGTGATTTCCAAAAGGCAAGTCCAAAGTCCCTATCTATTCCCATAACTTCTCCGGTGCTTTTCATCTCTGGTCCCAAAAGTGGGTCAACTTCAGGAAACCTGTTCCAAGGAAAAACAACTTCTTTTACGGCATAAAAAGGAAAGTCTTTTGGTAAAAAGTCTGACGCAGGGTGTTTTTCTTTTATCTGAAAAACTTCTGGCACTATTTCTCTTAACTTTTTACCAATCATAACTTTTGACGCTATTTTTGCTAAAGGGTATCCTATGGCTTTACTTACAAAAGGCACAGTCCTTGATGCCCTTGGGTTTGCTTCTATAACGTAGATTTCTCCATCTTTTACTGCATACTGTATGTTTATTAAGCCAACCGTGTTTAAAGCTTTTGCAAGTTTTCTTGATTGTTCTTTTATCTCTTCAACGATTTCATCAGAAAGGGTGTAGTGGGGAATACATGTAGCACTGTCTCCCGAGTGTATCCCTGCCTCTTCTATATGTTCCATAACTGCCCCTACTAAAACATCTTCACCGTCGCAAACACAATCAACGTCAACTTCTATACTTCCATCTAAAAATTTATCTACAAGTATAGGTTTATCTTCCGTTACTGTGACGGCTTCTTCTATGTATTTTAAAAGTTCTGATGTGTCGTAAACCAGTCTCATAGCCCTTCCACCTAAAACGTAGGAAGGTCTAACTAAAACTGGGTATCCTAAACTTTCTGCCACTTTTATAGCTTCTTCTTTAGATTTTGCAGTAGCACTTTCTGGTTGCTTTAGTCCAAGCTTTATAATCAAATCTCTAAACCTTTCTCTGTCTTCCGCTATATCTATACTTTCAGGTGATGTTCCAAGGATTGGAATTTTTAGCTTTTCCAAAGGTTTTGCAAGCTTTAAAGGTGTTTGTCCCCCAAACTGCACAACTACACCAAAAGGTTTTTCTTTTTCCACGATGTTTAACACATCTTCTAAAACGATTGGTTCAAAAAAGAGTTTATCTGATGTATCGTAATCTGTAGATACGGTTTCAGGGTTACAGTTTACCATTATTGCTTGGTAGCCTTCTTCCTGTAAAGACCATACACAGTGGACGCATGCGTAGTCAAACTCTACACCTTGTCCTATCCTGTTTGGACCACTTCCAAGTATGATTATCTTTTCCATCTCTCCTCCAAAATCTTTTTAAAATCCTCTATAAGTTCCTTCATATGGGTAAACCTATGGTTTCCTCCGGGATACATAACTACATGAAATCCTTTAAAATACTCAGCAGTCTTTTTGCTATCTAAAAGTTCATCTTCTTCATCTAAGTAAACGTAAACTAAATCTTTGACACTGTCTAAATCTTTGATGTAATAATTTTTTAGTTTTTCCAGATGTTCTTTGGTAAATACGTAATCTTCATCAGTTTTAAAGTTTTTCTGAGGTCCAACTTGACGAGAAAGAGATTGGTAAGGGTCTATGGACGGGTTTATCAAAACTGATGGAACTTTATACTTGTAAGATAGGTAAAGGGCGTAGAATCCACCAAGAGATGTGCCAAAAATAAAAAGTTGGTCTTTTTCTTTCATACATTCTGTTAAAAACTCTAACTGAGACATTGCTTCTTCTGGGTCGTAGTGAAGGGTTGGAGATACAACATTTCTTGGCTTAAAAGCTTCTCTTAGATGGTTGATTTTTTCTCCGTAGCCTGCAGAGTTAAAGCCGTGTATGTAAAGGATTTTCATAACACTTTACCTCTGTTTTATAAAAATTTTATCATAAATCCTGAAGGAAAAATCTTATACTGGCGATGCCGTAAACACCGGTCTTTAAAACGTCTTGGTAGTTTGACCTGTTTATTCCACCAAGGGCGTAAACAGGTATCTTTGCCACTTTTAGCACTTCTTTTAAACCTTCTAAACCTATAGGTTCTCCTTTACCTTCCACTTTAAAGATTGGAGATATATAAACGTAATCTGCACCTTCTTCTTGAGCTTTCAAAACATCTTCTACGCTATGACAGGACTTTCCCACTATCAAATGTGGAAATTTCTGTTTTACATAAGCTATGGGAATACTTTTGGAAGGTAGATGGACACCGTCTAAGTTAAGGATTAAAGCTATATCTACTCTTGAGTTTATGAATATTTTAGTGTTGTAACCTTTTGATACTTCTAAAACCTTTTGAGTTAATTCGAAAAGTTCATCATCGGGAAGGTCTTTTTCTCTAATCTGTATGAGTCTTATACCTTTATCTAAAACGTCCTTTATTGTTTCTAAAAATGGTTTTTTAAACTGTTTTCTATCTGTTATGAAGAAAAATTTATGCATTACTCTTTATCTTTGTCTAAGTAGACAAACAATCCAAAAAGTAGAAAGGTAAAAATTACCATACCTAAGATGATTATTGGAAACCAAGTACCTACATCCATATCAGCACCTCCAGTATGATATAATTATATCTCATTTTCAAGTAGGAGAAAGAATGAGTTTAAAAGACCGTATCGCTTTGTTTTTAGCTACATCTTTCTACTTAGGGAAGTTTCCAGTTGCACCCGGAACAGTTGGCACTCTGGGAGCCATACCGTTTTTTCTACTTTACTGGAATAAAGGTTTAACTGCTCAGATTTCAATCACTTTATCCGTTATTTTCATTGGAATATGGGCTTCTTACGAAGTAAGCAGAATGTATAACGACAAAGACCCATCTTTTGTTAGTATAGATGAAGTGGCAGGATACATGATAACTATGCTTGGTATAGACCCTTCCAAGTTAGAGCTTAACCAAGCACTTACTTACTTTATCTTAGGATTTGTTATATTCAGAGTTGTAGATATCGTTAAACCACCCCCGATAAAAATGTTAGAAAAGTATCCGATGGGAGTCGGTATTGTCGTTGATGATGTGATGGCTGGGATTTACAGCTGGATAACCTTACACTCTTTAATATGGATATTTAAATTTTAAGGCTTGAGGTAAGAGATGCTGACTTACAAAGATGCCGGAGTAGATATTGAAACTGCAGATAAGTTTGTAGAAGAGATAAAAGGCTTTGTTCAAAAAACCTTTACAAAGAATGTTATAACACCAATTGGTGGTTTTGCTGCAGCTTACCTGTTAGATATTGCAAAATACAAAAACCCAGTTATAACCTCTTCTACCGATGGAGTAGGCACAAAGTTAAAGATAGCCCAAACCTTGGACAAACACGATACGATAGGAATAGACCTTGTTGCTATGTGTGTAAACGACCTTGTAACCACTACATCAAAACCGATTTTCTTCTTGGATTACTTTGCCACAGGAAAGTTAAAACCTCAAACTGCTGTAGAAGTAGTTAAAGGAATAGCAAAAGGTTGTGAGATTGCAGGTTGTTCTTTGGTTGGTGGAGAAACGGCAGAGATGCCCGGAATGTATAAAGAAGGAGAATACGACCTTGCCGGTTTTGCCGTAGGTATAGTAGAAAAAGATAAAATGGTAGATGGAAGTAAAACAGAAAAAGGTAATATCTTAATAGGTTTAGCATCTTCCGGCGTTCACAGTAACGGTTACTCTTTAGTTAGAAAAATAGTAGAAGTGAAAGGTTACGACTATAAAGATTACTTCCAAGAGTTTGGCAAAACCCTTGGAGAAGAGCTTTTAACTCCAACAAAAATATACGTTAACTCCGTGTTAACGTTGGCAGAAAAAATAGACATTAAATCTATAGCTCACATAACAGGCGGTGGCATTCCCGGAAACTTGATAAGAGTAATCAGAAATGGTTTAAAGGCAGTTATAGAAGAAGGTTCTTGGGAAGTTTTACCTGTGTTTAAATGGATTCAAAAAGAAGGTCAAGTTCCAAAAGAAGATATGTATAGAACCTTTAATATGGGAATAGGCTTAATAATAGCCATAGATAAAAAAGATGAAAAAGAAACAATAAAAATCCTTGAAGACTTAGGAGAAAAACCATACATAATAGGCTACTTAGAAGAAGGTCAAAAATCTGTGGAGATAGTGTAGCTTTGAAAAATATCGTAGTATTAATATCAGGAAGAGGCTCAAACTTAAAGGCTATAATAGATGCAATCGAAAGCGGGAAAATTAATGCTAAAATCTCTTTGGTTTTGTCTAACAAAAAAGACGCAAAAGGTCTGGAAATTGCAAAAAGTCATGGAATAAAAGCAAAGTTTATAGACCCTGCTTTTTTTGCATCAAGAAAAGGCTACGATATCTATATAGCTGAGTTAATAAGAAAAGAAGAGCCTGACTTAATAGTATTAGCAGGTTATATGAGAATTTTAAGCGATGAGTTTATAGAAGCCTTTGAAGGTAAAATAGTTAACATACATCCTTCGTTAGTGCCAGCTTTTCAAGGTAAAAAGGCTCAAAAACAAGCTTTGGATTTTGGTTCTCTAATAACTGGATGCTCAGTTCATTTTGTAACAAAAGAGCTTGACAACGGACCTGTTATAATACAAGCTGCCGTTCCAGTTATGCCAGAAGACACTGAAGAAAGTCTATCTGAAAGAATACTACAGTATGAACATAGAATATACCCTCAGGCTATAAAGTGGATACTGGAAGGTAGAGTTTATGTTGAAGGTAGAAAAGTGATAGTTAAAGGTGCAAAATACGGTAGCATTCCTATTAATCCTTCCCTTGAAGATTTTTAAAATAGGTGTATAATAGTTAGTTAATGCTAACCTATGGAGGTGTGGTTATGTCAACTACAGTTGTTCAAGGACAAAGTTGTCCACAACCAAGTTTTTTTGAAAAGAATAAGTTTACTATTTTGAGAAACATTGCATATCTTACGGTCATATTCTTTTTGATAATTTTACCGACTTTCAAAATAGTAAAAATAGATATAGCCAGAAATCAAGCTTTCATATTTGGTAAGCAGGTACCTTTGGCTGAAGGTTTAGCTCCTGTAATATTTGCTATTGGTATATTTGCTATACTGGTTATAATACTTAACCTAATCCTTGGAAGGGTTTTCTGCGGATGGATATGTCCAGGTGGTTGGTTTGCAGAACTTCAAGAAAAATTTAGAAAAATGTGGTGGACTCCAAAATCTCCAACAGGTCAAAAGATAACATACATAGTCTTTACACTTTTTACATCTATAATTTTTTCTTTACTATTTTTAAATTGGGTTACTGATTTAAGGGTTTTCTTCTACGTAACAAACCCCTCATTTGTGCCTATGTGGCTTGTTTTCTTAGCAATGACTGGAATGTTTTACTTTGAGTTGTTTATAGGTAAAAGATGGTGTAGAGTTTTCTGTCCAACTGGAATATACCAAAAGATAACACCTTATCACCATCTTTACAAACCAACCCTCGTAAACGTTGATGCTTGCACAGACTGTAGAGAGTGCGTTAAAAACTGTCCTATGGCTTTAGACCCAAGAAGAATGGCTTATATAAACGACTTTTATAAAGGAATTCAAGCGTGTATAGAATGTTATAACTGTATAGACTCTTGTGTGAAAGCCCAGTCTGAAAAATGTTTACCAGTAGCTATGGGAATAGTTAAAGAACTACCACCAAGAGACCCAGATTTTATATCAGGAAAATCACTTAATAAACATACCAACTAACCCCCTCCAACCCCCCTCCCTCCCAAATCCCCTCCATTGGCTTCCCGTCAAAGGGAAGCCCTTTTTTGATTTATAATATTTTCTGTATAAAACCTTGGAGAGGATAAATTGCTTAAAATAAAAAAAAGTCTTTTAGAACAAATTAAAAAGCAATCTGAAGAAGGATACCCTTACGAGATATGTGGTTTTATATTAGGAAAGATTGATTATAAAAACAACGTTAGACAAGCTGTTGAAGTTATTCAAGTTGAAAATCAGAACAAAGAAAGAGCTAACGATAGGTTTGAGATATCACCGAAGGATTACATGAAAGTAGAAGACTACGCCGATAACAACAATCTACAGATAGTTGGCATATACCACTCTCACCCAGACCATCCTGACAGACCATCTCAAACGGACTTGCTTTATGCCCTTGAAGATTTATCATATATCATAGTAAGCGTTGAGAAAGGAAAGGCAGTATCTTACAAAAGCTGGTATTTGAAAGATGGAAAATTTGAGGAAGAGGTAGTTTCAGATGAAGACTAACTTAAAAAATCTAAATTATAAAGAACTTGAAAAGTTTGTTGTTGAGAGAGGTTGGCAGAAGTTTAGAGCAAAACAGATAGCAAAGTGGCTATACAACAAAAAAGTTACATCTTTTCAAGAGATGACCGATTTATCCAAAGATATTCGTAATTATTTAGAAGAAAACTGTGAAATAAACACCCTTGAACTTGTTACCTATCAACAGTCAAAAATAGATGGTAGTATAAAATTTTTGTGGAGATTAAAAGATGGAAATACGATAGAGACCGTTTTGATAAACGAAAAAAACCATAAAACACTCTGCGTTTCAACGCAGGTTGGTTGTGCTGTTGGTTGTAAGTTTTGCTACACTACAAAAGATGGACTTATCAGAAACCTTGAAACGGCTGAGATAGTTGACCAGTATATAAACGTCCAAAGGTTTTTAGGAGACTCAGAAGAAAACAGAATATCAAACATAGTTTATATGGGAATGGGAGAACCCCTTGCAAACTATGAAAATGTAAAAAAGTCAGTCCAGATTTTCACACATCCGGACATGTGCAAACTTTCCCATAGAAAGATAACCATATCTTCAAGTGGTATACTACATCAGATAAGAAGAATGTATGAAGATAAAGAGTTTCCAGAAGTGAAGCTTGCAGTATCCTTAAACGCATCTTACCAAAACCAACGGGCTTTTTTAATGCCAATTTCCCAAACAAACACACTGGAAGACCTTATGGACTTACTTAGAAGTATTCCACTAAAACCCGGTTGGAGAATAACCCTCGAGTATGTTCTTATAAAGAATGTAAACGATACCTTAGAAGATGCAAAAAGACTTGTATCACTGCTTAAGAAGGACAAAAACAGGTTTAAGGTAAACCTTATTCCGTTTAACCCATTTCCCGGTTCAGATTTTGAAAGACCAGAGGAAAGCAGAGTTCTGGCTTTTGAAAAAGTTTTATGGGATAACAACATAGCTACATTTATAAGATGGAGTAAAGGAAGAGATATAGATGCTGCATGTGGTCAACTAAGAAAAAAAGAGTTGTTGCAGATAAATGTTTGATTATCTAAAAGGCAAAATAGAAAAGTTAAGTAAAAATAAGATAGTGCTGGAAAAGTTTGGAATAGGTTTTTTGATAAACGTTCCAGACAGTGAAAAGTTTTCAGAAAACGACAAAGTTTACACAGTCTTTAAGATAAAAGAAGATGAATTAAAAATACTTGGATTTAAAACAAAAGAAGAAAGGGATATATTTAACGCATTAACACAGGTTCACGGAGTCGGGGAAAAAGTAGCTTTATCGATACTATCAACTTTCTCTGTGGAGGAGTTTCAAACTTTACTGGAAGAAGGAGACGTAAACAGTCTTACGAAAGTCCAAGGTGTAGGTAAAAAAACTGCTCAACGTATAATTGTAGAGTTAAAAGGAAAGCTAAACTTTTATGAAGACTCAAATTTAGAAGACTTAGTAAAAGCTTTGGTAAATTTAGGATTTGATAAAGAAGAGGCTTACAAAGCTGCAAAAGATGTTTTGAAGGAAGAAAAGGATTTACAAAGTGCTTTGAAAAAAGCAATCAGTCTGCTTTCTTCCCGTGTTTGATGTAGTAAGCTATCTGCTTTACAAATCCGTTGGCTATCTCTTCAAACTCTGATTTTACAAGTCTAAAAAGGTAGTGTTTATCTATATCTTTTGTAGGGTCTGCCAGTGTATCCCTTAGACTTGCAACTTCAGAAAGTTTTTTTGCTAACTCCTGCTCTAAGATGCCGTTTTCGGCTAAATTTATAAAACAGTCTTTAGAAGGCTTTAAGCCAGACTGTCTTGCTACATGCCTACACATCCATAGCATACTATCTATCGCAACAACTATAAAGTATCGACTTCTATCGATTGCAAAGTTGTTGTTAATAAACTCTTCCTCACTCATACCTTTAAAAGTATTGAGTCTTTTTATCTCAGATTTTACAGTAGAAGCATGATGGTTTAGCTTTACAAGATTTACTGGTATTGCAAGCTTTGGCTGTTTTTCTTTCAGCTGCTTAACTACTGCAGCAAGTTCTTTTATAAAAAAATTTTGTAAGGTGGAAACTATCTCGTTTGAAAGGTGGAAAAGTTCTCTGTCTGAGTAATTAAAATTTTCTTCAAAAAGTTTTTTCTTAAAGTTTACAAAGTCTTGGAAAATTCTGTTTAGTTTTTCTGAAAAAACTCCTTCCTGAGACAGTTTTTCCAGACAGTTTTCTTTAACTTTTTCTTCTCTGATGTTAGAGACTATATGACAGGCGATAGCTTCAAGCTCGTCGTAAAGTATGATAAGGTAGTATTTAGTCCTGTCTGGATACATCGGAGTTTTTAAAAACGTATCCTCTCCAAACTGAAGTATGTTTGATAATTTTTTTAACGTGCTGTTTACTTTAGTTGCTTTTTCGTTTAAAAATTCCACGTTTAACATTTTTTAACCATCCTTTTTGAAAATTTGCAAAATTTCAAAATGATTTAATAGAATATATTAGCATTTTTAACAAAAAATTTAGGCATAAAATTTGATATGTGTCTGCTTAAGTTTGAAAACTAAGGAGAAAAAATGATTTGCCAATTTCAAAGGACGATAAAAAGACCTATTAGCATAGAAGGTATCGGACTTCACACTGGTAAAAAAGTAAAGTTAAAACTCTATCCAGCTAAAAAGAACGAAGGTATAAACTTTATAAGAAAAAATACACTCATACCGGCTAAAATAGATTATGCCCACAGTTTTGACTATTCCACTTCCCTTATGAAAGATGGAGTTGTTGTAAAAACTGTAGAACATCTTATGGCAGCTTTTTACTTTACAGGGATAGATAACGTATTCGTAGAAATAGACGAAGAAGAACTACCGATACTTGACGGAAGCAGTAAAGAGTTTGTAGAAGCTATAAAAAAAGCCGGTATAGAAACTTTAAACGAAGAGAAGTTTTACGCAGTGATAGAAAGACCAGTGCAGGTTATAAATGGTGATAAATTTATAAAAGCTAAGCCTTCATCTATTACTAAATTTAGCTACCAAGCCGATTACAACAACACAATCATAGGTAAAAAGGTATTTACTTACGTTCCTAATGATAAGAAATCTTACGAAGGTATTTTTACTGCAAGGACTTACTGCTTTTTGGAAGAGGTAGAATACCTTAGAAGTGTTGGACTTGCAAAAGGTGGTTCACTAAAAAATGCCGTTGTTTTCCACAACGATAACGTTCTAAACGAAGAAGGTCTTAGATTTGAAGACGAACCTGTAAGACACAAAGTTTTAGATTTGGTAGGAGATTTGTACCTGTTAGGTTATCCTTTAGTTGGAGAGGTGTTTTCTTTTAAAGGTGGTCACAGGTTAAACGCAGAGTTTGTAAAAACATTGTTAAAAGAAAATGCCTTTTTAATAAAACCATCATCTGAAGTAATTAAAACTATCAACGAAAATTACCGTAATGCTGGGATAAAGATTTAACTTTTTAAATGCTGTTAATTAAATTTCTGTAATTTTGGCAAAATCTCTGTCTATCGTATTTTTTTGCTGTCTGATATGCATTTTCAGATAGTGTTTCTCTTAAATTTTTATCTTTGTAAATTTTAACCATATTTTTTGCTAAAACTTCTACGTTATCTACTGTTGTAAAATAAATTCTATCAAAAACTTTCTTCGGAGTGTTGTCGTGGATTGTAGAAAGGAAGGAGAGAACTTTCAAAAGCTCGTTGATTTAGTGGCAAAGCTTAGAGTTGAGTGTCCTTGGGATAGGGAACAGACTAACCAGTCTATAAAGAAAAATCTTATAGAAGAAGCTTACGAACTTTTAGAAGCTATAGAAGAAAACGATAACGAAAAAATGATAGAAGAGCTTGGAGATTTGCTACTTCAAGTGGTTTTTCACAGTCAGATAAAGAAAGATGAAGGAAGTTTTGATATAAACACGGTTATAGAAAAGTTGATAGAAAAATTGATAAGAAGACACCCACACGTTTTTGGAAACTCTAACGTAAAAACTCAGGAAGAAGTATTAAAACAGTGGGATGAGATAAAAAGAAAAGAGAAAGAGTCTATATTCGATGGCATTCCAAAAAGAATGCCTGCATTGATGAGAGCTGTCAAAGTCCAAAACAGAGCAGCAAAAGTAGGTTTTGAGTGGGAAAACATCGACCAAGTCTGGAAGAAAGTAGAAGAGGAGTTAAACGAACTTAAAGAAGCAAAAACTCAACAAGAAAAAGTCCATGAACTTGGAGATTTACTGATAGCAGTTACAAACCTTGCAAGGTTTATGAAAGTAGACCCAGAAGAAGCTTTACACCTTTCTATAGATAGAATGATAAAACGTTTTAGCTACATAGAAAAAAAAGCAAAAGAGATGGGAAAATCTCTGGAAGAGATGAGTTTATCTGAAATGGATAATTTGTGGAACGAAGCTAAGAAATTTGACTATTAAAAAAATCAAATGCTGTTTGATTTTATACAAAAATATGCTTAAATATATTAGAGTAAAAATTTTAAGAGGTGAGTAGTATGGAGTTTTTCAACCTTAAAGTTTTCAGATACGACCCTACTAAAGACAGTCAACCTTACTACCAAACCTACAAACTACCAGTAGAAAAAGGTATGACTGTTTTAGCCGCTTTGTTCAAAGCTAAAGAGGAGCAAGACCCAACTATCTCATTTAGATACAACTGTAGAGCGGCAATATGTGGTTCTTGTGCTATGAGAATTAACGGTCATGCAACCCTTGCTTGTAAAGTTCAGGTAACACACCTTTTAGAAAAGTATCAAACGGACACTCTTGTTGTAGAGCCGGTAGGAAACATCAAACCGTTAAAAGACCTTATATACGATATGGACTGGGTTATTGATAAACTAAAGAGAATAAAACCTTGGTTTATACCTAAAGAAGCTCCACCAGCCGACGGAAAAGAGTACAGACAGGACCCATTCGACCACCAGAAGATAGATTACGCCTCAGACTGTATACTATGTAATAGCTGTATGTCCGACTGTAACGCACTTAAAGCTAACAAAGACTTTTTAGGTCCTATGGTTATATCAAAAGCTTATAGATTCATAGCTGACTCAAGAGATGGAGCAAAGAAAGAAAGACTTGAAGAGGTTTTAAAAGATTTTAACCTTGAGTGGTGTGTAAGATGTATGGAATGCACTACAAGATGTCCTAAAGAAGTTCAACCTTACGAAAACATAATAAGAACAAGGATAATAGCAGCAGAAGAAGGCTACAAAACACCCGGAGAGATACACGCCGAAATCTTCGAAAAAGATATATACAACAGAGGTATGTTAAACGAGATGCTACTTCCTATAAGACAGGAAGGTATCCTTGGAGCAGCAAAAAGAGCTCCTTTCGGTATAAGAATGTTTTTCAAAGGTAAAGTAAATATAGCAGACTTCTTTGGTGGCCATAAAATCAAAAGACACGAAGAAGTTCAAAAGATTATGGATAAAGCTAAACAGATGAAAGATAAAGTTAAGATAAAGATAATCCCAGATGTTCAAACAGTTTATGAAGATAAAAGAAAATCTAAGAAAATGAAAGCTCAACAAGCTTAAAGGAGGTTTTAAGAGATGCTAAGGTATGCATTTTATACTGGATGCTCTGCAAAAGGTGTAGCACCTGAGCTTTATGAATCTACAAAATTAGTTGCAGAAAAACTTGGTATGGAACTTATAGAGCTTGAAGCTGCAACTTGCTGCGGTGCTGGAGCCGTTCAAGAAAAAGATGAGTTTATGTCTCTTGTTATAAATGCCAGAAACCTTGCGTTAGCAGAAGAACTTGGTTTAGATATGCTTACAATCTGCAATACATGCACTTTGATGTTAAGGGAAGCTAAGTTTAAACTTGACAAAAACCCAGAAGTTAGAGCTGCGGTAAACGAGGTTTTAAAGGAAGCAGGTTTAGAGTACAAAGGTACAATAGAAGTTACACACTTTTTATGGGAAGTTATAGATGCTGTAGGATTAGATAAAATCAGGTCGATGGTTGTTAGACCTTTGAAAGAGTTTAACATAGCACCTTTCTACGGCTGCCATATAATAAGACCACCTTACCTTATAGGTTATGAGGACCCTGATAATCCAAAATCTATAGAGATGCTTATAGAAGCCCTTGGTGGAAATCCAGTAGACCATGAAGCAAGACTTGCTTGCTGTGGTTTCCACTCGTTCTGGTCTGCAGAAGAAAAAGTAACCTTAAGACTTACAGCTATGGATACTCAGGCAGCGAAAAAACAGAAAGCTGACTTTATGGTAACACCTTGTCCTCTATGCCATACACAGCTTGATGCAATGCAACCAGAAGCAGAAGAGAAGATAGGCGTTAGCATAGGAATGCCAGTTTTACACTTACCACAGCTTATAGGTCTTGCGTTAGGTTTAAAACCAAAAGAGTTAGGCTTACATAAGCACGTTATATCTACAAAATCTATAATCGAGAAAGTTGCTTAATCTGTTTTTTTAAGGTAGGTTAAAGCCTACCTTCTTTCTCTTGCAAATATTGTATTATATATTTATAATATATTCTAATATTCTCAAAAATAGTTAAAGGGTGTATCATGTTAAAGGAAGACTTGGTAGAAAATACCAAATGGCAAGATGAGCAGTTTCTCGAAGATACAGCCGAGCTTTTAAAAGCTTTAGCTCATCCGGCAAGACTTAAGATAATCGGTTATCTTGCAAGCGGTAAAAAATGCGTCAAGCATATATGGGAAGCTTTGGACTTACCACAACCTAACGTTTCACAGCACCTTTCCATACTCAGGAACAGAGGTATCCTCGGATACAAGCGAGAAGGGTCAATTGTGTGTTATTATATTAAAGACAAAAGAGTTTTAGAGCTATATAAAAATTTAATACAGGAGGATTAAAAGTATGGCTGGCAAAGTTATTTCAGTAAACGAATCAAACTTCGAACAGGAAGTTTTGAATTCTGACGTCCCAGTTTTAGTAGACTTTTGGGCACCATGGTGTGGTCCTTGCAGACTTATAGCACCTATTGTTGAAGAGATAGCCGAAGAGATGGCTGGAAAAGCTAAAGTTGTTAAGGTAAATACAGATGAAAACCCTAACCTTGCTATGAAGTACGGTATAAGAGCTATACCTACAATAATGGTATTCAAAAACGGAAGAGTTGTAGATACAAGAGTTGGCGTTCAACCAAAAGAAGTTTTAAAAGCTTTATTAACATAAAGGAAATTAATGGTAGATATTCATCCTACAGCTATCGTTAGTAAAAAAGCAAAGCTTGGGACCAACGTTAAAGTTGGTCCTTTCTCTATTATAGAAGATGAAGTAGAGATTGGAGATAATACAGTTATACATGCAGGAGTAAAGATAAAAAACTACACAAAGATAGGCTCTAACTGTCAGATATTCGAAGGAACAGTTATAGGAAACGTACCACAACACCTTGGATTTAAAGGAGAAGTAAGCTACGTAGAGATAGGAAACAACACAGTTTTGAGAGAGTATTGCACTATCCATAGGGGAACTTCTTTTGACGATGGTGTAACGAGGATTGGGGATAACTGTTATCTGATGGCTTACGTTCATGTGGCTCACGACTGTAAAGTAGGACACGATACAATTCTTGCAAACTGTGTGACATTGGCAGGACATGTAAGGGTAGGCAACTACGTTTTTATTGGAGGACTTACACCTATACACCAGTTTTGTAGAATAGGCGATTACGCTATGATAGGTGGAGCTTCGGCAGTAGATAAAGATATTCCACCTTACACAAGAGCATCAAAAAACCACGTTATGCTTTATGGACTTAACATCGTTGGTCTAAAAAGAAGAGGTTTTACAAACGACCAGATTAAACTGTTAAAAGAAGCTTACAGAATACTTTTCAGAACATCTTCAACTTTAACAGAAGGTATAAAAGAGGTTGAAGAGAAACTTCCAAAAACGCCAGAAATAGAAAACCTTCTTAACTTTGTAAAAACTACAAAAAGAGGAATCGCACCAGAAGCTTCTAAAAGGAAACAGATAATCACAGAAGAAGAGTAATGAAAGTTGGTCTTATAGCAGGTTGGGGAGACCTTCCTTTAACGTTTGCAAGAGAAGCCTACGAAAACAACCAAGATTTAGTCATAGTAGCCATAAAATCATCTGCCAGTAAAGAGATAGAGAGATACGGAAAAACCTATTGGTTTTCCTTTACGGAAGCCCAGAAAATCATAGACACCTTCAAAAATGAAAATGTAAAAAATCTTGTGATGCTTGGAAGAGTAGACCACAAGTCTATACTGTTTCACTTTTATAAGTTTGATGAAAGGGCAAAGAGATTTTTAAACTCTTTAAAAGACAAAAGAGCCAAATCTATACTACACTCAATAATTCAGGAGCTTGAAAAAGAAGGTTTTGAGTTTATAGACCCTACACCTTACTTAAAATCGATAATAGTTGAAGAAGGTTTTTTAGTTAACGACATAAAAGATGAAAACTTAAAAAAAGATGTAGAGTTTGGAATGAAGATAGCAAAAGAAGTTGCAGACCTTGATATAGGTCAGACAGTTGTGGTAAAAGATGGGGTAGTGATAGCAGTTGAAGGTGTGGAAGGAACTGATGAGTGTATAATAAGAGGTGGTAAACTTGCAGGAGAAGGTAGCGTTGTGTGTAAAGCAGCAAGAAAAAACCAAGATATGAGGTACGACGTTCCAGTAATAGGACCTTTAACGCTGGAATCTATGAAAAAAGCAAAAGCCAAAGTTTTAGCAGTAGAAGCAGGAAAAACATACCTTTTAGAAAAAGACAAATTTATACGCAAAGCAAAAGATTACGGTATAACCGTTTTAGGAGTGAAAGTTTGAACGAATTTATAAAACAACTTCAGTTTACTGGAAAGGTTTTACACGAGTTAAAGTTATTATCTTCCCACGGAGGAAACCTTAGCGTAAGAGATGGAGATTACCTTTACATAACTAAAACAGGTAGAATGGCAGGTTTTTTATCGGAAGATGATATTATCAGACTTCCTATATTTGAGGAGACAGAAAAAGACAAGGAAGCATCTATAGAGCTTATAGTCCATAGGAGAATATACCAGAAAAACCCAGAAATTGGCGCAATCGTCCATGCACACCCTATAACTGCAACAACCTTGGCTTACTTTTTAGACGAGTTTGTCCCTATAGATATAGAAGGACAACTTTTCATAAAAAAAGTTCCTGTATGCGTTGTAGAAAGACCTTCTGCGTCCTTGGAGTTAGCCGAAAGTCTTACAGATATATTTACAAAAGGTTACGTAGTATCCGTTGTAAGAAGCCATGGTAGTTTTGCCGTTGGAAAAACTTTAAACGAAGCATTAAAATATACTTCTACATTGGAAAACTCAGCGGAGATTTATTATAGATGGAAGACAATAAACTCAATCAAGTTTTAAAGCTATACTCTGAGATAACAGGCAGAAGCTTTCCAGATATAAACCCAAGAGAAACAGAGATACTGGAAAGTCTGTTGAAAGATTACGGATACAATCAAACGGTAGAAATACTAAAAATCTTTAAAGAGTCTTACCAACCTTCTAAAAACGTAAAATCTATAGTATCTCAGCTTATAAAGGTTGCAAAAGCTTACAATGAAGCCAAAACGCAACGTGAAGAAAAAGAGCCAGAAAAACCTCAAGAAATTACTGATTTATCAGAAGATATAATAAACATCATCGTAAGGAAGTTTAACCTTAGACCAAAAAAAGACATTCTAAACGTGTTAGACGATAGTCTAAAGAAGTTTTATATATCCGAGCTTGTCTATAAAAAAATCTGGGAAAATCTTACTCCTGAAGAGAAAAAAGCTTATCAAAAAAAGGCTATAGCTTTTGTAAAAACCCTAAATATTACAGATGAGAAAAAATTAAAAGAAGCAATCCATTACAGGATAAAGTATCTAATCAAAAAAGATTACAACGTTCTTTTCTAAAACCTTAAAAGTCTGTAGATTAAGAATATAAAAACTATCACTGAGAAATACAGTAAAAAGTTTGAGACCTGAGTTTTACCTGCTATAGAAAACAAGGCTGAAGCTATCAAAGAAGAGCCAAAAAGTATAGCTAAAACTACCTTAGAAATCTGATTTTTGTAGAAAAGTTGTAAATCTTCTAAATCTTTGAAAAGTATTCTGATTGTAAGTCTTTCTATGTTAAGAAGTTTTATTATCTTGTCAAGTTTGAAGGCAAAGCTGTAGTAAAAGTCGATTATTCTAACTACTTCGTTAAATTTTTCTTTTGCGTATTCAGATAAAGATTTTGTCAGGAAGTTAGACAGTCTTTCAGTTGGGTTGAAGGAAGGGTCTAAGTTTCTTATTACTCCATCTAAGCCGATAGCTGATTTTCCTAAGTAAGCTAAAGAAGTTGGTAGTTTTAGATTACACTCTCTAACAAGGTCTATTATCTCTAAAACCATTTCTTTTAAATTTATATTTGATAGGGTTTTGTTATGGTATTTTTCTATAAACATTTCTACAAAGCTTTCAAGCTTGTCTAAGTCTGTTTTTGGGGTTATCATTCCCATACCTTCGTAAAACTTTAAGGCAAGTTCTAAGTTTTTGTTTACTACGGCGAAAATATGTTCGTAAAGTAGCTGTCTTTTTTCTCCGGCTACCGTTCCTACCATTCCGTAGTCTAAAAGGACCACAGTCCCATCTGGTTTTATGATAAAGTTGCCGGGGTGCGGGTCTGCGTGGTAAAAACCATCTTTAAAAACCATTTTGTAGTAAGCGTCCGTTATCGTTTCTGCAATCTGTTTTTTATCTACGTTTATATTGTCTAACTGGGAAAGTTTGTAGCCTTCTATAAACTCTAACGTTAGTATATCTTTTGTTGAGTATTCTTCGTAATACTTTGGAATGTAAAATTTTTTATCGTAATTCTCAAAGTTTTTTCTAAACTCTCTTATGTTTAATGCTTCTATCTCAAAGTTAGCTTCCCTTAGGGTTGTGTATTTGTATTGGTATATTACGGATTTTAGGTCAAGTTCTTTAACGGTTTTTGAGTGTTTTTCTAAGAATGACACGATTTTTAGAAATATTTCTGCGTCGGTTTGGATTAACTCTTCTAAGTTGGGGCGTTTTACTTTTACGGCTACTTTTTCTCCTGTTTTTAATACTGCAAAGTAAACCTGTGCTATTGATGCTGAGCCTATCGGGTTTGGGTCTATGTATTGAAATATGTCTTCTAATGGTGCTTTTAACTGGTTTTCTATTATCTGTTTTATCTGCTGAAATTCAATAGGTTTTACTTTGTCTTGAAGTTTTATAAGTTCTACTATCATAGATTGGGGGATTAGGTCAGGTCTTATGCTTAGTATCTGTCCAAGTTTTATGAACGAAGGACCTAAATACTCTAAAGTTTGTCTTATTTTCTGGGGTTTTAAGGAAGGGTCTACTTCTAAGCCAAAAAGGACCTTAAAGTATTCGTAGATGTTGTATATTCCGAGTTTTGATAGTTGGACCGTTATTTCTTTAAACCTGCTGTAAAGTCTAAGTTTTTTAGATAACACCTTTCTCCTGTAGTAGTTCTTTCATTTGTCTTGCAACGTTTCTAATTTCCCACTGGGCGTGTTGGTTGTCTCTTTTTTCTATAAAATCTTTAATCCAGTATAGAGTTCCTGAGACTACTATCGTTGTCCTTCTTCCGTTTGGTAGGAAAAACCTTGCATCTTCTCTTTTTATTTTATAGTAATGGACTAAAAGGTCGTATACGATTTGAGATAGTTCATCGTAAAGTTTTGCTAAATCAATTGCTTTTAGTTTAGTTTTAAATTGTAAACTGTTAAACCTTCTTTCTAATGTGTTTATACTTTCAAGCACGGTTTGACTTGGATTTTCTACTGAATTTTTTACTGCAGATAACATTTGTTCCATAACGGATTTTAGTGTTTCTATACCTTCAATTTCTAATGTTTGGTTGTTTTCAAGGATTGAAGGTGGGATAATAACATAGTTTTCTTCTTCTCTTACATACCTTTGACTTCTTTGAGAGAAGTTTAAAGTAGTGTGTCTGACAAGTTGATGGGTAAAGGTTCTGCTAACGTTGTCTATAAAAAACACGGCATAACCGTCATACTCCGTTAAAAGTCCTATAAGGCTAACATTTTCTCTTTGTCCTAACGGTTCTATCGGCACGTCAAACTCTGCTATTTTTTCAAATGCTTTTAGATATTCTTGTTGGTCTTTCTTTAAAAGGTCTTCAAGGTAATGTCTTAGACTAACTCCTATAACGTCTGGATAGTTTGGATTATACACGGTCTTAAAGTAAGTGGCAGCTATTTTTAAAGCGTTTATCTCTCCCACTTTCTTATAAGCAAAAGAATGAGAGAAAACGGAAAAATGTTTGTAGTTTCCCAGTTTAGATAAAAACTCTGCCCTTGTCTTTTTATCTACAACTCTTGGGTCGTTTAGAAGGGAATTTAAATCTCCTGCGTTGTAGCATACTCTCGCCCCAAGAGCCGTAAAAGGAATAGACATCTTAAAATCTTTAAGTGTAAAAAAGTCTGTTATGTTCATATCTATCTCCGATTAGTGCAATATGTTTTTAGTAAGAGTAATTAATCCAAATGCATTCTTCTCTTCTCTGCCCTTTTTCAAATGTTGCACCTTTACCTAATATTCCTGATTGTTTTGTTCTGCCAGAAGAAAAACAAGCTACATTCCAGCAAATCTTTTTCCAACCGTTCTTCTCAAGTTTTTTGTATATCTCATTATCATATCCAGATAACATTACTTTTACTTTTGCTTTCGTTAACAACCAATCTACAAGTCTTTCGTGGTCTTCATCAGTCATTTCATGTTTGTAATACTTCTTCTTCCTTGTGCTAAGAACGTAAGGCGGGTCTAAATAGTAAAATCCTTCTTCTCCCCAATCATTAAACCTTTCACAAACATTTTCCCAAGTATCGTGTTCTATCATAACTGTTTTAAACCTTTCGTGTATATCAGGTAGCATATCTATTGTTGAAAGCCATTTTGAAACAACTGAAGCCATATTTCTATTTATCGCTTTTAAAGAATAACTCCAACTCTTCATTTCTCCACTAAAACTTTGTCTTGCAAGCACAAAAAACCTATAAGCTTTTTCTACCTCATCTTCTATATATTCATACTCTTTTCTAAAAGTTTTAACTTCCTCTCTTGAATAAGGAGTTAAAACAACTTTCCTATAGAACTTCTCAAATTTCTCTTCATCTCTCAAAACTCTGTAAAAATTGACTAAATCAGAATTGATATCATTATAAACTTCTATCTTGGCAGGTTCCTTAGCAAGTAATAAGTTTGCACCGCCACCGAAGGCTTCTAAATAATAAGTGTGTTGCGGAACATATTGAAGAAGTTTAGCTACCAATTGCCCTTTACCTCCAAACCAAAATATAGGGCTTCTTAATCTCGGCATTCTTAATTCCCCAGATGTTGTCTGTTGTTTTTAATAACTATTTACTGAGATGTAGTTGTCTTCTCACTTGTTTCAATTTTCTGTTCCGTTGGTAAAGTTTGAACTCTGTTTAAAGTTATTCTTAAATTGTGTTTGTCCGTGCTTTCCGTTCTTACAATCTGACCTGCTACAGGTTGGTTTCCCGCTTTCGCAATTTGCTCTTGCAGTTGCTTACGTTCTTTCATCTTTCTTCTGATGTGTTTGATAAGTGATATTATTGCAAGAATTAATACTGTTCCAATAGCAACAAGTGCATAACCAACTATTGCAACCATTGAAGCTATAATCCCCATAATAACAGGCATTTTCTTATCCTCCTTTGTATAATAATTTACATTATTATAT
>PNIU01000087.1 GCA_002878035.1 Sulfurihydrogenibium sp.
TCCAAAGTATTTTGTTATGACTTTGTCGTAAAATTCTGACTGCTTTTTATTTAGTTCGTAGAAAACTTCTATTGGGTCTTCTACTTTTGGTAGGTCTTTGATTTCTTTACTGTAAATTGGATTCTTTTTTAGGTCAAGTCTGTTCCTTCTAATCATTACTGGTTGTATGAAATTTTTAATCTCTTTTGAGAGTTTCTTTAATCTTCTCTCTACTTCTTTTAGGTCTATGGTTTCATAACCAAAAATCTCTTTGTAGTATTTTTTGGCTAATTCTTTTTTCTTTTTGTAGTTTGTTTTGATGTATACAAGTTTTGAAAATTCGTTTTCGTAATCTTTAAATCTGTAGGCTGCTTTACCGTCTAACGTTAAGGTTGATTTCTTTGGTATCTGGAAAAGTTTTATCAGTGAGAAAACGTCAGATGGTCTGTTATTAAACGGTGTAGCAGTTAATAGTATAACTTTCTTACCTTTTGTTATTTTACTTAATAGGTCATAGCTTCTTGTAGCTTCGTTTCTAAACCTGTGGGCTTCATCTACTATAACTACTTTTATCTCTGGGTCTTTGTTTACAGTTTGAAGGATATCTTCTAACTTTCCAATCGAGTATGCTTTCCAACCTAACCTGTTTAATCCAAAATCTTCTAAGTATTCCTCCCAGTTTTCTATAAGACCTGGTGGTGATATTACTATCCCTTTCTCTCCTAAAACAAAAGCTAAGGTAGATGCTATTATTGATTTTCCAAGTCCTACTACGTCTGCTATTATCACTCCATTGTGGTCGTTTATTATCTGCAAAGCTTGACTTACTGCGTCTATCTGGTATCTATATACTTTGTATCCTTTATCTTCAAGTATAAGTTTTGCTTTCTCTAACGGTTTATCGGTGTAAAACGTGTCTATGTAATGTTTTAAAGAAAAGACGTAAGCTTGGTAAGGTGTTATCTGGGCTAAGGGTGTTTCCTCTTTTATTACCTTTATAATCTTCACTTTTATCTCTGGATTTTCTGTTATCTTTAATGCATCTTTCCATAAATCGTCAAAATACTTTTCTGCCTTATCTACTCCAAAATCAGATATTTCAACGTTAAACTCTTCTCTCTCTACCAGTCCAGACCTCGTTAGATTACTACTTCCAACTATAAACATAGAAGGTCTTATTACATTATCTTTTAGTTTCATTATGTATAACTTTGCGTGGTTTGGGTTTTTTGTTTTTTTGATTTCTAACCTTCCACTTTCTATCATTTCTAAGAAAAACTTTGCTTTCTCTTCAAACTCTTTTGTGTCAAACTCTTTACTGTTAAAAACGGTTTTTAAAGAGTTTAAGAATGCGTTAAATCTATCTTCAGGTGATAAGTTCCCTTCTAATCCATACTCGTAAAGTCCATAACTGCCTCTATCTACATCTAATCCAACAAGCACTTTAAGTTTAATACTTTGATTTTGCTTTAAACCTTCATATATTGCATCTAATCCAGAAAAGTAAAAGTATCCTACCAGTATCTTAAA
>PNIU01000074.1 GCA_002878035.1 Sulfurihydrogenibium sp.
TGATTAAGGTAGACCCAAAACTTTATGACACTGAGGTATTATTCTACTTTCTATTCCAAGTTTTAAAAGTTCATCTTGTATTTTTAAGGCTTTTTCTACCATTTCTGGTTTGTTGCTTTCTGGTTGAAGAACTATTATATCGTTTTTTAAAATCTCGGTGAATTCAGGTTTTATTATATGATTTACAGAAAGATTTTCGTCTACAACAAATTTAAGTTCACTTATGTAAGGTAGAATGTTTTTGTTTACAAAGTAGAAAGGTGGTTTTGGAGAACATGTTATGTAAAGGTTATCTTTCTTTATTTCTCTAAACTTTTCGTTCCACATGGTCCCGTTAGTTTCTATGAAAACGTAAAATCCTTCATCTAAAAGTACTTTTACTAAAACATCTAAGTTTTCTGTCATAAAAGGCTCGCCACCTGTGATACAGACCCTTTTTAGATTATACTGCTTTACTTGGCTAAGTATATCGTAAAGGTTTTTTACTGTGTAGCTTTTTCCATCGTAAGAGTAAGTTGTATCACACCATGAACATCTTAGATTGCATCCTTCCAGTCTTATAAAAACGACAGGAAGACCTACCCATCTACCTTCACCTTCTACCGTTCTGAATATCTCAACAACTTTAAACTCTTCTTTAAGTAGGTCTTTCTTCAACGACTTCATAGGCTTCTATTATGTCTCCAACTTTTATATCGTTAAAGTTTTTCAAAGTAAGACCACACTCAAAACCTTTTTGCACTTCTTTAACATCATCTTTAAATCTTTTTAAAGATGCTATCTCTCCATCGTATATAACAACACCGTCTCTTACAAGTCTTGCTTTTGCATTTCTCTTTATTACTCCGTCAGTTACATAACATCCTGCTATGGTTCCTATGGCTTTTGCTTTGAAGGTTGCTCTTACTTCTGCTGTACCAAGTAAGACTTCTCTTAGTGTTGGTTTTAGCATTCCTTTCATAGCCTTTTCAAGGTCTTCTATAGCTTGGTAGATTATGTTGTAAATTCTTATATCTACGTTTTCTTGTTCTGCGGCTTTTCTTGCTCCTGCATCTGGTCTGACGTTAAAACCTATTATTATTGCGTTTGATGCTGCTGCAAGCATTACGTCACTTTCCGTTATTCCACCAACGGCTGCGTGGATTATATTTATGCTTACTTCCTTGAACTTTTCTGATAAATCTTCTATTGATTTTTTCAAAGCTTCTAAGGAACCTTGAACGTCTGCCTTTAGTATTATGTTAATCTCTTTTGCATTACTTAAATTTTCAAGGTTTATTCTTGTCTTTTTAGCAAGTAGTTCTTCTTCTCTTCTTTGTTTTCTTATTTCTGCAAGTTGTTTTGCTTCTCTTTCCGTTGCTTTTGCTATAAACTTATCTCCTGCTTGGGGTACTTCATCAAAGCCTAAAACTTCTACTGGTGTTCCGGGTTTTGCTTCTTTCAGTCTCTCTCCTCTTTCGTTAAACATAGCTTTTACTTTACCCCATGTGTAACCTGCTACAAAGTAGTCTCCTACGTGTAGCGTTCCATTTTCTATAAGCACTGTAGCAACTGGACCTTTTTTAGGGTCTAACTTTGACTCTATAACGGTTCCTACGGCTAATTTGTTTGGGTTTGCTTTTAATTCTAACATTTCTGCAACAAGAAGTATCATTTCAAGAAGCTCTTCTACGTTTTTTCCGGTTTTGGCTGATATGTCAACGAAAATCGTATCACCACCCCACTCTTCCGGAATAAGTCCATACTGGGTTAGTTCCTGTCTTACTCTCATAGGGTCTGCGCCCGGTTTATCTATCTTGTTTACGGCAACTATAATAGGTAATTTTGCGTTTTTTGCGTGGTTTATAGCTTCTACTGTTTGAGGTTTTACTCCATCATCGGCTGCAACTACCAACACGGCTATATCTGCAACTTTTGAACCTCTTGCTCTTAATGTAGTAAAAGCTTCGTGTCCTGGTGTATCAAGGAACGTTATCTCTTTACCGTTAGGAAGTTTTATTTTGTATGCACCTATATGCTGTGTTATACCACCGTGTTCTTTGGCTGCTACGTCCGTCTTCCTTATAGTATCAAGTAGGGTTGTTTTTCCATGGTCTACGTGACCCATAACCGTTACGACTGGTGGTCTTTCTTCTAATTCTCCTGCTTCTTCTGATACATTATCTACTTCTTCTTTTACCTCTTCTTGAGATTCTTCACCTTCAACTTTTATCTCCGCTAAAAATCCGTGTTTTTCTGCTATCTCTAATGCAATCTTAGGGTCTATCGTTTGGTTAACAGTTGCAAGTATTTTCTTCTGTAATAAGTCCATAAGTATCTGGTTAACCGGAATTTCTAATAAATCTGCAAGTTCTCTTACGGTTATAACTTCTGGAATTTGAACAATTTTAATTTCTTCTTCCTTTTGTTCTTCTGTTTCTTTTTTCTTTTCCTCTTTTTTAGGTTTTTTCTTTTTAGGATGACCCTCCATAAGTTTTCTGAGGGCTTCCATTTCTTCTTTTTCTTCTTTCGCTAACCTTTCGAGTTTTTCTTCTTTTGTTTCTTTTTTCTCTGACTTTTTATCCTCTTTTATAGATTGTGGTGTAAAGGATAGATTTGGTCTTTCTTCAGGTCTTTTTAATCTTCTATCTTCTCTGACTTCTTCTTTTTTTCTAAACTCTTCTTTTTCTGAAAGTTCTCTTTTTTCTACTCTCTCTCTTTTTTCAAAAGGCTTTCTTTCTTCTCTTTTTTCGAAAGGTTTTTTCTCTTCCCTTTTTTCTGGTCTCTCTTTCTTTTCAAAAGGTCTTTTTTCAAACCTTTCTTTTCTTTCTCTTTCTGGATACCTTTTTTCTTCTCTTCTGAAAGTTTTTCTTCTTTCTTCTTCCGATACAACACCTTCTATAACTTCAGGCAGTTTTTCTTCAGTTTTAATCTCTTGAGTTTTTACATCTTCTTGTTTTACTTCTTCTTCCTGTTTTTTTTCTTCTTCTTTTATCACTTCCTCTTTAACTGTTTCTACTTTTTCTGTTTTTTCTTCTTCTTTCTCTTTCTTTCTTTCTTCTTCAAGCTTCTTTAGTTCTTCTTCTCTTCTTTTTTTCTCTTCTTCTATCTCTTTTTCTAATTTTTCTACAAATTCTAAAGGTATGATGGAAAGGTTTGATACTTCTTTACTGTATCCAAGATTTTTCAACTTTTGATTAAGTTCTTCAAGAGTTATACCGAGTTTATGGTAAAGGTCAAAGGCTTTGATACCTTTTACTTCTTCTTGGACAGTTTCTTCTTTTTTTGTTTCTTCTTTTTCTTTAAACCTTTCTCTTATTATCTCTGCTACATCGTCTTCTATCTTTGTTGTAATACTTTTTACGGATAAGCCAAACTCATCACTAAGTATCTTCTTTAACTCTTTTGGGTCTATATTTAATTCTGTGGCTAAATCTTTTACTGTAACTTTCAATTAAAAAACCTCCTACTGGTTCTTAAAGTAATCTTTTATCTGTAAATTTAGTTTATCTTTTAATAAAATTATTACGCCTATTTCTTTTTTACCAAACAGGGCTCCTAAACTGTGTTTGGTTTTGTAAACGAAAATTTCACCTTTAAATCTTTTCAATATATGCCTTTTTGTGTTTTCTGAAAGGTCTGAGGCGATTATAAGAAAATCTATGTTCTTTAATCTATCTATGTTTTCGTATCCAAACGTTAATTTTCTTGCTTTATAACTTAGTTGAAGCAAACTGTCTATTTTCCTCTCATCCATTACTTTGTAGGCAGTTTCTGTATCTTCTCAAAATCCTCTTCGCTTAATATATCTATATGCCATCCAGTTAGTTTATGGGCTAACTTTGCGTTTATACCGTTTTTACCTATAGCCAAAGAAAGTTCATCTTTTGGAACTGCTATCTCTATCCTTTTTTCCTTTGGTAAAAGTCTGTACTTTGTAGGTCTTGCAGGTGATAAGGCTCTTATTATAAACTTAGCCGGGTCTTCGGACCATTCTATAACGTCTATCTTTTCTCCTGATAACTCGTTGGAAACGTTCTGTATCCTACTACCTTTTAGTCCCACCACTACTCCTACAGGGTCTATGTTCTTATCTTTTGTGTAAACTGCTACTTTGGCTCTCTCTCCCGGCTCTCTTGCTACTGCTTTTACTTCTATTTCTCCTTCTTGAATTTCTGGCACTTCTACCCATAACAGTCTTTTTAGAAAGTTTGGATGGGTTCTGGATAATATTACCAACGGTCCTTCGTAAGTTTTTATAACTCTTTTTACTTTGCCTTTTTCTAAAACAGGATACTTGTTTTCTTTCGTTACTTTTAAAACTAAAGCTCTTACTCTATCTCCTATTTTGTAGGTTTCTTTTGGAATCTGTTCTTCTTTTGGTAAAATAGCCTCTAACCTACCTAAATCAACTATTATATCTCCATCTTCAAATCTACGAACCGTTCCGGTAAGAATTTTACCTTCATACTCTTTAAACTCTTTGTATAAAATGTCTCTTTCAACTTTTGAAACTTTTTCTGCTATAACATCTTTCGCAACGGCTAAGGCTATTCTTCCTATATCTTCTAAATCTAAAGGCATCCAGACAAACTTTCCATAATCTGCATCTGGGTTGTGCTGTTTTGCTTCTTCTAAGGTAACTTCCTTCCTTTCATCTTCTACGAATGGTGTAACCTTTTTCTTTACAAGAACCTTTAACTCGTCTTTTTCTTTATCGTAAATTACTCTAATCTGGTCGTTTTTTAACTTATACTCTTTTTTTACTGCGGCAAATATGCCATCTTTTAATGCTTTTTCTATAACTTCTTCTGGGACGTTTTTCTCTTTAGCCACAGTTTCTATTACTTTTCTTAATTTTATAGGCATCGTTTCTCCTAAAAGTCTAATTTTGTTTGTGATATTTTGTCTAACGGTATCTCTATTACTGTACTGTTTTGTTTTAGTTTTACTATATTATCTTCCATTCCTTCCAAGGTTCCTTTAAATACTTTTTTGTCATCTATCGGCTCTTTAGTTTTTATGATTACTTCCTTTCCTTTGAATATGTTATACTCTTCAGGGTTTTTAAACTTTCTATCTAAACCGGGAGAAGAAACTTCTAAGGTGTAAGATGTCTTTATAAGGTCTTCTACATCTAAAAGGGAACCTATCCTTTTGCTTACGTATTCGCAGTCGTCTATAGATGTTCCTTCAGGGTTGTATATGTATATTCTTAAAGTGGGTCTTTTCGTTGCAATATACTCAATATCAACAAGTTTAAAGCCTTTTTCTTCCAAAATAGGAAGAAGAAGTTCTTTAACTCTATCTTCTACCTTCATCGTTTCCTCGAAAAAAATTTTCAGAGTATTAATTTTATCATAAATTTAAAAGATTTTTGAAATGAGAAGGAGAGAGAAACCTCTCCTGATTGTTTTATATTGATAGTATCTCTTTTTCTTTTGCTTCTGTAAGCTGGTTTATCTCGTCGATGTATTTATCTGTAAGTTTTTGGAGTTTGTCTAATGCTTTTTTAACGTCGTCTTCTGAGAAACCTTCTTTTTTAAGTTTTTCTATGTTTTCTTTTTCATCTCTTCTAATGTTTCTTACGGCTACTCTTGCTTCTTCTGCAAATTTGTGAACTAACTTGACTACTTCTTTTCTTCTTTCTTCTGTCATCGGTGGAAGGTTAAGTCTTATGATGTTGCCTTCGGTTTGTGGGTTTGCTCCAAGGTTTGCTTCTATAAGGGCTTTTTCTATCGATTTTACTGCTCCTTTATCCCATGTTTGTATGAGTATCTGTGAAGGCTCTGGGGTGGAGATGGTTGCAATTTGTTTTAAAGGTATTTCAGAACCGTAGTATTCTACTTTTATATTTTCTACCAATCCAGTTGAGGCTCTTCCAGTTCTTATACCTGATAGCTCCTCTTTAAACTTTGAAACGGCTCCTTTCATTCTCTTTTCGGCTTCTTTTAGATACTCTTCTATCATCTTCCACCTCCTTACCTTACTATTGAGCCTACATCTTCTCCAAATACGATTTTTCTTAAATTACCTTTTTTCTTTATATTGAAAACTGCTATTGGAAGTTTATTTTCCATACATAGAGTAAGTGCCGTATGGTCCATTATTTTAAGGTTTTTGTTTATAGCATCTAAGTAGGAAATTTCTTTTAAAAGGACTGCATCTGGATATTTCATAGGGTCTTTATCGTAAATGCCGTCTACTTTAGTTGCTTTTAAGAGTAAGTCTGCTTTTATTTCGGCTGCTCTTAACGCTCCGGTTGTGTCGGTTGTGAAGAATGGACTTCCCGTTCCAGCTGCAAATATGACTATTCTGCCTTTTTCTAGATGCCTTATGGCTCTTCTTCTTATGTAAGGTTCGGCAATCTGCCTCATCTCTATGGCAGACATAACTCTTGTTGGCACATCTTTTTTTTCCAATGCATCTTGTAAAGCTAAAGCGTTCATAACGGTTGCAAGCATTCCCATATAGTCGGCAGTGGCTCTGTCAAGTCCCATCTCCGTGCCTTTTATTCCACGGAAGATGTTTCCACCGCCTATAACTATGGCTATCTGAACACCTATATCGTATACGTCCTTTATCTCATCGCAAAGCTCACTAACAAACTGGGGGTCAATACCGTATTCTTGTTCCCCCATTAAAGCTTCACCCGAAAGCTTAAGAAGTATCCTTTTGTATACCAGTGGCAACTTTACTCTCCCAGCTCGTATCTACAGAATCTTCTTACCTGTATGTTTTCTCCTATTTTTGCTATGTACTCTTTTATTAACTCTTCTACTGTTTTTTTATCGTCTTTAATGTAAGGTTGTTCATAAAGGCAAACTTCTTTGTAAAACTTTTCCAGTTTTCCTTCTGCTATTTTTTCGGCTATATGTAAAGGTTTTCCTTCTGCTAAAGCTGCTTCTCTTGCTATTTCTCCTTCTTTCTCTACAACTTCTCTTGGCACATCTTCCCTTCTTACATATTGAGGTTTCATTGCAGCAATCTGAAGTGCTATCTCGTTTGCAAGCTCTTTAAATAGCTCGTTTCTTGCTACAAAGTCTGTTTCACAGTTTAACTCTAATAAAACGCCTATTCTACCGCCTGCATGTATGTAAGAGTGTATCAATCCTTCTTTTGTCTCTCTACCTGCTTTTTTTGCAGCTTTTGCTATACCTTTTTTTCTGAGTATCTCAACGGCAAGTTCTAAGTCTCCTTTAGCTTCTTCTAACGCAGCTTTACATTCAAGCATTCCTGCACCGGTCATTTCTCTTAACGTTTTTACTAATTTCGCATCTACCGCCATATTAAAACTCCTCCTTTGCTTCTTCTATAGCTTCTTTTGCTTCTTTTTCAACGATTTCCGCTAATCTTTCTTCTTTTGAGTAATTTTTAGCTCCCATATAACCAGATTCCATTATTTCAACTTCCTTAGCCAAGAGCTCTTCTTCTATTGTTTTTGTTTCTACGGCTGTTCCTACACTTTCTCTGAGTTTTTTACCTTCGATTACTGCGTCTGCTATTTTAGATGTTATAAGGTTTATAGCTTTTATAGCGTCGTCGTTTCCGGGTATAGGGTAGTCTATTTTGTCTGGGTCACAGTTTGTGTCTGCTATAGCTACAACTGTAACTCCAAGTTTGTTAGCTTCTGTAACGGCTAAATCTTCTCTGACGGTATCTACAACAAAGATTATATCTGGAACTCTATTCATATTAACGATACCTTTTAGGTATTTCTCTAACTTCTCTTTTTGTTTTTTTAGTTTCATAACTTCTTTCTTTGGAAGAATCTCAAAAGCACCTTCCGCTTCCATTTTTTGGAGTTTTCTTAATTTGGCTATACTCTTTTTAACTGTTTCAAAGTTTGTAAACATTCCACCGAGCCATCTGTAGTTAACGTAGTATGCGCCACATCTTTGAGCTTGTTCTTCAATGATAGCTTGAGCCTGCTTTTTTGTTCCTAAAAACAGAATTTCTGCACCGTTTGCCACTTCGTTGATTATAAAATCGATAGCTTGCTTGAACAATGGAACCGTTTTAGAAAGGTCGATGATGTGAATACCGTTTCTCTTTGTGTAGATGTAAGGTTTCATCTTTGGGTTCCATCTTCTTACTTGATGGCCAAAGTGAACTCCAGCTTCCAAAAGTTCTCTCATACTAATTTCTACTGACATAAAAATACCTCCTTTAAGGGTTTTTTCTTCCGCTTTCTCTAAGCAAGACCCGTAAGGGCAACCCTCAGAGAGAAAGCGTGCTTAATTAAGTAAATTATTATACCATATTTTCCAAAATGTAGTATATCAAAGGCACGGTTAAAAAGCTTAAAACTATTCCTAAAGCTACTGAAGATACTGCTATATCCTTATCTAAATTTGCCTCTATAACAAAGATAGATGCTAAAACCATAGGTGGCATCGCAAGTTCTAAAACTGCTACCTTCCACGGTAAAGTTAAAGATACACCAAAAATTAAAATTACGGATAAAAAAGATAAAGGAAGTATCAGGTGTTTTATAAACAAAACTACAAAGACTGGTTTTAAATTTCTCCCAACGGCAGAAAAGCTAAGGTTCATTCCAACGGAGAAAAGGATTAAAGGAATTACCGTAGAGCCTAAGATATCGAGTATTTTAAGGACTAAATTTGGTAGTGGAAAGGGTTTTAAAGCTAAAGCAATCAGAAGTGATAGAAAAGGTGGAAAAAGAAAGAGTTTTTTTAAATCTATTTTAAACAGTTTTTCTTCTTTTTTGGCAAAAGATATTAAAATGGGGGCCATTAGGAAGATTGGTAAAAACATTGCAACATTATCAAAAATTACAGCATATCTTAACCCTTCTGGTCCATATAAAGATAGAATGTAAGGATAACCTAAGAAGCCAGTGTTTGCAAAGGTTGCAACCATAACAAAAGATATAGCAGACTCTCTATTTAGTTTAAGAAGTTTTGCAACTTGATAAGAAAAAAATATATTCACAATTATAGCTATCCATCCCCATAATAGAATTAGATAAACGTCGGAAGTAAATCTTAAGTGGTAGATGTTGTTTATAACTAAAGCAGGAAAGCCTACGTACATTATAAAGTCTATGTAGGATTTTGAGTATTCCTGCGGAAAGATTTTCAGTTTTTTGTAAATATATCCAAGGGAAAAGAAGAAGAAGATAGTAAGTAGGTTTTGCAGCATAATTTAGATTTTAACTTTTCTTCCTTCTTTCCATTCTGTTTTTATACTTTATTACTTTCTTTTTCTTATCTTCTTCTTTATTTGTTTCTGACCTTCTTAAAACTTTTTCTGCCTCTTTTTCTTTCTTTTCTTTTTCTTCCTCTAAAACTTCTTCAGATTGAACTTGAAGTTTGTAAAGGTATTCGAGGGTGTTGTACTTTAGCTTAAACATCATATCTTCGAAAAGTTCAAAGGACTCTTTTTTGTATTCTACCAATGGGTCTCTTTGAGCGTAACCTCTCAGGTATACACTTTCTCTTAACCTGTCAAGGTTGTGGAGGTGGTCTTTCCATAAACTATCTAAAACTTGGAGAGTCATATACCTTTCAAACTCTCTCATTAAAGAGCTTCCAAGTTGCTGTTCTTTCTGGTTATAGTAATCTTCAAGCTGTTTTATGATGTGTTCTTCAAGTTCTTTTCTGTCCCACTCTCTATCGGAAGGAATATCTACTTCTACGCCGAGCCATTCTTTAAAGCTTTTTCTTAGTTCTTCTAAGTCCCACTTTTCTTGATACTCTTCAGCCGGAGCATACCTGTCTAAAAAGTATAGGACTATATCCGTTAGCCAAAGTTTTATCTCTTCTTTTAAATCTGTTCCTTCGAGTATATCTTTTCTTAGGGAGTAGACTACCTGCCTTTGTTTGTTCATTACGTCGTCAAACTCAAGCAGTCTTTTTCTGATTTGGAAGTTTTGACCTTCTACTCTTTTTTGAGCGTTTTCTATGGCTTTGGATACCATCGTGCTTTCTATAGGTTCGTTTTCTGGTATCTTTAGTCTATCCATAAGAGCTTTTAATCTATCACCACCAAACAACCTTAGTAGGTCATCTTCAAGTGATAGGTAAAACCTTGAGCTTCCGGGGTCTCCCTGTCTTCCTGCTCTACCTCTAAGCTGGTTGTCTATTCTTCTGCTTTCGTGTCTTTCTGTTCCTATAACGGCAAGTCCACCAAGTTCGATAACTTTCTGTTTTTCTTCCTGGGTTATCTTCTGGGCTTCTTTAAGAGCTTGAGAGTATTCTTCTTCTGTTGCCGTTTCTGGTGTTAAACCTTTTTTCTTTAGAATTTCCTTTGCTAAAAATTCTGGGTTTCCTCCAAGCAGTATGTCTGTTCCTCTTCCTGCCATGTTTGTTGATATCGTAACGGCACCTATCCTACCTGCTTGGGCTATTATTTCCGCTTCTCTTTCATGGTTCTTTGCGTTTAGGACGTTATGAGGTATTCCTCTCTTTTTAAGTAATCCAGAAAGATACTCTGATGTTTCTACTGAGACAGTTCCTACTAAAACAGGTCTTCCTTGTTTGTGTAACCTTTCTATCTCTTCTACAACTTGGTTAAACTTTTCTTTTTTTGTTTTGTAAACTAAATCAGGGTAATCTATCCTTTTAACTGGTTTGTTTGTAGGTATTACAAGAACGTCAAGGTTGTAAATTTCTTTAAACTCTAAAGCTTCCGTTTCTGCGGTTCCTGTCATACCTGCAAGTTTTTTATACATTCTAAAGTAGTTTTGGAACGTTATAGATGCAAGTGTTTGGTTTTCTGCCTGTATCTTAACTCCTTCTTTTGCTTCTATTGCTTGGTGTAAACCATCTGACCATCTTCTTCCCGGCATAAGTCTACCGGTAAACTCATCTACAATTATAACTTCTCCATCTTTAACTACATAGTCAACATCTCTGTGATAAAGAGTGTTTGCTCTTAGTGATTGGTTTATGGCATGAAGTAGGTCTACGTTTCTTGGGTCGTATAGGTTTTCTACGTTAAAGTATTTTTCTGCCTTTTCTACGCCTTTTTCCGTTAGAACTGCAGTTTTGTTTTTCTCGTCTACAATGTAATCTTCGTCTTTAGTTAGTGTTTTTACAAAAGCGTCTGTCATATAGTATATGGATACGTCTTCTCCAGAAGGTCCAGAGATGATTAAAGGTGTTCTTGCTTCATCTATAAGTATGGAGTCTACTTCGTCTATGATTGCGTAGTGGTGGCCTTTTACTTGCACTATCTGATCTTTTGAAAATACCATATTGTCTCTAAGGTAATCAAAACCAAACTCGTTGTTGGTTCCATACGTTATATCTGCTTCGTAAGCCGACCTTCTATCACTCTCTACGGCAACTGTAAAAAAGTCTTTTTTAGCTTCTATATCGTACTTTTCTGGTGGAAGAAGTTCTCCAAAGTAGCCTTTTTCCCATACTCTTTTATCCAGTTCTAAGGCTCTGTTAAACTTCTCCTCATCGGCCCACTCTACTACGTAGGACACATGGTTTGTATTTATAATGCCTACAGAGAGGCCTAAGAATTTGTATATGCTTCCCATTGTGACTGCGTCCCTTTTTGCAAGGTAGTCGTTTACAGTTACAAGGTGGACTCCCTTTCCGGTTAAAGCGTTAAGGTATATGGCTATAGCAGCCACAAGGGTCTTACCTTCTCCTGTTTTCATCTCTGCAATCATACCTTTGTGAAGAGCCAAAGCACCTATAAGCTGAACATCAAAAGGTCTAAGTCCAAGGGTTCTTTTTGCTGCTTCCTTAGCTAAAGCAAAAGCCAATGGTAGTTCTTCTACTATCTCTCCTTCAGTTATGGCTGTTGATATATGTTCGTTGCTTCTGACTTTTTCTATAAGTTTTAGGCTTTCTTGTCTGATTTCTTTGTTGGAAAGTTGGTCCAGTTCGGGTTCAAGTTTGTTTATTTTATTAACTATTTCCCTTAACTTTTTTATCTCTCTTTCATTTTTAGTTCCAAAGATTTTTTTGATTAGATAGCCTAACAAGTAATCCTCCTAAGACAACTTACTTTAATTTTTTATTATACTCCTTTTTTTGTAGTAAAGCTCATAAAATATAAACAAAGCTATTCCTACACTTATAGATGCATCTGCTACGTTAAAAGCAGGCCAATGATGGTCTTTTATATAAAAATCTAAAAAATCTCTAACTTGACCTAAAAACAATCTATCGTAAAGGTTTCCAACGGCTCCACCACCTATAAGGGCAAGAGACAGAGTTTCAAAGTTTGAAAGTTTATCCTTTGATTTTAAAAAGTAAACAATCACAACTACTGCGGCTATCAAAGAAGAGCCTATAAGAAAAAGTTTTCTTACGTATTCTGGAGATTCTGCCAGTATGCCAAAGGCAGCTCCTTTGTTCCAAACAAGTGTTAAGTTAAAAAAATTTGGTATTACTTCTATAGTTTTATCTTTTAAATAACTTTCTGCTAAATTTTTCGTAAGTAAATCTATTAAGATTATTGCAACGAAAATACTCCAGAATGTAAAACTCTTTTTTTCCATTACTCAGCCTGAGGGTTCTTTGACTCTTCTTCCTCTCCGATTGTAGGAGGTATGATGTTGTATATCATCTCCTCTTCGTTTCTCTGTTGGAAAAGTCTTACTATCTCTTCGTTTTGACTACAGTCTATACATAGTCTTACCCAAGGAATAGCTTCAAGTCTTTTCTCTCCGATTATTGCTCCACATTCCTCACATATACCGTAAGTTCCACTGTCTATTTTTCTTAAGGCTAAATCTATTAGATAAAGTGTTTCTTTATCTGCTTGTGTTAATCTATAGTATGTCTCTCTACTTATCTCATCTGTAACTGTATCTGCATCGTCTCCAACACCAGATTTTTCATTTATATCAGTTTTTGCTGATTCTTCCAAGGATTTTAAAATCTGCTCTCTCTTTTCTAACAGTTTTTGTCTGTACTTTTCTAAGTCCATTCTTAAAAACCTCCGAAAAAATTAAGGTCTTATGATATACGAAAAAAATTTTTTGTCAAGACTGTTTTTTATACATATCCATAAGTCTTTTCTGCTCTTTTCTCACAAACTCAAAAATATGTTTCTGTTGGGATTCTTTGATTTCCGTGAATTTTAAGCCGTAGCAAATGGATTTTTGTTTTTCTATAATATTCATAACCTCAGCTTCCTCTTG
>PNIU01000063.1 GCA_002878035.1 Sulfurihydrogenibium sp.
GGTTAACTTGTATAGTGAGGTATTCTACTATTAAACAGTATTTTTCCTCAAAAACTGGCTGATATCTTCTATTTCAAGCTGGTATAGTTGTAATGCAAACAACAGGCCTATAAAGTCTTGTATATTGTTTATCTTAAACGTTCCTTTTTCTATTTGTTCTTTTATGTTTTTTGCGTATTCATCGTAATCTATAGATTTATGCAAAAACTCTCTTACTTTAACTTCATATCTTATCTTTTCTGGTAGTTTTGTTTTCTTTTTTTTGAGTTTTTCCCTTAAGCTTTCTATTTTTAGTAGTTCTTCTATTGTTTCGTCTTGCAGTCCTATTTCTTCTTTCAAGACCTGTTTAAAGACATTTCTGACAATTTCTTTCTTTTCCTGTGTAGATAGCAAGTATTCGACTTTTAGTTTAAACAACCTGACCATTATGGATAAAAGGATACCGTTTACGTAGAGGTTATCTTCTGGCTTTAGGTTTTCTATCTTTAGCTCAAAAGGATTTAGGTTTTCTTTTTCTATTTTCTCTATTAGATTTCTGTAAAGGTTTATTGTTTCTTGGACAATCACAGTTTTTTTAATTCCTCTAATTCGTCTTTCTCTGTTAGTTTTGTATAGTATCTTAAGGTTGTGTTGATGTCAGTGTGTCCCAGCCATTTTGCAACTGTGGAAGGTTTTAATCCTTTTGCTATGAGATAAGAAACGTAGCTATCTCTAAATCTGTGGGCAGTAATGTTAATATCGAGAATTTTAGAAAGCTTGTGAAAATAAACTTTAACGGCCATTCTGTTTAAGACTACAATTCTGTTTTGGACGTCGTTATAGTATGTAAATAAAGTTTTGTCTTTCAGTGATGGATTTTGTCTGGATAGGATAAAGTCTATCAGATTATCTCTGTGTTTGTCTTTTAGTATTAGAGGGGCTTCTCTTGATTTTGAGAATTTAGCGTTTTCAGGTCTTACTCTTACGAAAATCTGGCTTTCTTTTTCTATGATATCTGATGGCAAAAGGTTTAAAGCCTCTGATATTCTAAGTCCAAATCCGTATAAGGTCAAAGTAAGGTAGTAGTAAATCTTGTTGTTGTCTTTTAGATAGTTAAAGATTTTCTTTAGTTCCATTTCAGAGTAAGGTTTAGCACTTTCGACTTTACTTCTTTCTCTGTATACTCTTTTGCTGGCATTCCATTGACCGCCTGCATGTTCTACAAAATCCTTTACTCTGTTTAAAATCTGTCTTATAGTGTTAGGGGATAGGTTTTTGGATTTAAGATAACTGACAAAATCTAAGACATCTTTTTCAGATAGGTTAAGGTTGGGTAGTTCTTTCTCTTTAAACCATTCTTCGAAATGTTTTAGCTGTATTTTGTAGGTTTCTATGCTACTTTCGGATAGGCCTATTTTCTTAAGCTTTAGGATATAGCCGTAAATTTCTTGCATTAGTTTATTATATCAGAAATCTCAAAA
>PNIU01000070.1 GCA_002878035.1 Sulfurihydrogenibium sp.
TTTAAATGCATATTTCCATTCCTTGTTTTAATATTCTAACATTTTCTTTTATATCTCCTTTAAACACTGCACTACCCGCTACAAATATGTTTACTCCTAAGAGAGAAAGGTAGTTTATGTTATCTTTGCTTACTCCCCCGTCTATCTCTATAAGTAAATCAGTCCTGCCTGTTTCTTCCATTAAAAGTTTTAGTTTTTTTACTTTTTCTGCTGTCTGTGGTATAAATTTCTGACCTCCAAACCCCGGGTTTACAGACATTATAAGGACGTAATCTATGTAGTGTATTATCTCTTCAAGTGTATTTACAGGTGTTGCTGGATTTAGAACCACTCCTGCCTTTGCTCCGTTTGACTTTATCAGGTCAACAAGTCTATGGGAATGGATAGTAGCGTCCATATGAAAAGATACCATATCTACACCAGCTTTTATAAAATCTAAGGCATACTTTTCTGGCTCTACTATCATCAGATGGGCGTCAAAAGGTAGCTCTGTAATAGGTCTGATAGATTCTACAACGGGAATACCAAAGGTTATGTTTGGCACATACCTTCCGTCCATTATATCAAGATGTATTATATCTGCCCCTGCTTCCTCAACTTCTTTAATCTGTTCTCCAAGTTTTGAAAAATCTGCAGATAAAATAGAAGGTGCAAGTAGTTTCAAGCTTTAGCCTCCTTTTGGGATATTTTCATCTTTAGATTACAGAATGCGCAAATTTCGTTCGTAGATGGCTCACCACATATTTTGCAAGGTTGAAGTTTTGGTTTTTCTTCAGACTGTTTGAGTATTGGATACATTTTTCTTAAAAATTCACTGTAGAATCTTAGTTTTGTTCCGGGACTTTTTTCTTCAAGTTGAGCTAAAAACATTTTGTAATCGATTGATGTTGCCCCTTCTGAGAAAGGACACTCTTCCTCTATGTAATCTATACCAGATAAGACTGCATACATTGCACTTTCTTTTTCAGATATTTTGCACAGTGGTTTTACTTTTCTTATAAAACCATCTTCTTCAGGTAAGACTGGATACTGTCTTTTTAAGTATTCTACACTCCAGTTTAGAGTGTTTGAAAATAATACTGCCGCTTCGTCGTCAAGGTTATGACCTGTAGCGATTATTTTATAGCCGTTTTCTTTTGCAAATTTATTCATGTAGTATCTTTTTACAGTGCCACACACGGAACAGGCAGGTCTTGAGTCGTATTTTCTCATCTCAGGGATAGGCACCATCTCTTTGTACAGGCTTACTACGTGTAATGTTTTTCCTACTTTTTCTGAAAAACTTTTAGCAAGTTCATAAGATTTTTGAGAGTATTCTCCTATGCCAAGATTTATATAAAATCCGTCTGCATCGTATCCAAGGTTTATTAAAGATTTCCATAAAGAAAGACTGTCTTTTCCTCCCGATACGGCAACTAAAACTTTATCTTTACGATTAAACATCTTAAACTCTTTTATGGTCTTTTCAACTCTGTTATCGAACCACTCAAGATAGTGTTGTTTACAGAGAGATAATCTATGCTGTGGTAAATATACTTGGGCTTTTTCTCCACATTTTATGCATTTTCTCAAAGCAGTCCTCCGGATATTGCATTTACCACTCTAACTTCGTCGTTTTGGGTTATAGGTTCGTTCTCTTCTACAATCTCCCCGTTTTTTACTACAAAGGCGTAATCTTTTGAAAGGCCAAGGGCTTTGAGTATATCTTTTGCTTTTACTTTATCTTTTTCAAAGGTTAAAACTTTATCTTCTCCTCTGTATCTGACTTTTATCTCCACTTTCTTCTCCTTAAAGGACACATTTTAAAAGTTCTTTAAGTTTTGCTACGGCTTTTCCTCTGTGGCTTATTCTGTTTTTTTCTTCTGGTGTAAGTTGAGCCATAGTTTTGTTATAACCTTCTGGTATGAAAAGAGGGTCGTAGCCAAAGCCTCCGGTTCCTTCTGGTTTAGTTGCTATAACACCTTCACACACACCTTCAGTCCAAAAACCTATACCTTTTTGGTAGTCGTAGTATGCTACAACCGTTTTATACCTTGCCTTTCTGTTTTCCTTACCTTCCATTAATTTTAATAGTTTTAGATTGTTCTTTTCATCTTTTGAAAGGTTTTCATATTCAAACTTACCACCAAAGTCTATACTGTAAAACCTTGCTGAGTACACTCCGGGATAACCGTTTAGAGTATCTACTTCTAATCCTGCATCTTCCGCTATGACAGGTAGTTTGTAAAATTTTGAATACTCAACTGCTTTTTTTATAGCGTTTTCTAAAAATGTTTCTTTATCTTCTTCAACTTCTACAATTTCTTTAACATCTTTTAAAGACAAAAACTCTACGTTTAAATCAGATAGGATATTTTTTAACTCTCTTAACTTTCCTTCGTTCGTTGTGACGATTAAAATTTTCATTTTTACCTCTACTTCTTATTTACGTTTGGGCAAAATACAGATTGAAAATCTTCTTTTGATAGTTTTTTTACGTTTGATTTTTTGTTTTCACAGGAAGATTTGCAAATTTTAGCCAGTTTTTCAGACACACTTTTAGATAAACCTCCAGATGTTGAAAGGTTATAAACGGCGTCGTAAGCTTCATCGCAGTTGTTGGCGTCGTAGCAACTGTCGTATATTGCAAACATACCATCACAGGTTTGAGCTAAAGAAAAGCTAAACAAAAAAAGTTTTGTAAAAATAATTTTTTTCATACTTCTATCCTCTTTAAAGTGTGGCAGTAAAGTATTGCTAAAGCGTCTGCTATATCACTATCATCTAAATTTAAGTCAAAAAGTCTGTTGACCATATTTATAACTTCTTCTTTAGAAGACCTACCATAACCTGTAACCGATATTTTAACTTCGGCAGGTGTATATTGGAAAAGTTTTAATTTGTAAATTTGAGTAAGAAGGATTACAACTCCCCTTACTTCTCCAAGTTTTATAAGTGTTTGGGCGTTTATACTGTAAAACGGTGTTTCTAACAAAACTGTATCAACTTGAAAATTTTTAATTTTTTCTTCTAACTCTCTGTATAAAATTTCCAGATGGTTTTTTTTACCTTTTAAGTTAATGGTGCCATACTCCAATAAATTTACTTTTTCTTCAAAAACATCTGCTACAACGTATCCAGTTTTTGATGCCGATGGGTCTACAGATAACACTATCAAACTTAACCTTCTAACTTAACTTTTCAAGTATTTCTTCTGGTATGTCAAAGTTTGCATAAACTTTTTGTACATCATCGTTTTCTTCAAGAGCGTCTAAAAGTTTCATAAGTTTTGCTGCCGTTTCTTCGTTTGTTATTTTTACTGTCGTTGTAGGTATTTTTGTTAACTCTGCTTTTACGATTTCAACTCCCATCTTTTCAAGATTTTCTTTTACTTTATAAAAGTCCTGAACGGACGTTCTGATTTCGTAGTAGTCTTCGTCTTCCGTGATTACGTCTTCTGCCCCGGCTTCCAGTGCTTTTTCCAGTATTTCTTCTTCAGAGTACTTTGATTTTTCTACGTTTATAATTCCTTTATCTTCAAAAAGGAAAGATACACATCCTGAAGAGCCAAGGTTTCCACCGTATTTAGAGAATATATGCCTTACTTCTGCCGTGGTTCTATTTCTGTTGTCTGTTGTTGCTTCTACTATTATGGCAACTCCTTCTGGACCGTAACCTTCATACCTAACCTCTTCGTAATTAACACCTTCAAGTTCTCCTGTTCCTCTCTTTATAGCTTTCTCGATGTTTTCAGAAGGCATATTTACTTCTTTGGCTTTTTCAATGGCCATTCTAAGTCTTGGGTTTGCTTCAGGGTCTCCGCCACCAAGCCTTGCTGCTATCGTAATCTCTCTTATAACTTTTGTGAATATCCTACCTTTTATAGCGTCGGCTTTTGCTTTTTTGTTTCTAATGTTATGCCATCTACTATGTCCTGCCATCAAAAACCTCCTTTAATTTTTAAAGTTATTAGTTTCAGCAACCAAATTTATTGAAATTGTAAGTTTTTGCAAGTATTTAGAAGATATTAGAAAAATTATAACATAACTGGATATGGTAAAATTGGTTTGTGAATGTTTTAAAAGTTTATAAGAAACTTTTAGATATATACGGTTTTCAAAAATGGTGGCCTGTCCATGAAAATCAGGATAAGGTTGTAGAGATTGTCGTTGGGGCGGTACTAACTCAAAACACATCTTGGAAAAATGTTGAAAAATCTTTGGAAAATTTAATATCTTACGGATGTCTAAGTTTTGAGTGTATCAAAAACATAGATATTGAAATATTGAAAAAGTTAATAAAGCCTTCTGGATTTTACAATCAAAAAGCAAAAACTTTAAAGCTTTTAGCAAATCTTTTCTTAGAGAAAAAAGAAATTACAAGGCAAGAGCTTTTAGCCGTAAAAGGTGTTGGACCAGAAACGGCTGATTCTATACTTCTCTACGCTTTTGATAAGCCTTTCTTTGTTGTTGATAAATACACTAAAAGGTTATTCTACAGGCTTGGTTTTACACCTGAAAATATATCTTACGAAGAACTGCAAAGGTTCATAACCGATAACATTCCAAAAGATGTTGAAATCTACAAAGAGTTTCATGCTCTTATAGTAAAACACTGTAAAGATATATGTACAAAAACACCAAAATGTGAAAACTGCTTTTTAAGTTGTAAGTTTAAAATGGAAGTCTGAAAGGAAGGCCTCCACCTTTTGACATCTTTTTCATCTTCTTCATCATCTTTTTCATTTCTTCATACTGTTTTAACACTTGGTTTACGTCTAAGATTGTTGTTCCGCTACCTTTTGCTATTCTTCTTTTTCTACTGCCGTTTATGATGTGGGGTTTCATTCTTTCTTCTGGTGTCATAGAGTTTATGATTGCTTCTATTTTTATAAACTTTTTCTCATCTACTTTTAAATCTTTTATCTTACTACCAACTCCGGGAATCATCTTTAGAATCTGTTCCATAGGGCCTAAACTTCTTATCATTCTTATCTGTTCTCTTAAATCTTCGAGAGTAAACTCTGCGTTTAGGACTTTTTCTGCCATCTGTTTGGCTTTATCTTCGTCTATAGCTGCTTGCATCTTTTCTATTAGACTTTGAATATCTCCAAGTCCGAGTATTCTCTGGGCTATCCTGTCTGGATAGAAAGGTTCTAAGTTTTCTATCTTTTCTCCTGTTCCGATGAACTTTATAGGCACTCCAAGGACTTTTCTTACAGATAAGGCTATACCACCTTTTGCATCACCATCAAGTTTTGTTAGAATAACTCCAGTTAAGCCTACGGCTTTGTGGAACTCTTCGGCTGTTGTTATGGCATCTTGACCTTGCATAGCGTCTGCAACGTAAAGCACTTCGGCAGGTTTTACTTTTTCTTTTATCTTCTTAAGCTCTTCCATTAGCTCTTGGTCTATATGTAGTCTTCCTGCCGTGTCTAAAATTATGTAAGAGAATCCTTGCTTTTTAGCATCTTCTATAACTTTTTCTGTGAGTTTTAAAGCATCAGTTTCTGTTTCGTCAACGTAGCAAGGAACATCTATAGACTGGGCTAAAGTGCATAGTTGTTTTGCAGCGGCAGGTCTCCTTACGTCTGTTGATGCAACACCGACTCTGTATCCTTTTGATTTAAGGTATTTTGCCAGTTTACCTGCAGTGGTTGTTTTACCTGTTCCTTGAAGACCTACCAACATAATTATGGCAGGTGGTTTATCTGGCTTTGCTAAAGTTGGTGGTTCTTCTCCACCAAGGATTTTTATAGTTTCATCGTATATGAGTTTTATTACCGTTTCTCCTGCTGAAAGTCCTTTTATAAGTTCTTGACCTAATACTTTCTGTTTTACATCTGCTATAAACTGTTTTACTACGTCTACGTTTACATCGGCTTCCAGTAAAGCAGTCCTTATATCCTTTAAAGCTTCGTCTAACGTTTTTTCATCTATCTTTTTAGCTCTTCTTAGCTTATCTATAACAGAAGAAAACTTTTCCGTTAACAGTTCAAACATAGCTAACCTCCCGATTTATACATTCATCTGTTCAAGGTATTCTCTGTAGCCTAAATTTTCAAGTTTTTCTGCTTTTTTCTCTACCATCTCTTTTAAAGAGTTTTTGTAATCTTTAACTTTTTTTGCTATATCTGGGTTAGAAGTTCCTAAGATTGAAAGGGCTAACAAAGCAGCATTTTCAGCGTTGTTTATAGCAACGGTAGCAACTGGTATTCCAGCAGGCATCTGGACTATTGAGAGTAAAGAGTCAAGACCGTTTAAAGAAGAAGTTTTAATCGGAACTCCGATAACTGGTAGATGGGTTAAAGAGGCAACCATTCCGGGAAGATGTGCTGCTCCACCTGCTCCTGCTATTATAACTTTTATGCCTCTACTTTCTGCCTCTTTTGCATACTTATACATTCTGTCTGGTGTTCTATGGGCAGACACTATCGTTATCTCGTAATTTACACCAAACTTATCTAAAAGTTCTGCGGCTTTACTCATAACTGGTAAATCAGAGTCGCTTCCCATTATTATACCTATCATATTTTAACTTCTCCTTTTACTTTTATAAGGTTTTTGACTTTTACCACTTTTTCTAAAAGTCTGTCTTTGTTTGAGTCTATAATGGTTATATGTCCCATCTTTCTTAAAGGAAACGTCTCTTTTTTTCCGTATATATGAACATAAACACCTTCTATAGAAAGGACTTTGTCAAGGTTTTCGTAAACAGGCTTACCTTTGTATCCTACCTCTCCAAGAAGGTTTAAGGTTGCGGCAGGTAAATACTGGTAAGTGGAACCAAGCGGAAGGTTTGTAAGAACTCTTACAAGTTGTTCAAACTGACTTGTTTCGCAAGCTTCTATTGTGTAATGTCCAGAGTTGTGGGTCCTTGGGGCAATTTCGTTAAGTAAAACTCTTCCTTTTTTGTCTAAAAAAAGCTCTACTCCAAAAACACCTATACCGTTTAAGGCTTCAACGGCAGAAACGGCTATCCTTTGGACCTCTTTTGTAGTAAAATCATCAACATTTGCAGGTGCTATAAGGTAATCAAGAAGGTTACCATCTGGATTAAAGACCATCTCTACAACAGGATATACTTTTATATTTCCATCGATGTTTCTGACTACGATAACGGCAAGCTCCTTTTCTATCTCTACAAGCTCTTCAACGTAGGAAGGCTCTTTTATGGCTTTTTTTAAATCATCTTCTGTTTTAATTACTACAACTCCCCTTCCATCGTAACCACCGACCTTAGCTTTCTGAACGCAAGGTATACAGTCTTTTAGAGAATCTAAACTGTCTATCTCTTTAAACGATGGCATAGGTATGCCAAACTTCTGGAAAAACTTCCTTTGGTTAAACTTGTTTTGCAAAGTTTCTAAAACTTCTATCGAAGGGTAGATTTTGTCCTGTGGTATTACTTCTTTTAGTATCTCAGTGTTTATATGCTCTATCTCGTAGGTTATTATGTCTGATAACTCGTTTAACTTTAAAAGTTTTTTCTTATCGTTTACACTACCTACTAACTGATGGCTTACCATAGATGCGGGAGCTTCTTCGTGGGGGTCCAGACAAACAACGTTTAAACCAAGCTTTCTGGCTTCAACGGCGGTCATCTTTGCAAGTTGACCACCACCGAGAATACCTATCGTAAAATCCGTTGTTTTTCTAAGTCTAAAACTCCTTAAGTCCATCAAGCTATCTCTTTACAAGAGATTTTAACAACTCTTCCACTTTTTCAAGTTCTACAAGGGTTTTATCCTGACTTTCTCTTCTTTGATACTCTACTTTTCCTTCGTTTAAGGATTTACCTATTACTATCCTGTTTGGTATACCTACAAGGTCAGCATCTTTAAACTTTGCTCCAGCAGACATATCCCTATCGTCAAGTAGGACGTCTATACCTAAACTTTTTGCTTTTTCGTATATATCAAAACCTACCTTAACACTGTTTTCATCTTTTACATTAAGAATTAAGATATGTAAATCAAACGGAGCTACGATATCAGGCCAGATTATTCCTTTATCGTCGTGATACTGTTCTACTATGGCAGCCATAAGTCTACTAACACCTATACCATAACAGCCCATTACAATAGGTTTTTCTTTTCCGTCTTTATCTGTAAAGTAAGCTTTCATAGCGGAAGAATACTTGGTTCCAAGTAAGAATATATGACCAACTTCAAGACCAGTTGTTTCTTTTAAAGGCTCTTTACAAACTGGACAAGGGTCTCCTTCCTTTGCAGTTGCTAAGTCGTAAAAATGTTCTACTTTTAAATCTCTTTGTAGATTTACGTTTTTGTAGTGGTAATCTTTTTCGTTGGCTCCTACGACAAAGTTGTAAAGCTCGTGAATAGAGTAATCTGCGTAAATTGGTAAGTTTAGAC
This sequence comes from Sulfurihydrogenibium sp., assembly GCA_002878035.1. Taxonomy (GTDB): domain Bacteria; phylum Aquificota; class Aquificia; order Aquificales; family Hydrogenothermaceae; genus Sulfurihydrogenibium. The sequence continues at coordinate 8,354 of PNIU01000070.1, forward strand.
CAATCGGACCTATAAAACCTTCTACTAAACCAAGGTTTTGCAACTCTTCAGATGTAGCAGGTCTAACGTCTAAAGCTTTTAAAAGGTTTGCAAGCTTTGTTTCGTTAACTTCCCTGTCTCCTCTTATTAAAACGGCAACGAATTTATCATCGGCTTTATAAACCAATGTTTTTACTACCTTCTGTGGTTGAACCTTTAGAAAGTTTGCAACCTCTTCTACGGAAGATACGTTAGGAGTATAAACCTTTTCCAAAGGTAAGGCTTCTTCTGGCGGTAGTTTATGATGATGAAACTTTGCAGCTTCTACGTTTGCGGCGTAGCCACACTTTTCACAGTAAACTATATGAGCTTCTCCAGAAGGGACTTTTACTACAAACTCGTGTGAAAATTTACCACCTATAGCTCCAACGTCTGCCTCTACCATAAGGTAATCAAGCTTTAAGTCTTGAAAGATTTTATGGTAAGCTTGCTTCATAACTTCGTAAGTTTTGATGGCATCTTCTTCAGATACATCAAAAGAGTAGCCATCTTTCATTATAAACTCTCTTCCTCTGATTAAACCATACCTTGGTCTTGCTTCGTCTCTAAACTTCGTTTGTATCTGATAAAAGTTAAGTGGTAAGTCTTTGTAAGACCTAACGTTTTTTCTAACCAAGTCTGTTATGGTTTCTTCGTGTGTAGGACCAAGTGCAAAATCTGCGTCTTTTCTATCTTTTAATCTAAAAAGTTCTTTTCCGTATACATCCCATCTACCGGTTTCTTTCCAAAGCTCGGCAGGAGTTAGTATCGGTAGCAGTAGTTCTAAAGCTCCAGCTTCGTCCATTCTATTTCTTATAACATTTTCAATTTTTTTTAAAACTTTTAGACCAAGTGGAAGGTATTCGTATATTCCAGCGGCTAAACTTCTTATAAAACCAGCCCTTATAAGGTATATATGAGAAGGAACCTGTGCTTCAGAAGGATTTTCCTTCAGAGTTGGCATAAAGTATCTGCTTGCTAACATCAAACCTCCGTCATAAAATCCAAGTGATTTTGTATGATATAATTTTAACATAACGACCTTTAAATCAAAATTTTGGAATAATGAAAAATGGACAGCAGTAGTAGGCAACTGCTTAAAGTTGAAAATTTAACAAAAAGATACTTGATAAAAAATACGTTTTTTAAAAAAGATTACTTTACCGCCTTATCAAACGTAAATTTCACCGTAGATAAAGGTAACATAGTAGGTTTAGTTGGAGAGTCTGGCAGTGGTAAATCTACGATAGGAAAGATAATATTAAACCTTATAAAGCCAGATGAAGGAAAAGTTTATCTACTCGATAAAGACATTACAAACGGTCTTTCTAAAGAAGACAGAAAAAAATTATCCATCATCTTCCAAGACCCAAGAACATCTCTAAACCCACGATACAAAATCAAAGACATACTACAAGAACCACTTACAGTCCACGGTTATCCAAAGTCAGAAAGAGAAACTATAGTAAAAAAAGTTATAAAAGACGTTGGCCTTGAAGAGACATTCTTAGACAGGTATCCTCACGAGCTTTCTGGGGGACAAAGGCAGAGAGTAGCCATTGCAAGGGCTATAGTGTTAAACCCAATGCTAATAGTGGCAGACGAACCAACTTCAGCCTTAGACGTAAGCCTACAGCTACAAATCGTAAATTTGATAAAAAGTTTGAGAGACGAAAAAGGTATAAGTTTCATATTCATATCCCACGACCTTAACGTTGTAGGATACCTTTCAGACTACATAATAGTCCTTTACAAAGGAAAAGTTATGGAAAAAGGTAAAAAGGAAGATATAGTAAAAAACCCGATACATCCCTACACAAAACTACTTTTACAAAGTATTCCACCAGACCACCCAAAACATAGAAAAACTTTTATACCAATAAAAGAAAGCATAAACAACCCAGAAGGATGCGAGTTTATGGATAGATGCCCAATGGCAACCCAGCAGTGTAAACAAAAACCAACATACAAAGTTTTAGATGGAAGGGAGGTTTACTGCCATTTCGTCTGACTTAGTTATAAATTTCCTTGTTGTATTTTTATTTGTATTTACGGCAGGATTTTTTGCAGCCGTTGAGTCTTCGTTTTTTTCTCTTGATAGACTAAAAATTAAGAGACTTGCAGATAAAAATAACAAATCTGCAAAGATTGTAGAGTTTTTAAGGAACCGTCCAAAAGAGCTTGTTATAACCTTCCTTATAGGAAACGAGCTTGCAAACGTAGCGGCAACTTCTCTGGTAGCATCTATAACGATAACATACTTTGGAAAAGAATACCTTCTGATAGGTTCATTTATAAGTGCCTTACTACTTCTTAGCCTTGGAGATATTACACCAAAGATAATAGGAACAAACTACCCAGAAAAGTATGCCTTAACAGTTGCAAGACCTTTTTACCTGTTTTACATACTGATAACACCTTTTAGAATAGTTCTTTTAAAGACTACCGAGTGGATACTTAACAAGTTTGGTATTCAGATACTTTCAGAAGAGCACAAAATCACCGAAGACGACCTAAGGTTTATCATTCATAACGCAGTAGACACAAAAACCATAACAGAAGAAGAGAAAAAGCTTATAGAAAACACCTTTGAGCTTTCAGAAAAAACCGTAATCGAAATAATGGTTCCCCGTAGAGATATTTTCGCAGTAGAAAAAGGTATAACTGTAAGAGAGCTTGCAAACTTACTCCAAGACAAAGATTACAGCCGTATACCTGTTTACCAAGGAGATTTAGATAACATCGTAGGAATTATACACCTTAAAGATATAATATTCTTAATCCTTGAAGGAAAAGAAGAAAAGATAGACAACTTTATCAAACCTGTCCTGTTTATGCCAGAATTTACAACCCTTTTAGATGCGATGAAAAAATTTAACGAAACCCAGCAACACTTAGCGATAGTGATAAACGAACACGGAACTACGATAGGACTCTTAACCTACAAAGATATTATAGAGTCCATAGTTGGAGACATTCCAGAAGAGTTTGAAGTAGTAGAGCCCTCTATAAAACAGCTTTCAGAAAACGTTTGGATTCTGTCAGGAAAAACAGACGTAGAGTTTTTAACAGAAGAGTTTAACATAACCTTACCAGAAGATTACGATTACGATACAGTAGCAGGATTTGTATTAAGTCAGTTAAAAGACCTACCAAAAGAGGGAGACTCTTTCGAATACCAAGGATACAAGTTTACAGTTTTACAGATGTCCTTTAACAGAATAGAGAAAGTTCAGATTGAAAAGTTAGAAAATCAGCCTTCTGAAGAAAGCGGAGTAGAAAATGCTTAGTTATGTAATACTTATAGTATTCTTTGTGTTTTTGGAAGCTTTATTCTCCGGTAGTGAGATTGCGTTATTTTCTGTAAATAAATCAAAGTTAAAATACTTAGCTTCACAAGGAGACAAAAAAGCCGAAAGAACCTATAACCTTATCCAAAAGTATTACAACCAGTATATATCGGTAGGTTTAATAGGCACGATTTTAAGTATAACACTTGCCACCTCTACATTTGTAGCCTTACTTTACGATATGTCGGTCTTCTTACCAATACTAAAAGAAAATGAAGAGTTTTTTGCAGAAGCGATAGTTATCATTACATTACTGTTTGGAGAAATCATACCAAAAAGTATATTCCAGCACTACTCAGACAACATAATACACTTAGTAGTTGAGTTTTTAGAATTTTTTAGAAAAGTATTTAAACCGTTTTTATGGTTTGCAAATGCAGTAAACAAAGTGGTCTTCTTCCTGTTTAGAATAAAGAAACAAAACGAAAAATCTTACTCAAAAGAAGAACTTTTAGATATAGTCCTTCAAACAGAAAACATAGATGAACTAAAGAAAAAAATCATAGGGAACATATTGATTTTTAGTCAAAGAAGAATATCAGAAATTGTTATACCCCTTTCCGACGTTACGGCAGTATCAGACGACAAAAAAGTTATGGAAGTTGTGCCAGTATTCAAAGAGTCTGGCTATACAAGGATACCTGTTTACAGAAAAAGAATAGACCAGATAATAGGTTTTATAAGGTCTTACGACCTTCTGTTTGCAAAACCAAACGACCCTATAACCAAATATATGAAAGGTATCAGATACATTCCAGAGTTTACAAGCCTTCCAAACGTTTTAGCAGGATTTAAACATTACAGAGACCATATAGCGGTAGTCGTTGATGAAAGAGGAGCAACAATGGGAATAATAACCCTTAGAGATGTTTTAGAAGAGATAGTTGGAGAGATAAAAGACGATTTTGTTAAAAGAGAGAAGATAAAAGTAAAAAAACAGTCTGTAAATGAAATGATTATAGATGGACTTATGGAAGTCAGAGAGCTAAAAACATACATAGATATAGACCCACCAGCCGGAAATTACGAAACGGTAAACGGAATGATAATATACATTCTTGGAAGAATGCCAAAGAAAAACGAGAAGGTAAGAATAGGAAACTACGAGTTTGAAATCTTAAAGATAGAAAAAAGAAGAATAGTGGAGTTAAAAGTCAGAGAGGTAAACGATGTACGTATGGAACAATCAACATGAAACCACTCTACAAGATAGGTTAAACGAGTTAATCCCAAAAATCCAAGAATTTAAGATACTGGTAGGATACTTTTACTTTTCTGGATTAGATGCAATATATGAAG
>PNIU01000043.1 GCA_002878035.1 Sulfurihydrogenibium sp.
TTAGTGGTATGCCAGCTTTAGCAGGAAAGTTTAAAAAGTTTGAAGTAGGTGGAAATGCTTACGTAGGTTATACTTATACTGTTACTAAAAAGCAGTATACAGGCTCTAACGATGCTGGAGATTTTGAAGTTAGAAGATTCTACTTTGATACAAAGGCTTACATAGGAGATAAGGACTATATCAGATTTACTACTGACCTTACTGATAAAGTAAACGACGGCAAAGAGCGTGATTTAAAAATAAAATATGGATACCTTTACAAAGATATATCAGATTTAATACCTCACACAGGATTTGAGTTTGGTGTAGCTCACACTCCTTGGATAGACTTTGAAGAACATAGCGGTTGGTGGTATAGGTCAGTAGATAAAACTTTCCTTGAATCAGGTGAAAGTGTAGGTCTTTGGCCTTCTGCAGACCTTGGAATTGAATTTAAAACAAAAACTCCATACGTAACCTCTGAAATAGGTATGTATAACGGAGAAGGTTACGATAAGATAAACACTAAGTCACAAAATTCCTCTGGTTTCCATAACTCTATAGAAGGTAGAGTAACCTATCACATATTTGGAAACGGTGATAAAAAGATAGACCCAACAAAAGACCAGTATGCAAACATATCTTTACACTTAGCATCTAACATAGGATATAACGATTTATATACAGAGCATAAAAACCTAAACCTTTACCACATACACGCAGTTTACAACCATCCAATGTTCTTAATAGCTGCTCAGTACGTAAAAACAGACTTTAACAGAAAATCTGCTCAATCAGGTGATGGATACTCTGTAAACGCAGAAGTAAGACCTGTTAAGGATTGGTCTATATTCGCAAGATACGACCACTGGAAGCCTAACAACAAACAAGGTGGAACCACAGCTTACTGGGATAAAAGGGACGCTTACTACGCAGGTATAGCCTACACTTGGAATAAATACGTAAAATGGATATTGAGCTATATCAACTATGATTATAAAGGAAGAGATGTAGTTGGTAATAATGCTTCAGCATCAGCAAAAGACAAGCAAAAATACATGATTACTGCAGAACTTAGCTGGTAATCTTACTACTTTTTGGGAGGGTGGGGGATTTATTAAAAAAATTTTAACAAAAAGATAATAAAAACTTAATAATTAAACCTTAGAATATTTTAAAAATACCAAACAGGAGGTAAAGAAAATGAAGACATTAGGAAAGTTAGCAATGGGTGGAATTTTAGCCGTATCAACGGTTGTGTTTGCAGCAGAGGTAACAGGAGCAGGTTCTACGTTCGCATACCCAATGATATCTGCTTGGGCTTTTATGTATGAAAAGGCTACAGGTATAAAGGTAAACTACCAATCTATCGGTTCCGGTGGTGGTATAAGACAGATTGAAAACAGAACTGTAGACTTTGGAGCATCAGACGCACCTTTAACACCAGATGAATTAAACAAAAAACGTCTACTACAGTTTCCTATAATTATAGGTGGAGTAGTTATGGTTTACAACTTGCCAGAACTACAAGGAAAACAGTTAAACTTTGACGGTGCTGCAATATGTAACATATACTTAGGAAAAATAAAAAAATGGAACGACCCATATCTACGACAACTAAACCCGGGAGTAAATCTTCCTGACAGAGATATTACAGTTGTTAGAAGGTCTGATGGTTCTGGTACTACTTGGATATTTACAAACTACCTTTCAAAGGTATGTCCAGAGTGGCAAAACAAGGTCGGATATGGTACTTCTGTTAACTGGCCAATAGGTATAGGTGGAAAAGGTAACGAAGGAGTTGCCAACTACGTTAGAAGAATGAGAGGAGCTATAGGTTACGTTGAGTATATATACGCTAAACAAAATAACATGATTCCAGCAAGAGTAAAAAATAGAGAAGGAAACTTTGTAGCTCCTTCACCTGAATCATTCCAAGCTGCAGCGGCAAACGCTAAATGGGATAAAAAACAACATTTCTACTATGTATTAACAGACCAACCTGGTAAAGACTCTTATCCAATATCCGGTGCAACTTTTGTTCTTTTAGCAAAGGACAGACCAGAATCTTCTAAAAAAGCAGTTCAGTTCTTTGACTGGGCTTTCAAAAACGGAGACAAAGAAGCTTTAAGATTAAATTACATACCAATGCCTCAAAACGTTAAAAACTTAATAAGAGAATACTGGAAAGAAAACGGGCTTATGTAGAGCTTTCTCATGTTTAACCTCCAGCTTTTGCCCCACTTTAACGGTGGGGTTTATTTGTTTTGATATAATAATTGCAAAAAACTGACCTTACGGAGAAGTCATGAGTAATATTAATCCAGCAATAAAAAGAGCTAAAACACTGGAATATGTTTTTAAAGTCATTTTAGGTTTAGCTGGTGTATTTATAGGTTTAATACTGCCTTTAGCTATTCTTATAGTTCTTTATAAAGAAGCATCTTTAGCAATAGATCATTTTGGTGTTATAAACTTCTTAACATCTACAGACTGGGACCCTGTAAGAGAAAAGTTTGGAGGCCTTGTTCCACTTGTAGGTACATTAATATCAACATTCTTAGCCACACTTATAGCAGCCCCAATATCTATGGGTATAGCTATATTTTTAGTAGAGCTTTCTCCTAACAAACTAAAGCCAATATTTTCAACTTCTATAGAGTTGTTGGCAGCTATTCCAAGTATAATCTACGGTATGTGGGGATTCTTTGTGGTAGCTCCTTTATTTGGACAAAAGGTAGAGCCTTGGTTACAAAAAAATCTTGGCGGTGTTCCCATAATAGGAAAACTTTTCGAAGGTTCTCCTACAGGTGTAGATGTATTAACTACATCTTTAGTTTTATCTATCATGATAATACCTTTCATGAGTTCTGTTGTTAAAGATGCTTTTAATATGGTCCCTCCAATAATGAAAGAGTCTGCTTACGCTTTAGGTGCTACAAAATGGGAAGTTATAAAACAAGTTATGATACCTTTAACAGCGTCTGGTATAGCAGGAGGTCTTATTCTTAGCGTTGGTAGAGCGTTAGGAGAAACGATGGCTGTTACTTTCTTAGCAGGTAACGTAAACCAGATACCTCACTCACTTTTAGACCCGTTCACTACTATAACTGTAGCCCTTGCAAACCAGTTTACAGAAGCCGATACTGCTGTTTATCTTTCATCACTTTACTACATAGCACTAATACTATTCTTTATGTCTTTCATAATACTTTACATTTCTAAGGTAATGCTGTTAAGAATAGAAAAGAAGTGGAAGGTGTAATATGGATAGAAACAAGTTAAAAAGAAAAATTGAGAGTTATGTATTTCTAACACTTTCTTTTTTGGCAGCAGGATTTGGTTTATTCTTTCTATTCTGGATACTTGGAGACCTTCTTATAAACGGTTTTAAATACATAAATAAGGACCTATTTACCCAAGACCCAGTTCCACCGGGTATGGAAGGTGGAGGTCTAAAACACGCTTTTATTGGACATATAATTATAACTGCCATAGGAACTGCCATAGGTACTCCAATTGGAATACTGGCTGGTATCTACTTTGCAGAGTATGGTAGAAACTCAAAATTTGCAAACTTTTTAAGAAATATCGTGGATATTATGGTTAGTAATCCTTCTATAGTTATAGGTGCTGTAGTATACGCTATCCTTATAAAACCTGTAGGACATTTTATGGGATTTGCAGGTGGTGTTGCTTTAGCTCTTTTGATGATTCCAGTTATAGTGATAACCACTGATGAGATGATGAAACTTGTGCCAAGAGAAACAAGGGAAGCTGCCTACGCACTTGGAGCTCAACCTTGGCAGGTAAGCTTTCAAGTAGTTTTAAGAGCTGCTAAGGTGGGAGTTTTAACAGGTGTTATACTTGGTGTTGCCAGAATTTCTGGAGAAACTGCACCATTACTCTTTACATCTTTTAACAATAACTTTACGACCTTTGATCCAACAAATCCTATGGCATCTTTAACCGTAACAGTCTTCCAGTATGCTATGGGACCTTACGAAGAATGGCATAAGCAAGCTTGGGCTGCTTCGTTTATACTAACGTTTGCTGTTCTTATGGCATCACTTATAGCAAGGTATGTAATCCAAAGGAAAAAGTATTAAGGAGGTTTTCTACAAAATGGCAGAAAATTTAAAAATGGAAGTAAAGAATCTGAATTTTTACTATGCAGGAAACAAACTTGCGTTAAAGAACATAAACTTACCTATTTATGAAAAAAAGATTACGGCTTTAATAGGACCATCAGGATGTGGTAAAACTACCCTTTTAAGATGTTTTAACAGAATGCACGACCTATATCCCGGTAACAGATACGAAGGAGAGATACTTTTAGACGGAAAAAACATACTTGGTAAAGATATAGACCTTATGGAACTAAGAACAAGGGTAGGAATGGTTTTCCAAAAACCAACTCCTTTCCCAATGTCAATATTTGATAATATAGCTTATGGTCTAAAATTACTTGGAATAAAAAATAAAAGCGAACTTCAAGATAGAATAGAACAAGCTCTTAAAGAAGCAGCCCTTTGGGAAGAGGTAAAAGATAGATTAAACGTTTCTGCCTTTTCACTATCAGGAGGTCAACAACAGAGACTATGTATAGCCAGAACTATTGCAGTTAGACCAGAGGTTATACTGTTTGACGAACCAACTTCAGCCCTTGACCCTATATCTACTGCAAAAATAGAAGAACTTATAGTAGAACTAAAAAAGAATCATACAATAATAATAGTTACACACAACATGCAGCAGGCAGCAAGAGTATCTGACTACACAGCCTTTATGTATCTTGGAGAGCTTATTGAATTTGACTCAACTGATATTATATTTACTAAACCAAACAAAAAGCTTACCGAAGATTATATTTCTGGAAGATTTGGATAATAAAAAACAGGAGGAAAGTAATGTTAATAGAACCAAGACTTAAAGAAATTAGAGAAAGACTGATAAACATGGCAGAGTTAGTAGAAAACATGATAGAAAACTCAATAAAAGCTATCATAGAGCACAACCCAGAATACTTAAAATATGTAGAAACAAACGAAGATATAGTAGACAAGATGGAAGTAGAAAACGAAAGTTTAATAATTACAACCATGGCAAGGTATCAACCAGAAGCAAAATACCTAAGATTTTTAGTTATGGACTTATTCGTAAACAGAGACCTTGAAAGGATAGGAGACCACGCAGAGAACATAAAAGAACACGCCCAATCAATACTACAAAAACCAAAAATAAAAGAGTACGTAGACCTTCCAGTAATGACTGAAATATCCATTCAGATGTTAAAAGATGCCATAAAATCTTTCATAGAAATGGATACAGAACTTGCAAGAGAAGTTATAAAAAAAGATGATGAAGTAGATTTACTCGAAGAACAAATTATAAGAGAGTTATACACGTATATGGTAGAAGACCCAACAACTATAAAAGTAGGTCTTAGACTTATAGATGTGGTTAAAAACTTAGAGAGAGTGGCAGATATAGCCACAAACCTTGCCGAAGAAGTTATATATATGAAAGAAGGAAAAATGCTAAGACATCAGGAGTTAGATGAAAACGGTAAACATTAACGAAGGCATACTTATAACGTTTTTAGACTTTTTAAAAGAAGGAATCATAATAGTTGATGAAGAAAGTAAAACTATAGAGTTTGTCAATAGGTTTGCAAAAAAATTTTTAAAAAACGAAGATTACGTAGGGAAAAACTTTAAAGAAGTTATAGATAACGATTACATAACATCTTTGATATCTTACAACCAAGATAAAGAAGTAAAGGCAGAAGTAAACATAGACAACCAAAAATACTTGATAAACGTCTACAAAATAGAAGGAAAAAAAATAATACACCTTCAAGATATAACACCTTTTGAAGTTTACAAGCAGGCAAAAAAAGACTTTGTATCTAACGTATCCCACGAACTAAAAACGCCGATATCTGTCCTTAAATCTGCCGTAGAAACCCTTGAAGAAGAAAAAGACCCAGTTATGATAAAAAAATTTTTAGATATAGCCAAAAAAAGAATCGACCAGATGGACCATCTCATAAACGACCTTTTAATCCTTGCCAGACTTGAATCTCAAGAAGACCAAGTTAAAAAAGAACACTATAACCTTCATAAACAGATAGAAGATATCTTTGAAGATTTAAAACACCTAACACAAGAAAAAAATATAACCTTAATCAATCAGGTACCAAAAAATTTTATGATTTATGCCGATGAACAAAAACTAAGTATAGCCTTAAAAAATTTAGTAGAAAATGCTATAAAGTATAACAAACAAGATGGAAAAGTAATAGTAAATGCAGTTAAAGATAGCAAAAACGTTACTATATCTGTGGAAGATACAGGTATTGGAATACCAGAGGAATCTATTCCTTTAGTCTTCGAAAGATTCTACAGAGTAGACAAATCAAGAAGTAGAAATATAGGAGGAACTGGTTTAGGACTCTCGATTGTAAAACACATAACAGAAGCTCACAAAGGAAAAGTCTGGGTTGAAAGCAAACTTGGTAAAGGTTCAAAATTTTACATCAGAATCCCAAACTCCTGAATCTTAACAAAATCTTAACAAATCTTTAACATATTTTTAAAACAAAATTGATATAATGTTCAATAAAATTAAAACAGAGGTTTTATCATGATTGAGTATTTTGCTTCATTAAATAGAATGCTTTCAACTTTACCAGATTTAAAGATTAACTCTGACAAAGAAAATGTAAAAGAAAATTTAAAAAACCTTTTATACTCCATTAAAACTAATTCCACTTTAATCCAAACGTTTCAAGAAATGATTGAGATATACGAATCTATAATAAGCAAGATAAACTCAATTGACTCTTTCGATAATTCACTTTTTTATAACTTTAAAAAAGTTCTTTTCATTCAAGAAAAAGTTATGCTTCAATTAATCGATGGAAAAAAGTTAGAAGAAAAATCAGAGATAGTGAAGAAGATGATAAATCAGGCGGATTTAATAATAAAAAAAGATGAGAGAGTTTTACTTACATACCTTTTGGAAAACCCATCGAATATGAGAGATATACTAAAACTCTTAGATATAAATAAAATGCTCTACAATTTAAACAGAAAGTTAGAAATGTTTGCATTCCAACAGGAGTTTTATAACTGATGAAGATCGTTTCATATACAGACTCAAGAGTTAGAATAATGTTTGATAATTTGTTAGAAAAAAATGAGTTTAAAACTAACATTGCCAACCTATCTGGTATAAAAGAAGTAAAGGAAGTTGGAAACTCTTTAACCTTAATCTACGAACCTAAATCCCAGTTTGCATACTTTCTTAAGGCCTTCATAAAGCCATCTTTGGAATATAAAAGTTTAAAAATGTTTGAAAAATTAGATAAAGAAGACTATCATTACTATATATCACTGCTTATAAAGAATGATTTAGTTAAAGCTCTTTGGAGTATATCACTACTTGGGTTTAAAAGAGGATTTTTAACTTTTACGATATGTACGTTAGGTATCAGTAGATACTTAAAAAATAAATTTTAGGAGGTTAACAGATGGATTTTTTAGGTCTTAGAATCAGCTCTACGATAGGTGGTTGTATATCGACTAACTACCTACTTGCAGGTATAGGTACAGTAGGTGCTATAGTTTTAATAAGTCAGCTTCTTAGAAATTCAAAGCCTTTTTTAGTAGCTACAACAAAAGAGTTTATAGCTTTTCAACAATGGCTAAACTCTAACATAGAAGAAAGTAAAGAGTTTTGGGAAGATATTGTTGCCGAAGCAAAGCATGAATACAAATTAGAAGTAGAAAGAAAGTTAGAAATTTTACAGAAACAACAAGAAATTTTAGAAAAAATAAAAGCAAGTCTGTAAGGAGGTTGTAGAAATGAATATTTTATCTGTAGCTGGAAGAGTTTTTTGTTCTAATCCTTTTTCTTTTGCTCTTGGAGTAGGTTTAGGCGTTATAGGTCTTTACTTAATAAACAAGGTAGAAGAGCAAAGAAAAATAGAAAGAATGCAGCTTGAAATAGAAGCTGCAGTAAAGGCTTTAGAAATGAAAAAATTACCTGCAGTAGTTGAAAGCACAGAAAAAACAGCTGAAGGTTAAAAATGGCTATTCCGTATAAGTTAAAAGAGATTAAAAGAGGAAAAGTTAAGATTCACTCGGACTTTTTTAAATACCTTACTGTAAGTGATGAAGCTTTCCTTAGGTACTTCTCTTCCTTAAAAGGGGTAAAAAAAGTTATATCCAGAAAAGCGGCAGGTTTACTAACAATTTACTACGATGAAAAAGAATTTGATTTATCTGGATTTTTCGATTTATTTAACAACGGAACCAGGGAGATGATTCTCTCCCTGCTTACTTCAAACGGTTCAACCAACGGACAAAAACAGCAGTCAGAAGAGGAGTTTCGTATATTTTCTCCTAAAACTTGGTTTAAGCTAAACACATTAGCCTTTGTTCCACTTGTTTTTAGAGCAGCTTTACCTAACTGGTTTTTAACATCTATCACATTAACGTTAGGTTCTCAAGTGTTTTTAAAAGGTTTTAACTCTCTCAGAAAAGGAAAAGTGGACGTTCATATTTTAGACTCGTCGGCAGTCTTACTGTCTTCACTACAAGGTAACCATTTGTCTTCCTTACTTATGACATGGCTACTTTCCTTAGGAGATGTAATACAGGAAAAAACAGAGCAAAAAGCTCACGTTGAGATAGAAAAACTACTTAACTACAAAGATGATAAAGCGTTTGTTCTGATAGATGATGATAACATCGTTGAAAAACCTGTAACACAGGTTAAGAAAGGTGATATAGTAGTAGTTTACGATGGACAAAAGATAACCGTAGACGGAAAAGTTCTAAAGGGAAATGCATTAGTAAACCAGGCATCTTTAACTGGTGAATCAAACCCAGTTCACAAAAAGCCCGGAGATTATGTCTACGCCGGAACGTTTGTAGAAGATGGAAAACTTTACATCGAAGCTGAAAAAGTAGGAGACGAAACAGCTTTAGCTAAAATAGTAAGAATAATAGAAGAGTCAGTAAACCAACCTATAGAAGCTCAGCTAAAAGCCGAAGAAATGGCAAACAAGTTTGTTATCCCAACATTAGCCATCGCCGGAACATCTTACTTACTTACAAGAGATTTAAACAGATTAACATCTACGTTGATTATAGATTATCACACTGGAATACACGTATCCACTCCTTTATCCATTATGTCCCATATGGCTTTAGCAGCAAAACACGGAATACTTTTCAAATCAGGAAGACATCTTGAAATTTTACACAACGTAGACACAGTAGTGTTTGATAAAACAGGAACGCTTACTATCGGAAGTCCGGAACTAACAGAGATAGTTACGTTTGACGATAGGTCTGAAGATGAAGTGTTACAGATTGCAGCATCCTTAGAGCAAAGGATAACACATCCTATAGCAAAATCAATATTCTCTTTAGCTGTAAGAAGAGGTCTTGAAATACTTCCAAGGAAAGACTCAGATTACAGCATAGGTATGGGAATAGAAGGTTATATAAACGATAAGCATTATTTACTTGGCAGCACCAGATACATGGAAAAGAAAAATATTAAAATCCCGAAAAAAGTTAAAGAAATAGTCGACCAATTACACGCAAAAGGAGAGTCCGTACTATACCTTGTTGAGAAAAACAAAATCATAGCTTTACTTGGAATATCAGACCCTTTGAAACCTGAAAGTAAATACGTTGTAAGCCAACTTCATAAAATGGGAAGAGAAGTAATCCTTTGCACAGGAGACAATGACGAAGCAGCAAGACGAGTAGCCGCTCAGCTTGGAATTAGAAAGTTTTATGCAAGAGCTTTCCCTGATGAAAAAGCTAAAATCATAAAATCACTAAAGAAACAAGGACGTAAGGTAGCCTTTATAGGAGATGGTGTTAATGATGCACCGGCTTTATCTGTAGCAGATATTGGTATATCTATCAGAAGTGGAGCAGATATTGCCATAGAAGTAGCTGACGTTGTTATAAACAACGATTTGTTCCATCTATTAGACGCAATAAAAATATCAGACTTAGCTTTGAAAAATGTAAATCAAAACTTTAAAATAAATGCAATTTCTAACACGATAGGACTTGTAGGTTCTTTACTTGGATGGTTTAGTCCAGTAGTATCAACGCTTATAAACAATGGGACATCTGTTTTCCTTGGATTTAATGCTGTAAAACCGTTTTATAAGGATTACAGTAAAGTTTTATACTCAACAAAAAATCAATCTCAAATATTTTAAGGAGGTGGAACAAACATGGAAGAAAAAAACATCCATGAAGAGTTAGAAAAGATAAAAGCAGAGTTGGAAGAGCTCAGGAAGAAAATCGGTATGTCTGAAGAAAAAGATTTGACAAAGCTACCAGCAGAAGCCGTTAAGAAGATATCAGACACGGCTTCAGAAGTAGTAAAAACTGCTATGGAAATAGCAGAAAAAGCCGTTAAAGTAGTATCTTCTGCAACTGTTGGAGCAGTAGAAGGGGCTAAAAAAGCTCTATCAGAAGAAAAAACTAAAGAAGAAAACAAAGAACAAACTAATCAATAAGTAAAGTTTCATACATACTCACCTGTCTATCAGGTGGGTTTTTAAAACTTGTATAAAAAAGTGGGGATTCTTTATGATTTTCATAAAAACAAGGAGTGGAAGATATATTAACATAGAATACATATATGGTTTTGCAGTAGAAGAAGAAAAAGTAGAAATCGAAGGTAGAAGAAGATTAGTATACAAAATAGTCGCATATCTACCACAGCCACTTTTGCCAGCAGTGTTGGGAATATACGAAACAGAAGAAAGAGCCGAAGAAAAACTGGAAGATTTCATGAACAAAGTTATAAAAGCTACCGGAAAAACTATAATCTCTTTAGAAAGTGATATATGAACCAGGAGCTTCACGAAATAAAAAGTTTAATAGAAAGGATAAATCAGGAGCATATATCCTATTTGGAAGGTTTAAACAGTAAAGTTTTATTGGAAATACATCTAAAAGATGGTTCTTCTGTTTTTGTAGAGATAAGTAAACACGGCTTAAAAACAGTAAAACCCGACTTAAAAAAGACTATTCAAAATCAAGTAATTTTATCATTTAAAGATTTAAAAAAACTAATAGATAATCCTTCTAACATACTAAGATTTTTGACCACAGGAAGGGTAAAAGTCAAAGGAAACATAAGAGAAATTTTCGAAATTCTGGAAAATTTGTAATTTTTTAGGTTATTTTTTAAAATAATTCTCTGCTATTCCAAACATTAAAAAGTAGAGAGGTAGGATAGCATCCCATATACCACTAAAAATTCCACCTACAAGGTAGTAAGTAGGAAACACTAAGAAAGGAATAGCTATAATCTGATTATAATTCTTTAACCTTACACCAAGGACAAACTTAAAGTATCTAAACATTAGATAAATCAATCCCAAAACACCTAAGATACCTATATTTATCAACTCAGATATTAAAAAGATAGATTCGTAAGACCTTCCTACAGGAGAAGGAGGGTCTAATCTTGTTCCTGCAGCATAGCCATGACCTATAAGCAAAGGTAGGTAATTTCCGTTTTCTATATCTTTTTTTATAACTTCAAGACCTTTTTTACCTATCTGCCACCTTAAACTTGAAAACTCGTTAATTTCGTTTTCAGATAATTCCTTACCCTGAAAAACTACTTCAAACAAAAGCTTATACTTTGGAAATTTCTCAACTGCAATAAAAGTTCCTACAGTAACTAAAACTAAAAATATCCCAGATAAAACGTATATAAACTTCTTACTTATTCCCCTAAACTTTATCAATAATACAAACAGTATAAGGTAAGATGAAGTTATTCCTAAAATAGGATTTCTCTTACCCGTATAAAACACAAAAAAAGTAAAAATGATAAACAGTAGAAAATATAAAGACTTTATCTTTTTATCTTTTTCTAAGAGAAACATAGTAAAAGCACTTAAACTTCCTAAAGAAAAAACTATTCCTATCTCAAAAGGACCTCCCCATATAGGCTGTTCTAAACCTCTATAGTAGTTGAAAACCGTAACTACAGCCTCTATGCTACAAAAGATTACAATTGTAAGATTTACTTTGTAAAAAAGTCTTTCCGAAGGAGTGAATAAATCTTTGGCAAAGTAGGATATGTTAAAAAATGTTTGGTTTAATGCACCTGGAAGCTCTTTTAATCCACCATATAAACTTGTTGAAAGTATAGATGGAGTAATAATCATAAACAGTGGAAGTTTAAGCTCACCACTTAACTTTATCTCTTTTCTTAAAAATTTATAGATTTCATACAGTAGAAAAATGACAATGAAAACGGTAAATAAAGATATCGATATGTAAGCAGATGCAAACAGGACTATCAACCA
>PNIU01000106.1 GCA_002878035.1 Sulfurihydrogenibium sp.
TGATAAGTCTTCTTCTCTTTCTTCAGAGAAAAATAGAAAGTCTGGTAGTTTTGCCATCTTTTGTTCGTCTCTTGAAAATCCATCTACATCTAAACACTCAAACAGTCCCCCATTTACAAATGGCGTCTCTTTGAATAAATCTATAAACTCTTTTTCAGTTATCTTTAGTTTGTCTTCATATCTGTATAGATGTTTAGTTTCAGGGTCATCATCTTTTTGTAATGGTGCAAAATCCCTTTCTTTTATAGGTTTGTTTAATGTAGCAAAAAACAGGTTTTGAACTACGGCGTTGTAGTAGTTATCTGAATTACCAAAGTCTTTAACTATTTCTTTTAGTTTCTCCTCGTCAAATATATCCTCTGGTATTAACTTCATCTCTTTTAAAAACCATACAAAAATCATTCTTGTAAGTAGTCTTAAAAGATTTTCTTCAGGCATACCAGATGGGAAGTTTGCATACTTTAAAGCCCAAGCAAACCAGTTCTGTATCTCTTTGTAAAACTCTTCTGTTAATTCTTTCTCATTAAAGGCTTCTATTATACCTTGGAATGTGTTAAAGTCATTCTCTTCAAAGTTTTTTATGAAGGTTCTGTTTGGTTTGTCTTTAGATACAAAGTGAGTGTATCTTTTGTAGTGGCTTAAAAAGGTTTTTCCCTCTTGATAAACTTTAAATATAAGAGATATTCTAAGGTTTCCATTTACATCGTAGAATACAAAGATACCCGCATTTATTCCTATAAATTCGTCTAAGAATAGTATCTCTTTTGCTAACTCATACTGCCTTCTTTTACTTTCTCTTTCTGAAAGGTTAGATTTTACTTTTATTGTGAAAAATGCAACTTCTTTACCATCTTCAAGTTCTGCGTTTCCGATGTGGTAAATATCTTCAAACTCTGGATATTTTTCTAAGTTTATCTTCCCATCTTTTTCATCTATAAAGTTGATGTTATTAATCTTTTCTGAAAATAGTGCTTTAATCTGATCTCTTACTCCTTTTCCTGATGGTTCCTTTAATGCTTCCTCAAATAATTTCCCCAGTATCTCTTTTACTTCCATGTTTTAAACCTCCTTTGATAGTGATTTTATATTTTCTATTGCTATTACAATGTCCCCTTCTTGGTCGTTAGTTCTCTTTTGTAAGTCTTTTAGAAAATCTTTTCCTCCCAGTTCCTTTTGAATGCTATAAAGAGTTGTTTTACACTGTTCTATATTGTTTGTATCTAACTCTGATATGGTTTTTAAAGTATAGGTTGATATTATTCCGTAATCACTTATAGCTTCTTTAAGATTTTTTATAAACTCTATCAAGTCTTGGTCTGTTATTTTTTCTCTTAAAG
>PNIU01000035.1 GCA_002878035.1 Sulfurihydrogenibium sp.
TATCTGGTGTAGGATATAGAATTGATTGATTTTATAAAAAATTTAGACGAAATAGAAAAAGTAAGGATAAAAATAACTTTTCTTCTTATTTTGGTATCTGGAATTATAGTTTTTATATTGTCTTCATCTATATACTTTTTATACGAAAATCAAAAATATGTTGAGATAGAAGATAAATTAAAAACGACTCTTTTTGAAATATTACCGAAGCTAAACGAAGATATCAGCAAAATTATTTCAATTAATATCGAAAAAAACATGTTTTTGTGTGTTTATGATATGAGTAGTCAAGAAAAATTATGTATAAACAACTTTAACGAAAAAAAATATTTTTTTTCAAAGTTTAACAAAGAAAATTTAAAAGTGAGCAACGGAACATCTGTAGACCAAAACTTGTATATTTTAACCTATTACTACAAAAGTGTAAAAGATTTTTATATAGTAATGGGTCAAGATATAACAAAAGTAAATGAAGACCTTAGAAAGTTAAAGAAATCTATCTTTTTATCTTCTCTTACTGTAATATTTTTGTCTGGATTTCTGGCATTCTCTGTTTCTGGAAGATTACTTAGACCTTTAAAACAGCAGAAAGAAAACTTAGAACACACGCTAAACATTGTAGCCCACGATTTAAAAACTCCGTTATCAGTAATAAATACAAACCTTTACTTGATGAAAGTTAAAAATTTTCAAAACGTTGAAAATCATATGTATCAGATAGAGAAAAATTTAGAGTATATAAAAAGTATAATATCAAATATTGATGCTTTGAAGTCTGTTTCAAAAGAAGATTTAGAAGATATTAGAGTATCAGAAATTTTAGAAAACATTTTAAATAAATTTCAAACATCAATAAAAGAGAAGAATATAAAAGTTGAATTTAATAAAAGTGAAGATGCTTTATTAAAAGTTAATAAAACAGATATAGAAGTTTGTTTTACAAACTTAATAGACAATGCTATAAAGTATAACATTAAAGATGGTGTTATTAAGATAGATATCTCAAAAGATAGTGTAGAAATATCAAATACTGGAAAGGAGATAAAAAATCTAAAAAAGATATTCGAAAAATTCTATAGAGAAGACAAAGCAGGCACTACTGAAGGCCTCGGATTAGGACTGTCTATTGTAAAAAAGATATGCCAAAAATATGGTTTTAAGATAGAAGCAGAAAGAAAAGACGATATGAATATTTTTACTATTTATTTTCGTTAAAAAGGGGGATTATACCCCCTTTATCTTTTTTAAGTGTTTTTCTTATCATCTGTTTCACCACTGATTTTTTCACAATGAAAATTTTTTAAGATGCAAATTTATATCGATTTTTAAGTGTTAAAACATCTGTCCCCAGCATCACCTATACCGGGAACGATATATCCTTTATCGTTTAAATCTTCGCCTGCACTTCCAACATAGAACTTAACATTTTTAAATTTAGATAACTTTTCTGCGCCAACCTTTGATACAACAATATTAAGAGATATTATTTTCTTAGGATTATGAGATTCTATTATTCCAATTGCTTTTGTAATCGAGCCTGCTGTTGCTACCATAGGGTCTAAAATAATAACGGTTTTTTCTTCAAGATGTGGCAATCTTTCGTAGTAAACTTTGCTTTCTAAAGTAGTTTCATCTCTTTTTATAGCAAGAAAGCCTACTTTAACATCTTCCAAAACTTCGAGACAACCTTCCATCATCGGAAGACCTGCCCTCAGGATTGGAACTAAAACATACTCATCTTCGTTTAGAGATGGAAAATCACTTTCAACAAAAGGAGTTTGTATTCTTCTCATCTCTGTTTCTTCATTTTTCAAAGCTTCAAAAAGTAATATTTTTGCTATGTTAGAAACTTCTTTTCTGAATTGAGAAGATTTAAGATTTTTGTCTCTCAGTTTTGTTAGAGAGTTTAACAGTATAGAGTTGTTTACAACAATAATGTTATTCATCGTTATTTTTCAAAGAAAAAAGAGCAAAGAGAGAACTCTTTACTCGTATAAAAATTTATTTTTTGCTTCTACGTTTTCTGGAACATCTTTCAATGAGACTCTAACTCTTCCTAGGTCATCTATTTCTATAGCTTTTACTTTAACAATATCACCAACTTTTATAACATCTTTAGCCGACCTTAACCTTTCATCTGATATTTGAGAAACATGCAGTAAAGATAATCTTCCCGGGAATAGTTCAACAAAAGCTCCGTAATCTTCTACTCTTGTTACTTTACCCATGTATACTTCACCAACTTCTACATCCATTATAAGTTCATTTATCATCTTAACGGCAGCTTCTGCAGACTCTTTGGACGGAGCGTATACTCTTACTAAGCCTTCTGGGTCTATATCTATTTTTACTTTGGTTTCTTCTATGATTTTCTTTATGTTCTTACCTGATGGACCAATTATTATGCTTATCTTTTCAGGAAGTACTCTTAACGTTGTTACAGTCGGAGCGTAAGGTGATATCTCTTTACGTGGTTCAGGTATAGCTTGATACATAAGGTCAAGTATGTATTTTCTTCCTTCTCTTGCTTGCTTTAACGCTTTTTCAAGAATTTCTCTTGTTAAACCTTTTACTTTTATGTCCATCTGTATTGATGTTACACCATCTCTGGTTCCTGCAACTTTAAAATCCATATCACCAAGATGGTCTTCATCTCCGAGAATATCCGATAGGATAACGAATTTATCCTCAGATTTTATAAGCCCCATAGCTATACCGGCTACGTGCTTTTTCATAGGAACACCTGCATCAAACAAGGCTAAAGAACCGCCGCAAACGGTAGCCATAGATGTTGAACCGTTAGATTCTAATATATCTGAAACAACCCTTATAACGTAAGGAAACTCTTCTTCTGAAGGAATAAGTGGTTCTAAAGCCCTCTCGGCAAGGTTACCATGTCCTATTTCTCTTCTTGAAGTAGCTCTTGGTGGTTTGGCTTCACCTGTAGAGAATGGTGGGAAGTTGTAGTGGAGCATAAATCTTTTCATAACTTCGCCAGATTCTAAACTTTCTTCTATTTGACCTTCAGAAAGGGAACCTAACGTTACAGTTACAAATGCCTGTGTTTGACCTCTTGTAAAGATAGCAGAGCCGTGGTTCCTTGGGAATATTCCTACTTTTATCCATATAGGTCTGATTTCTTCCGGCTTTCTTCCGTCTATCCTTATACCTTCGTTAAGGATTCTATCTCTCATTACGTTGCTTACTATCTCTTTGTATAAAAACGAAGCCTTTTTAACTTTTTCTTCCGGTATTTCAAGGGCTGTTACGGCTTCTTCAAATATAGCATTTATAGCTTTATTTCTCTGCTTTTTATCTGAAATGTTAAAAGCTTCTTTTATTTTTGAGTAAGAAAACTCTTTTAATTTTTCTTTTAAGATGTTTTCTTCTTCATCTTGAGGAATTACTACTTTCTCTTTTCCATACTTTAGTCTTAATTCTTCTTGAAGTTCGATTAACTTTTTTATCTCTTGGTGACCAAACATCATTGCTTCAAGGATATCTTCTTCTGGAACTTCTTTTGCTCCACCTTCTACCATAACGATTGCATCTTTAGAACCAGCAACGACTATCTCTAAGTCTGACTGAGCTTTCTCTTGGTATGTTGGGTTTACTATAAACTTACCGTTAACTCTACAAACTCTTACGCCTGCAATGGGTCCTTCAAAAGGAATATCTGAAATGTGTAAAGCAGCCGAAGCTCCAACTATTCCTAAAACATCAGGGTCGTATTTATCATCTGCAGAAAGTGTATAAGCTGTTATGATTACGTCGTTGTAAAAGCCTTTTGGAAATAATGGTCTTATAGGTCTGTCTATATTTCTTGCAACGAGTATTTCTCTATCGGTAGGTTTACCTTCTCTTTTTATAAAACCACCGGGTATTTTTCCAGAAGCGTAGTACTTCTCTTTATATTCAACTGTTAAAGGAAGGAAGTCTACGTCAGCTTGAGGCTCTTCAGCCATTACGGCAGCTACAAAAACTGCTGTATCTCCTTGCCTTACGATAACAGCACCGTTTGCCTGTTTTGCAAAGTATCCTGTTTCTATAGTAAAAGGAGCACCGTTTACTTCTGTCTGGACCTTAATTTCCTCTATATCCATACCGGCTCCTTTTAAACTATTGGTTTGGTTCTGCGGATTCTCTTATTCCAAGTTCTTTCACTATTTTTTTATACCTTTCTTCATCTGTTCTTTTGAGGTAGTTTAACAACTTCTTTCTTTTGTTAACCATACCTATGAGACCTCTTCTTGAGTGAAGGTCCTTTTTGTTTGCTTTTATGTGTTCAGTTAGGTTCTTTATTCTCTCAGTTAGAATAGCTATCTGAACTTCCGGTGAACCTGTATCGTTTTCATGAAGAGCAAACTTTTTAATCAACTCTTTTTTCTTTTCAGCTGTTATTGACATACAAACCTCCTGATAACTTAAAAATTTTTCAAATAAATATTATAACACACTACTGAGTGAAAACGTATTCTCCCTTATACCATCCCCAGACAGTTGGAAAAACGTTTTTAAGTTTATTTTTAACGGCTACCATCTCTTCTGGAGCTGCTATGAATATCATAGGTTGTTTTTCTCCGATTATCTTGAAAGCTTCTTTATAAAGGTTGTCTCTCTTTACTGGGTCCAGTTCTACGGCTGCTTTGTTGAAAAGCTCATCTACTTTTGCTTCCCAATCTGTAGCCGGTTTTTTCTGTTTTGGATACCACATATGCATATGGCCCGAAGATAGCCATACGTTCTGACCAAAGTAAGGGTCCATACTACCTGTAAGACCTATTATAACTGCTTCAAAATCATATGTTGACATAAGCTTAGAAACAAGGTTATTAAAGTCTAATCCTTGAAAGTTTACTTCTATCCCTATTTTTTTTAAATCTTCTTTGATGATGTTTCCTATAGCTTCCCTCTCTTTGTTGCCTGCGTTGGTTATTAACGTAAAACTAAGCTTATGTCCTTGGCTGTCGTATAAAAATCCATCTTTACCTTCTTTAAAGCCTATCGATAGTAGGATATCTTTTGCTTTTTTTAAGTCGTAAGGATACTTTGGATAGTAGTTTTCATCAAAAAGTCTTCTTTCTGCCGGTGTAACTGCTGTGTATATAGGATACGCTAAGCCGTTGTAAACCATGTTTATTATACCAACTCTGTCTACTGCGTAGGATATTGCTTGGCGAAACTTTTCGTTTTGAAACCATTGAAGTTTATACTTTGGTATCGGTGAGTTTGGATTTTGGTTAAAGACTATAAAGGTTGTGGAAGGTGTAGCTCCAAGGTTGTATACTGTAAAATCTCCTCTTTTACTGTTTTCGGCTAACTTTGGAAGGTCAGAAGGTCTTACACTGTATACATCACTTTCTCCGGCTAAGAATTTAACTAAAGAAACGTCTGGGTCTTTTATTATTTGAGATTGAATTTTTAGTATGTATGGAAGTTGCTGACCTTTTTGGTCTTTTTCCCAGTAGTATGGGTTTCTCTCGTATAAAACAAACTGACCTTGTTGATACTTAACCAACCTGTAAGGACCTGTTCCTACTATCTCTTTTGGGTCAGTATCAACAGTCCAAGTAGAAGTAAATTTTCCTTCTTTTACTGCCTTTTCAAGGATATGTTTAGGTAGTATAGGCTGACCTACTGCATTTAGAAATACAGCAAAAGGTTTTGGTAATACAAACTCTACAGTTTTATCGTCAATCTTTCTAACTTTGAAAGGTTTACCTTCTACCGTTAATACATCTCTTGAGGAGGAAGGTATAGAATCGTTGTAGTAAATCTGATTGTAAGTAAATACAACATCGTCTGCCGTTACAGGCTTTCCATCAAACCATTTTGCATCTCTAAGGTAAAACTTCCAAACGGTACCAGTTTTATCTACTTCCCACCTTTCTGCTAAATCCGGTTCTGGTAAAAGTGTCTTTTCGTTAATCTTTGTAAGTCCGTTAAACAATGGACCGATAACTGCTGTAGAGCTTGTTTCCTGAGCCATCACAGGGTTTAACGTTTTTGGGTCTCCTGAAAGGGTTCTCTTCAGAGTGCCACCTTCTTTACCTACAACCGGCTCTAAATTGGTTATATCGAGCTTTACTAAATGAAACTTTGTGTTTGATTTTTCTGAAGAAGTTAGGTAAAAAGGTAAAAAACCTATAAGTATTATAAAAAATGCTATAAAGATGTATTTAATCTCTTTTAACATTTTCTTCTTTTACAGCCTCTTCCGGAAGTAGTATAGGAATCTCTTCCTTTACAGGGTAGTATAGTCTGCAGGTTTGACATTTAAGATAATCATTATCGTTTATTTTTGTATACTCTAAATCCCCTTTACAAACTGGACAAGCAAGGATACTTAGTAAATCTTGGTTTATCATCTTCTTTCTCCAAAGAGGGCAGTTCCTATTCTTACTATTGTAGCACCTTCCTCTATAGCAACTTCAAAATCGTGGGACATTCCCATCGAAAGGTGCGGAAGTTTAACGTTAAAGCTTTTCTCTAAATCTTCTTTTAGTAATCTTAACTTTCTAAAGAAAGGTCTTACGTCTTCTGGATTTTCAAAGTAAGGTGGTATAGCCATCAGTCCAACTATCTTTAGATGTTTTTTTGTTAAAGTATACTCAAACAGAGTTTTTAAGTTTTCTTCTCTAACACCAAACTTAGATTCTTCTCCAAAGTTTACTTCTATAAGACCTTCTTGGACTTTTCCGAGCTTTGAGGCTCTTTTTTCCAGTTCATCTACAAGCTCTTGTCTGTCTACTGAATGTATCATTTCAAAGTATTTAACTGCATACTTTGCTTTGTTGGTCTGTAGACCACCTATAAGATGCCAGTGTATATCCTTGTAATCTTTTAACATATCTATCTTTTCCATACCTTCTTGAACTCTGTTTTCTCCAAAGTATCTAATCCCACACTCGTATGCTTCCAGTATTTTTTCTACAGGTTGAGTTTTAGAAGCTGCAAGTAGTATAACTTCTTCTCTTTTTCTACCACTTCTTATACATGCTTTCTGTATTCTCTCTTCTATCTGTAGGTAACGTTCTTTTATACTCATTTTAAAAGTTTAACACTATGGATTTTTCTCCTGCATTTACAAAACTTAGGAAAGTTGCAGCTCCGGCTGGTTTTTCTACACCATCTATAAGGTCTTCCACAGTATAACCAAAGAGTGTCATAGCAGTTTGGCAAGGGTAAAGCTTTATCTCTAAATCCTTTGCCTGCTGTATTAGTTGCTCTAAAGATGGTACTTTATGTTGTTCCATCATTGATTTCATCATTGATGTTGCAAAGTCCATCATACCGGGCATAATTGTAAGAATCTGTGGGACAGGAACTGGCATAGGCATAGCCGGATTACCTATCGGTGAAACTTTTAAATTTTTATGTTTTTCTTTATGTATAGCGTTTAGTCCGTAAAAACTGAAAAACATACCAACCTCCATACCCATAGCTGCGGCTGTTGTTCCTATGATGAAAGCTGGTAAAACCTTATCAAGGTTACCACTTAAAACTATAATTCCTACCCTTGTTGCCATAACTTCTCCTTATATAAAAACATATTTAATATATTTATTGTATAACTCTTAATATGTCGTTGAAAATGACGTATATCATCAGAGTTCCAAGAAGGGCAAACCCAAAGTAAGCTAAGTATTCTTTTGCTTTTTCTGGAAGAGGTCTTCTTATGATGGTCTCAATTAAAAGTATCAGTATTAAGCCTCCGTCCAACACAGGTATAGGAAGTAAGTTTAGATATCCAAGCTGAAGAGAGATAAATGCCATGGCAAACAGGAAGGTTGTTATTCCAGTTTCCAATGCTTCACCAGAAAACTTAGCGATAGATATTGGCCCTCCAAGTGTTTTAAAGGAGACTTCACCAGTTATTAAACCTACCACAACGTTGTATATAGCCACTGTGAGTTCTTTTGTTTTGTCTATGGCTTTTCCAACGGCTTCCGTTAGAGGGTATTTTATCGTTTTTGTTTCAAACTTTGGAGAGATACCTATTGTGTATTTTTTCAACTCTTCACTATACTGAGGTTCTAACGTTATACTAAAAACTTTGTTATCTCTTTTTATGAGAAGGTTTATAGGTTGTTTTTCTTTTAAAGAAGCCATAAAATCTACAAACTCAAACCAACTGTTTATAGGTTTACCGTTAACTCCTATAATCAAATCTCCTTCTTTTATTCCTGCTTTTGCTGCTGGTGTGTTTTCTAAAACTTTACCAACTTTTGCAGGAAAAACTGGCGATATACCAAAAGATGTTTTTGTCATGTCATCAGGTAAGTTAACGGAAACTTTTTGAATAACACCATTTCTAAGTAGTTCAATCTCTACAGTTTTTCCAGATTTCATTCCAAGTTCTACTGTAAACTCTTTCCAATTTTTTACTTCTTTACCGTTTACTTTAACTATCTTATCGAAAGGTTGAATACCTACTTTTTCTGCTACTGAGCCTTTTTCTACGTAACCTACTACAACAGGTTCAGATAAGTATGCAGGTTCTTTTGTTCCTACAGTGTAAACCACTACGAATAAAACTATAGCTA
Source organism: Sulfurihydrogenibium sp. (assembly GCA_002878035.1). Taxonomy (GTDB): domain Bacteria; phylum Aquificota; class Aquificia; order Aquificales; family Hydrogenothermaceae; genus Sulfurihydrogenibium. The sequence goes on from PNIU01000035.1 coordinate 8,547, forward strand.
AAACTATGTTAAACAAAGGTCCAGCAAAGGCTATAAGCATCTTCTGCCAGTTTGGTTTAGAATGGAAAGACCTTGGGTCTTGGTAGGCAGATTTATCTACCTCACCTTGTAAAGGTTCAGTCATAGAGTCTTCTCCATACATTTTTACGTATCCACCAAGAGGTATAAGAGCTATCTGGTATTCGGTCTCTTTTCCTTTCCATTTGAATATAGGCGGTCCAAAACCTATTGAAAAAGACTCAACCTTTACACCAAACATTCTTGCAAACAAAAAGTGTCCAAGCTCATGAATAGTTATTAAAACTCCAAGCATGATTAAAAAAGCTAAAGCCGTCAATCTAAAAACCTCCTAAATTTTACAATTTAAATTATAACTAACTTATCTTTCAGCCAGTGTGGAACAAATCTTCTCTTGTAGCTTGTTTGCCACTTCTGTAGACTTTAAATCGTTTGTCAGTATGGAGAATACATAAACTTCTCCACTTTTTGATAATACATAGCCGGATAGATTCTTAACACCTTTTATATAACCTGTTTTAGCATAAACCTTTCCTTTGATTTCATAAAACCTGTGTTTTAAAGTTCCATCTACACCGGAAATTGCTAAAGAATGGTAAAAATCAAAAAAGTAAGGTGTGTTGTATATGTAAGACAGTATTTTTACCAAACTTTCTGCGGTAATTAAATTGTATCTTGATAGTCCGCTTCCGTCGTAAATACGTATGTTATTTATGTTAACACCTATCTCTCTTAAAGTATTCAAAACTACTCTTGCAGATGTTTCAGAGTCTCCTTTTCCGAAAATTTCTCTTCCTAATGTCCTAAATATCTGTTCTGCGTAAAAGTTATCACTGTTTTTATTAGTCTTTTTTATTATATCCTTTAAAGGTATAGAGTAGTGTGTAACCAACGTTTTAAGGTTAGAAGGAGTATTTTCTATAAAATACCTTCCTTTTACCTGTATACCAGAATTTTTTAGTATGGTATAAAATGCCGATGTTGTAAAAATTGCTGGATTTTTTACAGGAATAGATATCTCAAACTGAGTTCCGGCTTTTACACTTCCAGATATGTATATTTTGTTTCCTTCAACCTTTACAGAGTAGCCTGTATGATGTTTTGATACTTTAAGTGTATTTACAACTTGGTAGTAACTGTTTTCTGGGTAAAATTCTACGGAAACCTTTTTACTACCAACAAACACTTTTACAGTTAGACAATTTTCATTTAATGAAAGTCCGCTGAAAGGAGCAGTAAAGCAGTAATCAAAATCTTTTTCTGGCCATCCATAGCCTCTTCCCTCTTCAGAAAAAAATGAACCATCTCCTACAACGTTACCATCTATCTTTTTTATGCCTATCTCTTTTAATTGTTTTACGATACTCTTAAGGTCTTCTTCAGTTAAAGAAGGGTCTCCACCACCTTTTAAATAAAGGTTACCAAACAGCACGCCGTCCTTTATATAACCATCTGTCAGAACCAGAGTTTTAAACCTATAATCAGGAGTAAGTTTTAAAAGAGCCGTTGAAGTGGTTAGTATTTTCTGGTTTGAAGCCGGAATCAAAGGCATCTGATGGTTTAAAAAAAATTTAAAATTGTCTTTCGTTAAAGACTCTACATAAATACCAACCTTTACATCATGGTCCTTTAAAACATCGTTAACTATAATTTGGATATCATCTTTTACAGTGTTAGCCAAAACAGAGTAAAAAATTAAAAGTAAAGAAAAGATAAAGGCCTTTAACTTCATTTTAAAGCCTCTGGGTCTATGGCTTCAACTTTTATAATACCATGTAAAGAGTTAGACAGAAAGACAAGGTTTGCATCTTTTAAATCTTTAAGGTTAAAACTTCCCTCTACAACTACAAATCCTTGATTTTTAGCTTCCTCTATTATTTTTTTCCTTGAGATACCTTCCAAAATTCCACACTCAACTGCAGGTGTGTAAAGATATCTACCTTTTATCCAAAAGATGTTTGCAGAGGACGTTTCTGTGATACTATCATCTTCGTTTAAAATTATAGCGTCAAAGTAACCTTTTTCTTGAGCGTACCTTTTAACTAAAATGTTTCTTATGTAGTTTGTGGATTTTATCTTTAAAAGTGGGTCTTTACTATGAACTCTGTAAGGGCTAACTGTAAGTTTTACAGGACCGCTTATAGGAGTGTAAGGTCTTACAACCACCATCAAATGGCTTTTGTAAGGTAAAAGGGAATAGAAAGAGTTTCCTTCAGATAACAAAATAGTCTTTACGTATAAGTCTTTATCTTCAAATGATTTAACCGCTTCTTCAACGTAGTAAATGTAGTCTTCTTTCGTAATTGCTGGAATACCTAAAAATTTAGCACCTTTTATTAACCTTTCGTAATGGGCATCTATATGTTTTGGCAGCTTTTGAGCGTATCTAAACGTTTCAAAAACACCTTCACCGTACATAATAGGTCTTAAAAGGTTCGTATCTTTAAACTCTTTTCCATTTAAAAAAACTTTTTCCATTTTACAACCTCTCCATAAAATTAACTTTTATTTTACAAGAAAAATCTTCCAAAATACAATATTTTTTAGAAAAATCCTATAATATAAATATGAGAGTTTTAATGGTAGAAGATGACTTAATACTTGGGGAGAGTTTAAAAGACTATCTTGAAAGTAACGGTGTAGAGATAAACTGGGTAAAAGATGACAGAAAGTTAGATGAAGCTATCCTTATGTCTGAATACGACGTTATAGTTTTAGACCTGATGTTAAAGTATAACAAAGGAGAAGATATACTTAAACAACTTAGAGACAAAGGAATAAAAACTCCTATCTTGATAATGACTGCTAAAAACAGGATAGAAGATAAAGAAGTATGTTTTAAACTGGGGGCCGATGATTATCTATCGAAACCTTTTAACCCAAAAGAGTTGCTTTTACGTATAAAAGCCCTAAGTAAAAGACTTCATGCACCAGATATAGAGAAGATAGGAAACGTAGAAATAGATTTAGAGAGGCAAGTGATTTTAAAAAACGGTCAAGAGGTAAAAATATCAAAAACCGCATGGAACCTTTTAAAACTACTTCTCAAAAGAAGAGGAGAAGTTGTTCCAACAGAAGTTATACTAAATTATGTTTGGCCAGATAAGGCTGTAGGAGACGAAATCGTAAGACAGTATATAAAAGAACTAAGAAAAATCTTACCAGAAGATAGTATAGAAACCCACAAAGGGATAGGTTACAGACTCAAGTGAAGTTTGAGTTAAAAGTTTTCTTGCTTGTTATGTTGGTTTTTGTTGTTACACTTTCCGTAATAAATTTTATTAACCTTTACGTAATAAACGAACTTTTAATGAAATACCAACAGGTTTACTCAAAAGCTTACCCAGATTTTATGTATAAATTCAATCATGATGAGATTTTAGATGATATTAAAAGCAACTACAGTCGCGTTATACTAATCTGGGAAGGTATACTTGTAGTGCTAACATCGTTTATCCTCTACTTTACGATAGACAACTATCTTAGAAAAGAGAGAAGGTATAAATCGTTTCTTCAAATTTTAATCCTTGCAGTATCACATAAGTTTGGAAACAGTTTATCAAGTATAATCACAAACTTAGAAATTCTTAAGGAAAAAGAAGAATCACCTGCAATCAAAAGAATAGAGAAAGTAGTAAATATACTCTCTCAGGACATTAAAACACTATCTACCACATTTAGACAACTTCCCTTTGAAGATAGAAAAGAAGAGTTTATAAATATAGAAGACGTTTTAAACAATCTTTTGAAACAGTTTGATAGTGAACGTAAGAAAGTTTTTCTAAGTGTAAAACCTTTGAAAAAATACGCTAATAAAAAAGATTTGGAAATAATCTTCTACAACCTTTTAGAAAATGCTTTTAAATACTCAAAAAGTTTTGTTCACATTAAAGTTTTAAAGAAGTGTGTAGTGATAAGAAATGATATAAACAAAGAAGTGGAAGGGGGAAGTGGGTTAGGTATCTTGATAGTTGAAAATTTATGCAGTTTGAACGGGATTAAGTTTAGAAAAAAGGTCTCTGATAAACACTTTACAGTTATTCTTGATTTTTCCTGATTATCTTGGCTTTTCCTGTTGCTATTTCGTCTATGGCTATAACGGTTTTCTTTAGAGGTATTCCTTCTTCCGTTACGTAAGTTTCTGCACCAGTTTCGTAAAGTTCAATAGCCAGCTTAGAAGCTGCATGAACTAACTCATACCTACTTTTTACTTTTTTTAAGGCTTGTTCAATTAAAGGTCTTTGACCCACTTTGAAACCTCCAGAATTTTTAGTAAAAAATAATTATATCATAAGAGATTTTAACTTTTCATCTTTTATCAAACTAAGGTCAAATTTTTTTGTCCTACACCTTTCTGCAATTATTATGCTTTTTATACTGTCTTTAGCTTCCAGTAGGTTGTCGTTTATGACTATATAATCGTATTCTTTCCAATGGGGAATCTCTTTTTCGGCAGTTTTTAAACGTTTTTCTATGTCTTCTACACTCTCCCCTCTTAATTTCATTCTGTTTACAAGCTCTTCAATAGAAGGAGGAATTATAAAAATTGTTACTACTTCAGGATATATCTGTTTAACCTGTTTCATACCTTGAACGTCTATAACAAGTAAAACATCGTAACCACTTTCTAAAAGTTCAGAAGTTTCTTTTTTAGGGGTTCCGTAGTAATTCCCATGAACAACGGCGTACTCTAAAAATGCATTTTCTGAAATGAGTTTTTCAAACTCTTCTTTTTTTAAAAATACGTAGTCTACACCGTCTATCTCATTTTTTCTCTTTTGTCTTGTTGTGTATGTGATAACTCTTCTTAAAAAGTTAAGTTCTTGCAGAAGAAGGTTAACTATAGTAGTTTTTCCACCACCTGCAGGAGATGATATTACGTAAAGGTTGCCTCTCATCTGACACCTGCGTTCATTATAAGCACAGAAGTAAGTATGTTAGAAATTTCCCAGAAGATAGTTGGGTAAATTCCTACTACTAAAACTAAAACTGCTAAAAATCCAACGGTAAATTTTTCCATAGCAGTCAGCTTAAACTTGTTGCTGTTTACAGGTTCATACATATACATGTAAGCAACAACCTTTAGGTAGTATCCGGCAGATACTACACTTGTTATAACAAGTATTACGGCAAGCCACCATACATTACTTGATATTAAAGCCATAAATACTCCAAACTTACCCATAAATCCAACGGTTGGAGGTATACCGATCATCGAGAACATGTATATAAGCATGTATAGAGCCATTATTGGATGTTTTTTAGCTAAACCTTTAAAGTCTTCAAAGTCGTTAGTCCAGTTTCCGTTTTTCTCAAATGCCGATAGAAAGATAAATCCTCCCAATGCCATAAATAGGTAAACGATTGAGTAGAATATTAAAGCAGTAAAACCCATTCCGTTTGGAGATGCCAAAGCTGCCAGTATATAACCGCTGTGGGCTATAGATGAGTAAGCAAGCATTCTTTTAACGTTTTTCTGTTTTAACGCTACAAAGTTTCCTAAAATCATAGAAGCTGCCGCTAAAATAGCCCAACCGTAAGACCAGATTTGATTGCTGAAAGGAAAAGCCTCAACCATTATCCTTAGTATGGCTGCAAAAATAGCCACTTTTGAAACACTCGCCATAAATCCGGTTATAGGGGTTGGAGCAGATTCGTATGCATCTGGAGTCCAAAAGTGGAAAGGAACGGCAGAAGCCTTTAAACCAAGACCTACAAGAAGAAGAACTAATCCGGCCGTTACTCCAATATCACTGTTATCCTGAATAACGTGGAAAATTCTTGCAAAGTCAAAACTTCCAGTTTTTCCGTAAATTAAAGCTATAGCGTAGCTTATTATAGCCGTACCTGCACCACCGATTATAAGGTATTTAAAAGCACCTTCTTTAGACCTGTAGTCCTTTCTCCAAAGACCTACCAAGATGTAGCTGGTAATAGAAGAAAGTTCAAGACCTATGTAGAAGCTTATCAAGTTTGGAGAAGATACGATTATCATCAATCCAAGTAAAGTAAAGAGTATAAGATAGTAGTACTCTCCGTAATAAGTTTTTTTACTTTCAACGTAGCTTTGTAAGTTAATTATTGCTAAAATCGTGAATATTACTAAAAAAAACTTAAAAGCCAGAGAAAAACTGTCTACTATGTATAGACCATAAAGGGTTATAGCTCCTTCGGATATAGTTAACATAGAAAAAGCTGCCAATGCAAGACCTACAACCGTTAAAGCTGATATTAAAGCTCTACTCTTAATAAAAAGTTCAGCTAAGAAAACTAATATGGCAGTAATTAAAACTATTATCTCTGGAATAAGAACTTTAAAGTTAGGAATACCTAAACCTGCAACCAGCTGTTGAACGATAGTCATCGCTTACCCTCCTACTATCTTGTGAAGAACAAACTTTGTTGTGTTGCTTATTAGATTTATCCACCAGTTTGGATAAAGACCAATTACAAACATGAATACGACAAGTGGTAAGAAAGACCAAAGCTCAGCAGTATTTAAATCCTTTAGCTTAGAATACTCTTCTTTCTTCTCAGGCGTTAATAACTCTTCTTCAAACATGGTTCTTTTATAAAGCCATAGAGTGTAAGCTGCTCCAACAACCAAACTTAAACCAGCCAATACTGCAGTTAGTATACTGACTTTAAACGTTCCTAAAAGTGCTAAAAACTCACCTACAAAACCAGATAATCCAGGTAGTCCTGCTGAAGCCATAGCAGATATCATAAATAACGTTGCAAAAACTGGAACAAACTTAGCCATTCCACCCAAGTCTTTCATCTCGTATGAATGCAACCTTTCGTAAATGAATCCTGCAGCAAGGAACAAAGCAGCTGAAGTAAGCCCGTGGGATATCATAGTTATTATAGCTCCGTTTACACCTTCAACGTTTAAAGCAAATGTACCTATCGTTACAAAACCCATATGGGAAACAGAAGAGTAAGCTATAAGTCTTTTTATGTGTGTTTGAGCGATAGCCATCATAGCCGTGTAAATTATGGCTATAACACCAAGGGTAAACATTACAGGCATAAAGTACTTTGATGCTTCTGGAAACCAAGGTAGGCTGAATCTTACGAAACCGTAGGTTCCCATTTTAAGTAAAACTGCTGCAAGTATTACGGAACCAGCCGTAGGAGCTTGAACGTGGGCAGCTGGAAGCCATGTATGGAAAGGCCACATAGGAACTTTAATTGCAAAACCAAGTGCTAAAAGAAGGAAAAAGATAATCTCAAGGTTATGAGGTAAAGAAAGTTTCAGCAAATCAAAATAACTGGTTGAAAGAATATTGTTTTGAGTGTAGTTGTAAATGTACATACCTATAACACCTATTAGTAGGAAAAGAGAACCAAAGAATGTGTATATGAAAAACTTTGTAGCTGCGTATATTCTCTCAGAATAACCCCAAACACCTATTATTAAAAACATAGGTATAAGCATAACTTCCCAGAACACGTAGAAAGCTACCAAGTCCCAAGTTACAAACACACCTATACATGCAGCCTCAAGAACTAAAAACGCTATAAAGTATTCTTTTATCCTTTTTTCTATGTTCGTGCTCCACACAAAAGCAACTACAAAAGAAAGGGCCGTTAACCAAAACATTGTTAAACTTAAAGCATCAACTCCAACCTCATAGCTTATACCAAATTGTGGAATCCATGTGTACTTTTCGTAAAACTGGATTTTATAGCCTGAAGGGTCGTAAGTTAAAAGCATATAAGATGAAATAACAAACACTACAATAGAAGATAAAATACTGATAGGTTTAGCTAACTTTTCGTTTGATACAAAGACGATAATCGCTGCTATCAACGGTATGAGTATCGATATACTTATAAATGGAAAATCTGCGTAAACAAACTGTGGCGTCATCTCCAGCCTCCTCCTACTTTAAAAACAAGAATAGTGATAAGAAAATAACAACACCTATAAGCATCTGTAATACATAACCGCTTATTCTTCCAAGTTGAGTTTTACCTAAAACTCCACCGGCAAACACAGAACCTTTTCCAGAACCATCGACTATTCCATCTATGATAACTTTATCACCAACAAACCAAAGGACTTTTGATAGCTTGTAGTAACCGTATACAAAAATCGCATAGTATATATGGTCAAAGTACCATCTGTTGTAAAACAGTTTGTATATAGGCTGGAACATATCTCCAATTTTTACAGGGTCTATTCTTCTGATTTGATACATTACGTATGCTAAAGTTATTCCGGCTATTGCCGTAGCTAAAATCAGTATTCCAAGGAAAGAAGTTAGAGAGTGTCCTAAAAAGCTAAACGCGTTTGGTTCTATATGAACGTGATGTGCTCTTGATAATCCCTCACTGACAAGAGCTTTAACGTCGTTAGGTAAAAACTTCATGTAAGCTGGGTCTAAAGAAGGTTTTAAGAAGTTTATGAAAAACTCTTTAAAGAAACCTAAAACAACTGTAGCCGTTGCAAGAACGATTAAAGGTATAGTCATGTTAGGTGGAGATTCGTGAACATGCTCCCTTAAGTGTGGGTCTAACCTATCTCCGTCAAAGAAGGTTAAGAAGAATAATCTAAAAATGTAAAATGCTGTTAAGAAGGCTCCTCCCCAAAGGAATAAAAATACGAACGTGTTTATCTCGTAAGCACCTTCTATTATAGGGTCTTTACTGAAAAATCCTACGAAAGGTGGTATACCTGCCAGAGCAAGAGCACCAATCAAAAACGTTCCGGTAGTTATAGGCATAGCTCTTCCAATCTGTCCCATCTTCTGAACGTCCAGTAAGTGATGAAGAGCTATAAGAACGCTACCAGACCCTAAGAATAGTAAAGCTTTAAAAACTGCATGTGATGTAAGATGGAACATACCTTCTGAAAACAGTCCTAAACCTTCGGCAGCAAACATATATCCAAGCTGTGATAAAGTCGAATAAGCTATTATTCTCTTTATATCGTTTTGGACAAGACCCATAGTAGCAGCAATGAAAGCCGACATTGTTCCGACAAACATTACAGTATCGAGAGCAATCTCTGAGCTTGCAAAAACAGGCATAAGTCTTGCAACCATATAAACACCTGCGGCAACCATCGTAGCAGCGTGAATTAAAGCCGAAACTGGAGTTGGACCTTCCATCGCGTTTGGAAGCCATATATGAAGAGGTATTTGAGCAGACTTACCTACGGCACCACCAAAAAGTAGTAAAGCAATAGCTGTAATTATTACGTAATCTACCCCTGCAAGTTTATTAAAAATTTGTAAGTAATCTAACGTTCCAAACGTAACAAAGGCCAGAAGAATACCAAGTAAAAACAGCCAGTCACCAACTCTGTTAACTACGAAAGATTCCATAGCAGCGTTAGCCGCAGATTTTTTATAATGCCAAAAACCAATCAGTAGGTAAGATGCTAAACCAACACCTTCCCATCCAAAGAAAAGTTGAACAAGGTTATCAGACAGTGTAAGCATAAGCATCATAAAGACAAACAGAGAAAGGTAAGCAAAAAATCTTGGATAAGACTCATCACCTTTCATATAACCAGTAGCAAATATAAATATGAATGTAGATACACAAGTTACAACGCAGGTCATCAATGCAGAAAGAGGGTCCCACAGGATACTGACTGAGACGTTGTAATCTCCTATACTAATCCAGTTGTAGAGTTTTAAATCGTAATAGTTTCCTGTTTTAGCAACATCTATAAACCCAATAATCGAAGCTACCGCAGATATGGCAACACCTATTACGGCAACGATACCAGATAAAGGTTCCCTTAAAAACTTGTAACCAAAAAGTCCGATTATGATAAAAGCAATCAGTGGTGAAAAAGGAATTATCCACAAGTACTCCATAGCCTTACCCCTTAAGCTCTGTTAGTTTTTCAACGTCAACGTCTTTCTTCATTCTGTAAATAGCCATTATTAATCCAAGTCCTACGGCAGCTTCAGCCGCGGCTATAGTTAGTATAAAAAATACAAAAACCTGTCCTACAACGTCGTGAAGCTTAAAATCAAAAGCTACAAAAGCTATGTTAACTGCATTTAGCATAAGCTCCGTTGATATAAGCATGGCTATAACGTTTTTTCTTACTATAACACCTATTAGACCAAGGACCATTAAAAGACCGCTTAATGCTACGTAATACTCGTAAGGAACCATTTTACGCTCCTCCTTCTTCATCTTCTACTATATCTTTTTTGCCAAGTAAAATAGCACCTATCATAGCTACCAAAAGTATCAAAGAAGCAACTTCAAATGGGAATAGATACTTTGTAAATAGAAGTGTTGCAACGGCTTTTGCGTTTGAAATCTGCTGGAAAATATCAGGAGAAAAGATTCCAGTATTTGAAGCCCAAAGTCCATAAACAGAAACGTAAGCAAGCTCCAAGAAGAGTATAAAACCAAAAGGAGCCGACAGTAAAGCATACTTAGGGTCTACAGCTTCTCCTTTATACTGAGGCACCGTAGATATAACCAAAACGTAAAATACAACGATAGCTACAGCGTAAATAAGTATCTGTAAAGCTCCAACAAGTTCAGCTCCAAGGTTAAAAAATAGACCAGATATAGCTATCAAAGCAGAAATTAATGAAAGAACTGAGTATACTATGTTTTTAAAGAAAACCACACCTATAGCAGATACAACGGCTATGGTTGATAAAATCCAAAAAGCCACAACGCTTAACTCCATTTTATCTGCCCCCACAACTTGATTCTTTCTTGGTCATCTATCCAAATTCTATCAGGCTCTTTTAGTCTTCTTCTATCAAAATCTTTTCCTCTTTCACTCATATCGTCCATATGGATAACACATTTTTCCCGTTGGTATTTTGCAGTTTCGTATATATCGGTCATTATTAAACAGTCTACTGGACAAGCATCTACACAAAGACCACAGTAAAGACAGTTTAGAAGGTTCATATCAAACCTTACTACCTTCTTTTTTCCGTTTGGTAGTTGGATAGCTTCAATTCTGAAAAGAGATGGTACCGGACAAGCTTGCTGACACATATAGCAAGCCACACATCTACTTTCGCCAGTATTTATATCCATAAACTTTTCAAGAACACTGAAAGAAGGTGGTTCATTTCCGTCTTTTACTCTATGGGCATGAGTTCCTCTAAACCTTTTTGGTGGCGTAAGTTTTTCGTAAGGATACTTTGTAGTAACAGTCCTTTTTATTAAGTTTTTGAAAGTAACTTTTAAACCTTTTATAAAGTCCAAGAAAAACAGCTTTTCTATAAGGTTAAGTTTTGGTCTTTCTACATACTTTAACTTTACCATACGTTAACCTTTTACCATTATTATTATTGCCGTGATAAAGATGTTTAACAAAGAAAGTGGCAGCATAACTTTCCATGCTATTTCCGTTATCTGGTCAACTCTGTACCTTGGTAATGTCCAGTGAACCCATAGGAAAAACATAAACATCATAAATACCTTTAAGAAAAACCATATAAAAGGAGAGAAGGCTCCAAATATGTGAGGACCTTTCCATCCACCAAAGAATAGAATTACAGCTATCGCACTTAAAACAAACGTTCCTATATACCACTCGGCTAAAGGGAATAGTCCGAATTTCATTCCAGAGTATTCTGTGTTGTAACCTGAAACAAGCTCAGCTTCAGCTTCTTGAACGTCAAAAGGTGTTCTTCCAGTTTCAGCAAGGATTGCAAAAAGAATAACTATAAAAGCTAAAGGTTGATACCATATGAAAGCTCCAAAAAATCCTTCCTGAGCTTGCACTATTTCTCTTAAAGAGAATGAACCTGCCATCATTATAGGACCTACCATAGCAAAACCAAGGGCAACTTCGTAACCTATCAGGACGGCGGCTTTCCTTAGTCCACCTATCATAGGGTATTTACTGTTTGAAGCCCAACCTGCAAAGATTACACCGTAAATACTTATACTACCAAAAGCTAACGCCAATATTAAACCAACGTTTATATCTGTAATGTAAGGTTTTATTTCAAAACCAAATATTTTTATAGGGTCTCCAAAAGGAATGACTGCAAGTATCATTATTGCAGGAACGAAAGCCATCAGAGAAGCAAGGTAAAATAAAACTTTATCGACGTTGTTTGGCACTAAATCTTCTTTAGTCAGAACCTTCAAAGCATCTGCTATAGGTTGAAGTAAACCGTGGAATCCTACATGAAGTGGTCCTGGTCTTTGTTGAACGTGTCCTGCAAACTTCCTTTCTATTAGAGTAAGATAAGCGGCCGCAAGAAACATTCCCAATATAAAGATGAGAGATTTTACAACCAAAACTACAACTGTAGAAATTATCTCCATCAGCAGCAACCTCTTTTAGGTGTTTTTTTTAATTTAAATTATCTTAACATAACACTTAAAAAAATTAAACACTGTTTTATTTGAAATTTGAAAGTCAAAATTCAAAATATTGATAAATCATTAAATTTTATCTGTCAGTTTCACCAACGACAGGGTCTATGCTACCAAGTAATGTAACTGCATCGGCCACAGTTCTACCTTTTATAAGCTCTGGGAATATCTGTAAGTTGTAAAAGGCTCCAGACCTTATTCTTAGTCTGTATGGTCTTCCTTCTCCTTCACTAACGATATAAAAACCGAGCTCTCCTCTTGGATTCTCTCCCGATAGATAGATTTCTCCTTTTGGTGCTTTCTCACCGTATATTCTTAAGTTAAAGTCTTTTACCATAGCTTCTATGGAAAAGTATGTTTCCTGCAAAGTAGGTAAAACGTAAGGGTTTTCTGTGGCTAAATGTTTGTCGTTTTTCAACTCTTCTAATTTTTTAACACACTGGGCAATAATGTTTAAGCTCTGTTTCATCTCTTCCATTCTTAGAAGATATCTGTCGTATGCATCTCCAACTGTTCCAAGTGGTATTTCAAAGTCAACTTCAGGGTAAGCATCGGTTGGTTGTATGTATCTTATGTCGTAAGGCACTCCTGCACTTCTTGCCATTATTCCAGTCAAACCATACTGATAAACATCTTCCTTTGTAACTACTCCTACATCTTTGTTTCTTCTTATCCAGATTCTATTTTTTGTTAGCATGTCTTCGTAGTCTTTTATTCTGGAAGGAAAATCTTTTATAAAATGTTTTATAACGTCTAAGCTTCCTTCTGGAAGGTCGTATCTTACACCACCTATTCTAAGAAAAGAAGAGTTTAACCTTATCCCTGCTATACCTTCTATTATGTCCATAAGTTTTTCTCTTTCTCTAAAAGTGTAAAGGAACATAGTCAAGGCACCAAGGTCTAAAGCCGTAGTTCCAAGCCATAAAAGATGGCTGTTTATTCTTTGTAGCTCAGCCATCATAGTTCTTATCCATTTTGCTTTTTCTGTAGGCTCTACTCCAAGGAGTTTTTCTACTGCGTTGACGTAGGCTATGTTAGAGCATAAAGCCGATATATAGTCCATCCTATCTGTGTATGGGATTATCTGGGTGTATGTTAAATCTTCGGCTAACTTTTCTATTCCTCTATGTAGCTGACCAAGGATTATGTCACAATCTTTTATGGTTTCCCCTTCTAAGTCGAACAAAAACCATATTGTTCCGTGGGTTCCGGGATGAAGAGGTCCCCAGTTTAAGACTATCTGATTTTTCTTGTTTATTCTTTTTCTTTCGGTTATTTCAAGGTCTTCTAATGTAGGTATGGCGGTGTGGTATGGGTCGTAGTCGTGGCTTGGAATGTTATCTCTTTCGTTTAGAGAAGGTAGATAAGTGTCTTTTATACCTTCTTTTGGAAAGTCTTTTCTCAGAGGAAAGTATGGGTAAGTTTCCCATAAAAACATACGGACAAGATTTTCATGGCCTTCAAACCTAACTCCAAACATATCGTAGGCTTCTCTTTCAGCCCACTTGGCACCTTTCCATAAGGTGGTTATTGAGGGTAGTGTTTCATCGGTCCAAGTTTTTACTATAATCCTTTCGTTGTAATCTGGAGAGTAAAGAATATAAACAGCCTGAAATCTTGGATTATGTAAAGGATAATCTACCAGTGTAAAGTCTATAAACATTTTAAACGAGTATTCTGGATTTTCTTTAAGATACTTTAGAAGTTCTAATACTTTATCTTTATCTATCTCTACGGAAAGGGAATTTTTTTGATGGCTTATTTTTAAACTCGGGAAGGCAGACTTTAACCCTTCTGCCTTCTGAGGATTTATCCATAACAAAACTGTCCTCGTTTATATCTGTTTTATAGGCTTAGATTCTGTAGGAACTCTTATAGGTATCTCTTTTAGTTCTTTTCCTTCTTTCTTTTCTTTTATCTTTTTCTGAAGTTGTATGATGCCCCAAAGTAAAGCCTGAGGTGTTGGAGGACAGCCGGGTATGTAAACATCAACTGGTATTATTCTATCAACTCCTTGGAGAGTGGAGTATGTAGGGAAAGGTCCTCCACCTGAAGCACATCCACCCATAGATATAACCCATTTTGGGTCTGGCATCTGCTCGTAAATAAGCTTTAACATCGGAGCAACTTTGTTTACGACAGTTCCTGCAACTATTAGAACGTCAGCCTGCCTTGGAGAACCTCTAAATATGATACCAAGTCTGTCCGTGTCAAATCTTGATGCAGCGGTGTGCATCATCTCTATAGCACAGCAGGCAAGACCTATAGAAACAGGCCATAGAGAATTTCTTCTACTCCAGCTTAAGACTTCTTCAACAGTTGTTAAAATTATTCCGCTATTTCCTGTTATTGCCATTTTAACGCTCCTTTTTTCCAAGCATATATATAACCTAAAATTAATATAAGTAAGAATATAAACATTTCAGTAAAAATGAAGCCTGAAGCAACCTGAGCAACTTCTTTAAATATTACAGCCCAAGGAAAAACAAAAGCAGACTCAAGGTCAAACAAAACAAGTAGCAAACCTAAAAGGTAATACTTTTGGTCTATGGTTGTCCATGTAGTTTTATCGTATATGGGAACTCCACACTCGTAAGGGTATCCTTCGTAAGGTTCTGGAGTTCTTGGAGCTAAAAGTCTGTTTAGTATAAGTAAAGCAGCCCCTATGACAACTGCAAGGATGAAAAATACCGCTAATCCAAAGTAGCCAGTTTCCATTTGCCTCCTCCTGTAAACATCTTAAATTAGAATAACCCAAAACAAGGAAGATTTCAAGATTTTTAAAACACAGTTTGAAAATTTTTAAAATTTAAGATATAATTATCTTAAAATCTTAAATATGAGGTGGTAGTTATGTTAATATCAGTTCAGGAAATACCAAAAGTTGCAGTTGAAGAGATGAACGAAATTCATTCTACAGAGGTAGATATGGTTAATAAGCTTTACGAAAAAATTTCAGAATGGGAAAACGATAAATCTAAAGAGCAAGAAGTTTTGACTATTTTCGAAGAATTTTTGAAAGATGTAGTAGACCATTTCTTGTTTGAGGAGTCTATGATGAGAGAGTCTAACTTTTTTGCATATCCTATGCATAAATCTGAACACGACAGGGTTCTGTTTGAGCTAAAAAGTATAGAAAAAACTATAAAAGAAAAGAAAGATTTTAAAATGTTAAAAGAGTATCTGTTATATAACTTTAAGCCTTGGCTTATAAGTCATGTAAAAACTATGGATACTGTTACGGCTATGTATTTATCAAACTTTTTTTGATATCGTGATATAATAATACTTATGAGCATTCTTAAACAAATCATAGTTTTCTACCTACAAAAGACCAAACAAAGTTCAGAGGACCTATCAGAACGTAAAGAGAAATGTAAGAAAAAAATTTTCTAAGATAAAAGATAGATTTAATTCTAAGATAAAAGATAGATTTAATAGATAATTTTTTAAAGGGGCTAAAAGCCCCTTTTTTGATTAAACGTCAAAGTATAGTTCAAACTCTTTTGGATGAGGAACCAGTCTTATAGCGTCTACTTCGGCTTGTTTTGTCTCTATCCACATTTTTATAAAGTCTTCGTCCATAACTCCGCCTTTAAGTAAGAACTCGTGGTCTTCTTTTAGAGCATCTAACGCTTCCTGTAAAGAACCGGGTGTTTGTGGAACGTTAGCCAACTCTTCAGGTGGAAGAGAGTATATATCTTTGTCTAAAGGTTCTCCCGGGTGGATTCTGTTTTCTATACCGTCTATTGCAGCCATAAGTAGAGCCGTAAACGTTAAGTATGGGTTTGAGGAAGCATCTGGAAATCTAACTTCTATTCTTTTTGCTTTTGGAGATTCTGAGCCAAGAGGTATTCTTATAGCTGCAGACCTGTTTCTTGCAGAGTAAGCAAGTCTTACCGGAGCTTCAAATCCGGGCACAAGTCTGTGGTAAGAGTTAGTTGTAGGATTAGAGAAAGCACATATAGCTTTTGCGTGTTTTATTATTCCACCGATTGCGTAGAGAGCTATCTCTGATAGTCCTGCATAACCATTTCCAGCAAACAAGTTTTGCCCGTTAGACCATATTGACATATGGACGTGCATTCCTGAACCGTTATCACCTGCTAAAGGTTTTGGCATAAACGTAACAAATTTTCCGTATCTATAACCAACGTTTCTTAAAACGTATTTGTATTTTAGGATATTGTCTCCAGAACCTATGATGTCTGAGAATCTAAAATTTATCTCTCCTTGGCCTGCCGTTGCAACTTCGTGATGTTCTCTCTCTACGGTTATTCCAACTTCTTCCAAGGTTTTAACCATTTCCATTCTGATGTAATGGGTTTTATCTATAGGAGATACTGGGAAGTAGCCTCTTTTGTAAGGTATTTTATAACCCAAGTTTGGATTTTCTTCTCTTGAAGTGTTCCACCAACCTTCTTCTGAATCGATGTGATAGAAGGCATGGTTAGGACCGCTTCCAAACCTTATATCGTCAAATATAAAAAACTCGGCTTCAGGTCCAAAGTAAGCTGTATCACCAATACCTGTTGATTTTAAAAACTCAAGGGCTTTCTTTGCAATCTGTCTTGTGTCTCTTGAGTAAGGTTCTTTTGTGATAGGGTCTACTACGTCGCATATCAAAGACAAAGTAGGTTCGTCTATAAATGGGTCTATAAATGCAGATTTTGGGTCTGGTATTAAAAGCATATCGGATTCTTGGATGCCTTTCCAACCTCTTATTGATGAAGCGTCAAAAGGTATACCTTCCTCGAAGGAGTGTAAACCAAACTCGTGGTTAGGTATAGTTAAATGCTGCCACTGACCAAACGGGTCGCTAAACTTAAAATCGATAAAGGCTATACCTTTTTCAGAAATAACACGCATAACATCATCTGGTGTTTGACATTGAATCATTCTTAAATTACCTCCTGTATATAAAATTTTTAAACTGCTTCTGGACCTCTTTCTCCAGTTCTTATTCTTATTACGTCATCTATAGGGATTATGAAGATTTTTCCGTCTCCGATTCTTCCTGTTCTGGCTGCCTGCATTATAGCTTCCACAACCTTTTCAACTTGTTGGTCGTCTACTACAACCTCTATTTTTAACTTTGGTAAAAAGTCGATTACATACTCTGCACCTCTGTAAAGTTCAGTATGGCCTTTTTGTCTTCCAAAACCTTTAACTTCCGATACGGTCATACCGTATATGCCTATGTTTGTTAGAGCATCTTTTACTTCGTCCAGCTTAAAAGGTTTGATAATCGCTTCTACTTTCTTCATCTTTAAAAACCTCCGATTTTATGTATACAAATTTTATGCCAATCTTAATAAAGTCTTTGTTTCTTTTAATATCAAATATTTTACATTAATTTAACTTCTTAAAACTGCTTAAGTATTATGCAGTGTAAAAAATTGTTGCATATTTTTTATGCATTTAAATCGAAGGATACAACTTTTATCTCTGTGTAGTCTTCTATGGCAAATTTAGGTCCTTCTCTTCCTATGCCACTTCCTTTGACTCCTCCGTAAGGCATGTTGTCGGCTCTAAAAGTAGGTATATCGTTTATCATCACTCCCCCAACTTCAACCTCTTCTATAACCTTCCATGCATGTTTAAGATTGTTTGTAAACAGTCCTACCTGTAATCCGTAGTTTGTTTTGTTTACAAGAGAAATAGCCTCATCTATGTTTTCAAACTTCCTTACTGTAACTACTGGAGCAAAGGCTTCTTCGTAAAATAGCTTCGAATCTTCTGGAACATCTGATACTATCGTTGGTTTAACTATGGTTTTTTCGGCAACTCCCCCTACTTCTAACTTTGCACCTTTTTGCAATGCTTCTGATATCCACGTTTGTATTCTGTCAACTTCGTTTATGGATATTACAGGTCCAACGTCTGTATCTTCTTCCATAGGGTCTCCATACTTTAGTTTAGATGCTTCTTCTTTTAATAGTTTTTCAAACTCATCTGCTACATTTTTATGCACAAACACCCTTTGAACGGATATACAAACCTGTCCAGCCAAAGCAAAACCACCTAAGACAGACTTTTTAGCGGCAAGTTCGAGGTTTGCGTCTTCATCAACTATGACTGCCGAGTTTGAACCAAGCTCCATTACTATCTTTTTTAGTCCTGCCTGTTTGGCTATTATCTCTCCAACTTTCAGACTTCCGGTAAATGAAACGACCCTTACATCTGGGTGTGTTGTCATAGCTTGTCCTACATCGGCAAAGCCAGGAATTACAGAAACGGCTTCTTCTGGAACTCCTGCTTCTAAGAAAAGTTTACAAAGCATTATTGGGGATAGTGGAGTTTTTTCACTTGGTTTTAGAATGAAAGGGCAACCTGCGGCGATAGATGGGGCTATTTTATGTGCAGTAAGATTAACAGGAAAGTTAAAAGGTGTTATGGCAGACACTATACCAGCGGGAACTCTAAAGTAGAAACCTTTTTTACCTTTTCCGTTTGGAGAAGCGTCAAAATGAACCACCTCTCCACCTATCCTTTTTGCCTCTTCAGCCGAAAATGTTATCGTGTTTATTGCTCTATCTACTTCTACTCTTGCTTCTTTTATAGTTTTTCCTGTTTCTAAAGTTATCGTTCTTGCGAACTCTTCTTTTCTCTCGGCTAAAAGCTCGGCAACTTTCATAAGTATTTTGTATTTTTCGTAAGCCGTAAGTTTTTTAAGCTTTAAAAGACCAACTTTAGCCTTTTCTACTGCTTTGTAAACGTCATCTACAGACCCTTTAGGAGCTTCTCCTATCTTTTGTTGGTTGTAAGGATAGATAACATCTATAACCTCATCTTTAAAGATTTCCTTTCCGCCTATTATCATTGGAAGCTTTATCATTTTAAAACCCTCCTTAATTGAATGTTAAAAAAATTATATTACAAAATCAAAATTTAAAACTTAATACCTATGCTAAAATATTAGCTTGTATTTTTAGAAATTAAGGAGAAATTTATGCAGTTAAATCAAAAGTCTTTAGAATCAAAAAAGGCCTACAGAGAAGATATCAGAAATATAGCAATCATAGCTCACGTAGACCATGGAAAAACAACACTTGTAGATGCGATGTTAAAACAGTCTGGACTGTTTAGAGACAACGAAGAAGTAGTAGAAAGAGTTATGGACAGTATGGACCTTGAGAGGGAAAGGGGTATCACCATAATGGCTAAAAACACAGCAGTAAGGTATAAAAATTACAAAATAAACATCGTTGATACTCCGGGACACGCAGATTTCGGTGGAGAAGTCGAAAGAACATTAAAGATGGTAGACGGCGTTATACTTCTCGTTGATGCAGCAGAAGGACCTATGCCTCAGACAAGGTTTGTGCTAAAAAAAGCCTTAGAAGCAAATCTAACTCCTATAGTAGTTATAAATAAAATAGACAGACCAGATGCAAGGATACAGGAAGTTATAAACGAAATTTACGACCTTTTCATAGATTTAGACGCTACAGAAGACCAACTTGAATTTCCTATACTATACACAATCGGAAAAGAAGGAATAGCAAAAGAAGATTTAAACGATGATTCAAAAGATTTAAAGCCACTGTTTGAAAAGATAATAGAGTATATTCCAGCTCCAACCTATGATGAAGATGCAAACCTCCAGTTTCTGATAACTTCGTTAGATTACGATAACTTTGTAGGAAGGTTGGCAATCGGAAGAATATTTAACGGTCATGTAAAACAAAATCAACAGGTATCTGTAGTCAAGAGAGATGGTAGAATTATAAAAGGAACAGTTAGAGTTCTTTACACTTACGAAGGACTTAAAAAGATAGAAACGAAAGAAGCAAAAGCCGGAGATATAGTAGCTATAGCAGGATTAGAAGATATAACAATAGGAGAAACAATAGCCGACCCAGAAAATCCAGTTGCCTTACCACCTATAACCGTTGAAGAGCCTACCATATCTATGATTTTTTCCGTAAACGATTCACCTTTTGCCGGAAGAAGCGGGAAATTCCTAACTTCAAGACATTTAAGAGATAGACTATACAAAGAGACATTAACCAATGTTGCAATTAGAGTTCAAGATACTGAAAGTCCAGATTCTTTCCTTGTAATGGGAAGAGGAGAGCTACAACTTTCCATATTGGCAGAGATGATGAGAAGGGAAGGTTACGAATTCCAAGTATCAAAACCAGAAGTTATAGTAAAAGAAGAGAACGGTAAAAAGTTAGAGCCAGTAGAAAGAGTTTTGATAGATATTCCAGAACAGTATGTTGGAACTGTAACCCAAAAGCTTGGCTCAAGAAAAGGTAGAATGGTAAATATGGTAAACCATGGATTTGGTAGAGTAAGGCTTGAATTTATCATTCCTTCAAGAGGTCTTATGGGATACAGGTCAGAGTTTAAGACCGATACAAGAGGAGAAGGAATACTAAACACTATATTTGAAGGTTGGGAAGAATGGCAAGGAGAGATAAAAACAAGGATAAACGGAGCTTTGATAGCAGATAGAGAAGGAGTGGCTACACCTTACGCAATATTTGGATTGCAGGATAGAGGTATATTTTTTATTGAGCCGGGAACGGAAGTTTACGAAGGTATGGTCGTTGGTGAGCATAACAGAGAAAACGACCTTGACGTAAACGTTACAAGAGAGAAAAAGTTAACAAACGTGAGAGCTGCAGGTTCAGACGAAAATATAAAGATAGTTCCAGCTAAAAAGATGGATTTTGAAAGAGCTATGGAATGGATAAACGAAACTGAACTTATAGAAGTTACGCCGGACGCTATAAGAATAAGGAAGAAAGTTTTACAGGCAAGTAAGAGAAAGTAGTGTTTGAAAAGGTAAAAACTGCATATATTTTAAATTTTTGTATGATAAAATTTAAAAAAAATTTGTTAAGGAGACGTTATGAAAAGTAGAGTTTCTATGGTATTGGGAGTTATACTGATATTTGTTGCAGGTATGAGTTTTGGTCTAAACGCTAAATCTTCAAAAACAGATTACACCGATGATATCCAGATTATAAGAACTTATACAGACGTTTTAAAACTTGTGGAAGATAACTATGTAGAACCTACAGACCCTAAAAAACTACTTTACGGGTCCTTAAGAGGACTTTTATCTTCTTTAGACCCTTACTCAACGTTTTTTACTCCAGAAGAGTTTAAAGAATTTACATCAGAAACTCAGGGAGAGTTTGGCGGCGTTGGAATGGAAGTAACTATGGAAAACAATAAACTTTTGGTTGTATCACCTATAGAAGATACACCGGCTTTCAAAGCAGGAATAAAACCTGGAGACTGGATAGTTGAGATAGACGGAGAGCCTACAGATAAAATGACATTATTCCAAGCTGTAAAAAAACTTAGAGGAAAACCCGGAACTAAAGTAACTTTAACAATCTTTAGAAAAGGAGTAGACAAGCCTTTCAAAGTAGAACTCATAAGGGATTTAATAAAAGTAAAAAGTGTTAAAACAAAAGAGTTAGAAAATGGAAAGATAGGTTACATTAGATTAACCCAGTTCCAAGAAAACTCAGCTCAAGAGTTTGAAAAAGCCCTTTTAGCATTCAGAAACAAAGAAGGAATAATAATAGACTTAAGAAACAACCCTGGAGGACTTTTGACTTCTGCAGTTTCTATAGCAAGCATGCTACTTCCAAAAGGAAAGTTGATAGTTTACACTCAAGGTAGAGACCCAAAAAACAAAGAAGAGTTTTACTCTCAATCTGACCCAATAGTTGATAAAAAAGTACCTATAGCAGTAATAGTAAACAAAGGTTCGGCTTCTGCATCTGAGATTCTAACAGGAGCTTTAAAAGACAACAACAGAGCTATAATAGTTGGAGACACAACTTTTGGAAAAGCTTCCGTCCAAACACTTATTCCACTTCCAGACGGTTCAGGTATTAAATTAACAATAGCTCACTATTACACTCCAAGCGGAAACCTCATAATGAACAAAGGAATAACTCCCGATATTATCGTAAAAGTCAGCGAAGATGAGGAAATTGAAAGAGCAAAAGCAGAAAGAGAAGCAAAACTAAACGGAAAAGATATTCAAATAAAAGACCCTCAACTTGATGCAGCCATTAACGCTATAAAGATACTTAACTTTGCTAAGAAAATGAACTAAGGATGATTGTTTTAGGAATAGAAAGCTCCTGTGATGACACCTCTGTAGCTGTTTACGACAGTGAAAGGGGTGTCCTTTCAAATGTAGTCTCTTCTCAGATTATTCATGCCAACTTTGGTGGTGTTTATCCAGAGATAGCAGCCAGAGAGCATACAAAAAACTTTTTACCAGTTTTAGATAAAGCCCTTAAAGATGCTAAACTGTCTTTGAAAGATGTTGATGCTGTTGCATGTACCTTTATGCCCGGTTTGATAGTATCCTTGGTTGTTGGTGTATCGGCTGCTAAATCTTTATCTTTTGCAGCTGAAAAACCCTTAATACCGGTTCATCACATAGAAGCCCATATATTCGCAAACTTTTTAGTGAAGGAAATAGAGTATCCATTTTTAGCTTTGGTTGTATCTGGTGGTCATACAGAGTTGGTTTTAGTTAAAGATTTTGAAGATTATGTTTATATAGGTGGGACTTTAGACGATGCTGTAGGAGAGGTTTTTGACAAAGTTGCAAGAGCTTTAGACTTAGGCTTTCCCGGTGGTCCATTCATAGATAGATTGGCTCAGCAAGGTAAAGAAGTGATAAAATTTCCAAGACCTTTGGTAGGTGAAAAAGGAGAAAACAGATTTAACTTTTCTTTCAGTGGTCTAAAAACTGCTGTAATAAAAGAAATAAGAAAAGGTATCTATTCAAAAGAAGATATTGCCGCTTCTTTTCAGAATGCGATAATCGAAACTCTTTTAAAAAAGACTTTAGATGCTTGTAATGAGTTTAAAGTTAATAGAGTTGTGATTGCAGGAGGAGTGTCTGCAAACTCAAAACTCAGGGAAGAAGTAAGTAAAATAAAAGATATAGAGTTTTACTATCCTCCGCTATACCTTTGCACAGATAATGCTGCAATGGTTGCTTATACAGGCTACAAAAGGTTTGTAAAGTATGGAAAAGGTGTAGACCTATCTTTTGAAGCAAAAGCAAGGCTTAGAATAGATAAATTTCCTCAACTACTTAGAGATTTTCATTCCTAATATTCCTGCAAATATAATAACTGCAAAGAATATAACTATTACAATGATTATGTTTTCCATTACTTATTCCTCTTTTTAAGAGAAAAAGGGGCCTAAAGAAAGCCCCCTTTGTTTATTAAACTTTCACACCAAGTTTTTCAGCTTTTTCTTTAGCCTCTTCTATACCACCAACCATGTAGAATGCTTGCTCTGGAAGATGGTCCCATTTACCTTCAACAACTTCTTTAAATGATTGGATAGTTTCCTCTTTTTTAACGTAAGAACCAGGTTGACCTGTAAACTGCTCTGCAACGTGGAATCTTTGAGCTAAGAATCTTTGAAGTCTTCTTGCCCTTCCAACGATAGCTTTATCTTCATCTGAAAGTTCTTCCATACCGAGGATTGCTATAATTTCCTGTAGCTCTTTGTATCTTTGTAGTATTCTTTGAGTTTCCCTTGCTACGTAGTAATGCTCTTCTCCTACGTATTCTGGAGCTAAAGCTCTGGAAGTAGACTCTAACGGGTCTATAGCAGGGTATATTCCTAACTCTGTTAATCTTCTTTGTAGAACTATTGTAGCGTCTAAGTGTGCAAAGATAGATGCTGGAGCTGGGTCGGTTATGTCGTCAGCCGGAACGTAAACAGCCTGTATAGAAGTTATAGAACCATTTTTAGTTGATGCGATTCTTTCTTGAACTTCACCTACGTCAGTTCCAAGTGTTGGCTGGTATCCAACTGCAGAAGGTAATCTTCCAAGTAGTGTAGAAACTTCTGCACCAGCTTGAACAAATCTGAATATATTATCTATAAATACGAGAACGTCTTGCTTTTCTACATCTCTAAAGTATTCGGCTATTGTAAGGCCTGTATGGGCAACTCTGAATCTAACTCCAGGTGGCTCGTTCATCTGTCCGTAAACCATGGCTGTGTAAGGTAGAACGCCGGACTCTTTCATTTCCATCCAAAGGTCGTTTCCTTCCCTTGTTCTTTCACCAACACCAACTACTACAGAGTATCCTGAGTGGAACTTAGCTATGTTGTGAATAAGTTCCTGCATTAAAACTGTTTTTCCAACTCCTGCACCACCAAAGAGTCCAACTTTACCACCTTTTATAAGAGGTACCAACAAATCTATAACTTTAATACCTGTTTCAAACTGCTCTACTTTTGTAGACTGCTCTTCGAAAGAAGGAGCTTCTCTAAATATTGGCCAGTATTCTTCTGCATTTACAGGTCCAGCTTCGTCTATAGGTTGCCCTACAACGTTGAATATTCTTCCAAGAGCAGCTTTTCCTACTGGTACTTTTATAGGAGAGCCTAAATCTTCAGCTTCAACTCCTCTAACAAGACCGTCTGTTGGACCGTATGCTACAGTTCTAACTCTTGAGTCTCCAAGATGCTGAGCAACTTCAAGGTAAAGGTCTTCTACATACTCTTTACCGGTATCGTCTATTGCAGTTCTTTGAACTTTTATAGCGTTTCTTATTGCCGGTAGCTGTCCTTCTGGAAATTCTACGTCAACTACCGGTCCTATAATCTGAACTACTTTTCCTTTTGCCATCTATTTATCCTCCTTAATTTTTACTTAATTGCTTCTGCGGCGTTTATTATGTCTATAAGTTCTGTTGTGATAGCTTCTTGTCTTGCTTTGTTAAAGATTATAGTCCACTTTCTTATAGCTTCTCCGGCGTTTTTGGTAGCGTTATCCATAGCTATCATTCTTGCAGAATGCTCTGCTGTAGAAGACTCTACTAAAGCTCTGTATAGTTGGAAGTTTATGTATCTTTGAAGTAAGGAGTTTAAAATATCTTCTTTTGAAGGTTCTATGTTGTAAATAGTCATTTCGTCGTATTTTTTTGAAGAAGATTCCGGTGGCTCTAAAGGTAAAAGCTGTCTAATTTTAGTCTCGTAAGTAGAAGAAGTTATAAGCTCGTTGTTTATAACGTAAATGGCGTCCGTTTTTTCTTCTACAAACCTTGAAGAAAGTATTCCACCAACGATAGATGTAAAGGATATATTAACTTGATTTCTGTAAACATCTTCGTAAGAAGCTACTATGTTTATCCCTTTGTTCTTAAAGAAGTTTACACCTTTTCTTCCGATGAGGATTAGGTTTACATTTTTTCCTTGAGATTGAAAGTTCTGAATCTCTTTCCAAGCTGCTTTGATTACGTTTGAGTTAAAAGCTCCAGCCAAACCTCTATCAGCAGTAATAACTACAAGGTCTACAGATTTTATTTCTCTTTTAGCTAAAAGAGGGTGAGAATCTCTGTCTATGTAAATTGATAAGTCAGCTATCATTTCGTAAAGTTTGTTTGAGTAAGGTCTTGTTGCGTAAAGAAGGTTCTGGGCCTTCCTTAACTTGGCCGCAGAAACCATTTTCATTGCAGAGGTTATTCTTCTTGTGTTTTTTATACCGTTTATTTTTCTTTTAATATCCCTTGGAGATAGTTTAGCCATCTTTCATCTCCTTAGAATGCGACTTTTTGCTTAAACTCTTTAACAGCCGCATCAAGTTTTGCTTTTATATCATCAGTTAAGGCTTTCTCTCTTCTGATTGCTTCTAAAATATCTGGTTTTTCTGTGTCTAAGAATGTGTAAAACTCTTTTTCAAATTTTTGGATTGCGTTAACAGGAACGTCGTCTAAGTATCCTTGACCTGCTACGTAGATTATAGCTACTTGTTTTTCTACAGGAACTGGTTGGTTTGGTGGTTGTTTTAGAAGTTCAACCATTCTTTGTCCTCTTGCTATCTGAGCTTGCGTAGCTTTATCAAGGTCAGAGGCAAATTGAACGAAAGCTTCAAGCTCTCTAAACTGGGCAAGGTCCAATCTAAGGGTACCAGCTACCTGTTTCATAGCTTTTATTTGAGCTGCACCACCAACCCTTGAAACTGATATACCAACGTTTATCGCAGGTCTTATACCTTTGTAGAAAAGGTCAGCTTCAAGGAATATCTGACCGTCAGTAATAGATATTACGTTTGTAGGAATGTATGCTGCAACGTCACCAGCTTGGGTTTCGATTATAGGTAAAGCCGTTAAAGAACCGGCTCCAAGTTCATCGTTTAATTTTGCTGCTCTCTCAAGGAGTCTTGAGTGTAGGTAGAAAACGTCACCTGGATAAGCTTCTCTTCCCGGAGGTCTTCTTAAAAGAAGTGAAAGCTGTCTGTAAGCGTAAGCATGTTTTGTAAGGTCGTCGTATATAACAAGGGCGTGCATTCCGTTGTCTCTAAAGTATTCACCTATAGTACAACCAACAAACGGTGCTATATACTGCATTGTTGCTGGGTCAGAAGCCGTAGCCGCTACAACAGTCGTGTATTCCATAGCTCCGTGTTTTTGCAAAGTTTCAACTATTTGAACTACGTTTGATCTCTTTTGACCTATAGCAACGTATATACAGTAAACTCCTTGTCCTTTTTGGTTTAGTATTGTGTCTATAGCTATTGTTGTTTTTCCTGTTGCTCTATCACCGATTATAAGCTCCCTTTGTCCTCTTCCGATTGGTATCATAGCGTCGATAGCCTTTATACCAGTTTGGAGTGGCTCATGGACAGACTTTCTTTTTACTACACCTGGAGCGATTTTTTCAACTGGAGAGTAGTAAGCGATATCTGTTATAGGTCCTTTACCGTCGATAGGGTTTCCAAGACCATCAACAACTCTACCAAGTAAACCTTTACCTACAGGGATAGATAAGATTCTTCCTGTTCTTTTTACAACGCTACCTTCTCTAACGTTTACGTCAGAGCCAAGTAAAACTGCACCTACGTTGTCTTCCTCAAGGTTGAAAACAACTCCTACAACACCACCTTCAAATTCGAGCATCTCTCCCATCATTGCTTTTTCAAGACCGTAGATACGAGCAACACCGTCACCAACCTGAATAACAGTACCGATTTCCTCAAGGTTGGCGGAAGCTTCAAACTCTTGAAGTTGTTTGTTTAACTGCTCTAAAACCTCATCAGCTCTTATTACAGACATCTATCTTTAACCTCCTGATATATTAAAATCTTGTTAATGCTTTTTCTAACTGTTTTAAGTAGTTTCTTACGGAAGCATCGAGAATGTAGCTTCCGGCTTTTATAACCGCTCCTCCAAGGATACTTCTATCCTCTTTTACCGTAAACTCTATCTTTTTACCGATTTTAGACTCTAAAACATTTTTTATACGGTTTAAAAGTTCATCGTCTATAGGATAAGCCGTTACTATCTCTCCTTGAACGGTAGAGAAAAGTTTTTCTACTTCAAATCTAAAGGCTTTGTTTAACTCTTTCAAAACGTTTCCTTTGTTTTCTTTTACAGCGAGAAGTAAGAAAGGTTTTACTTCTTCTGGTAGATTTAAGATGGCAAAGACTTTTGATAAAGCTTTCTCTTTTTCTTCAAAAGGTAAGTTGGGATTTAGTATTATGTTTCTAAGAGTTGTGTTTGATTTGTAAGCAGATGCTAAAAGGTCTAAATTTTTTGATATTTGGGAAAGTTTTTCTTCGTCTGAACCTGCTACTTTCAGTATTCCTTTAACTATTTGCTTCATAAACTTTTTATCAACTTTCACCTTAAGCCTCCAATCCTTTTATGGTTTTGTTGATTATAGCTTTACTTGTTTCACTATCTACTTTTTGAGAAAGTAGATTTTGAGCTACTTCTATAGCTTTTTGAGTTGCGTATCTTTTAAGCTTAAGTTCTGCTTTCTTTACTTCTATATCGATTGTTTCTTTCGCTTGTGCTTTTATTCTTTCTGCTATTTCGTTAGCTTGGGCTAAAGCTTGCTTTCTTTCGTTTTCTGCTGTTTCTTTAGCAAGTTTTATTCCTTCTTCAAGTTTGTAGTTTGCTTCTTCTAACTTTCTTTTTGCTTCTTGTAAGGCTTTTATACTATCTTCCTTAGCTTTTTGAGCTTCCAAAACCATGTTTGCTACGGCTTGTCTTCTATCTTCTAAAAACTTTTTAATATGTTTTCCACCAAAGTAAGCTACTATGGCTAATAGTACAACTGTATTAATAGCTTTCCAAATTAAAATTTTAGACTCTTCTCCACCTTCTCCCGCAAAAGACATTCCAACAACGAATAAACCAATTAAAAGAGCTTTTTTCATGCTGCCTTCTCCTTTAGAGTTAGTTTATCTACTATTTTCTCGGCTATTTTTTCTATGGATATATCTAACGTCTTTGTTTCTATCTCAACTATTCTATTTATATCCTTTTTAGCTTCTTCTATTTCTCTCTCGGCTTCTTCCTGAGCTTTTCTGATTATTTCTGCAACCATCTGGTTTGTTTCTCTGCTTGATTGTTCGAGTATCTTTTTACTTTCTTCTTTTACTTTTGAAAGTATAGCGTCAACTTCTTTAAGTATCTCTTGGGCTTGTTGGTTGTTAACTTCGGCTTCCTGTAAAAGTTTTTTTACTGTGGATTCTCTTTCTTCAAAAGCTTCAAGGTAAGGTTGGAAGTAAATCTTTTTCATTATGAACATAAAGATTAAGAAAAGGCCAAGTTGTATAAATAAAGTGTAATCAAGGTTTATCGTTACGTGCATAAACTCCTCCTTACTTTCTTTAATTTGGATATTATAATACCAGAAATTTTTAGTAAATTCAAAATTTTTTGTTATAATTTTTCAACATTGCTTTGTTTGAGGTGTATTATGGAGAAGGTAACGGTTAAGATAGATGGTATCGAAGTTCAGGTTGATAAAGGCACGACTGTTTTAGAAGCTGCAAAAAAAATAAATAAACTTATACCTACCTTCTGCTACCATGAAAAGTTGCCGATATTCGGTGGATGTAGAATGTGTCTTGTGTATGATGTTAAATCCAAAAGAAGTATAATCGCTTGTGGTAGCTACGTTTACGATGGTATGGAGATAGAGACAGAAAATCAGCAGATTTTAAACGACAGGAAGTTTATCCTTGAAATGCTTTTTACAAGGCATCCATTAGACTGTCCTATATGTGATAAAGCTGGGGAGTGTGATTTACAGAACTGGGGAACTTACTGGGGACCACAGAATAACGTTTTACCTATAACACCTTTTGAAAAGATAAGACCAGAAGATGACTGGGAAAGTGATTACCTTGAATACGTTTCTAACAGATGTGTCCTTTGTATTAAATGTGTTAGTGTGTGTGATAACATAAACCAGTCCCACTCTCTTTTTCAGCTGGAAAGAGGCTTTGAGACTCTCATCTCTCCAGTGACAAAACCTATGGATAGTAGTAGCTGTGAGATGTGTGGTTTATGTGTTGATATATGCCCAGTTGGTGCTATACTTTTTAAACCTTTTAAATACAATGCAAGACCTTGGCTTTTAAACGAAACCTTTACTCACTGTAGCCTTTGTAGTCTTGGTTGTCCAGTTGTGATAGACCACGACGGTAAAAAGATATACAGGATAAGAAGCACTGCTGAACTGGAAATCTGCGCTAAACCTTACCTTGGATACGATGCTTACAACACAAACAGATTAAAAAATCCAAAGATACAAGGGAAAGATGTATCTTTTGACAATGCTTTGGAATTTATAGGTCAGATAATAAGCCAAAACCCTTCAAAAACTGCTTTGGTTGTTTCTCCTTACCTTTCAAACGAAGTTTTAGAAAAGATAAACAAACTTGGAATAACCACTACATCTATAATAACGTTAGACCTTTTACCTTTACTTGAAGGCTTTGGAGATTACAACCCACCTGATTTTGAAGAGATTAAAAACGCAGAACATTACGTTGTGATAGGAGACGATATAACAGATACTAATCCCGTTATCACATACTATATGAAAAAAAGAGTTGTTTATATAGGTGAACAGTTAGGTAGAATAAAGAAACTTTACCCAAACTTCATACAGGCGGAAGGTAGAGGAATCATAGAAAAGCTTAAGGAAAATGTAGAAGAGGGAAGTGTGATAGTATACTCTTCCTACTTCTTTGGTGAGGACGCTAAATACCTTGGAGAAGTCTTAAGAAAGCTTCAGGAAGAGAAAAACTGTAAAGTAGTGATAGTTCCACCTTACCCAAACGGTTTTGGCATCGTAAATAACCTTAAAAGAATCTCTTCTTTTGTAAAAACACTTGATAAGATTTTATCTGGTGAGATAGAAAATCTTGTTATGTTTGGTGAAGAGATTTCATTATTTGTTGAGGAAGAAAAACTTAAAGAGATTTTCTCAAAACTAAAAAACAAAGTTCTGTTTACGCCTTTTGATGATGGTTTAGCCCTTGTTTGTGATGTTGTTATTCCTTTAAACACATGGGTGGAAGAAGATGGAAACTACGACTTTTTTACTGGTCAGAAAAAGTCAAAAACTTCTATAAAAAATAGCTTCAAAAACACTGAAATCATCGATAAAATCTTAAAGCATATTAACCCTACATCTAACTTAATAGAAGGTTTTGAATCAGATTGTACAATTCCTGAATGGATAAACAGGTTTAAAACTAACATATGGGATGCTTCTTACTTTTCTTTAAGGTCAGAAAATCTTACAAACTGGAAAATAAAAAACCAAGAGGTGCTAAATGAACGTTAAAATGGGTGTTGCAAAAGCTGGAATAAAACCTTCTGGAGACTACGATATACTTGTTTTAAAGTTTCCTGAATCTGTTTATTCTGCTGTTTTTACCCAAAATTCCTTGGCTGCAGCTCCTGTTTTGTATGACAGGTTAGTTTGTGAGATACAAGATAGAATATCAGCTATAGTGGTAAATAGTGGAAACGCTAACGCAGCAACTGGACAGAAAGGCTTTGAAAACGCCGAAAAAATGGCACAGATAACGGCTGAATGTTTGGGTTTAGATAAATCAGAAGTTTTAGTTTTTTCAACGGGTGTTATAGGTGTGCAACTACCTATGGAAAAAGTAGAAAACGGTATAAAACAAGCCTGTCAAAACATGCAGGAGTTTGATTTAGAACTTGCTGCAAAAGCCATATCAACAACAGACGCTTTTTACAAGTATTACCAAACTACAGGAATGGTTGATGGTGAGATTTTTACAGTAAAAGGTATAGCAAAAGGTGCAGGTATGATACACCCAAACATGGCTACGATGCTTGCTTACATATTCACAGATGTAAAAATAGATAAAAACCTTTTAGACAAAGCAACGAAGTTGGTTGTAGATAGAACTTTTAACTCTATATCTGTAGATGGATGTGAAAGCACAAACGATAGCTTTGTAGTTGTTGCAACTGGAGAGTCTAACGTTGAAATAAACGATACAAACAGAGTTTACTTTGCAAAAAAGCTTTACGAAGTAGCCCTTGAACTTGCAAAAATGATAGTAAAAGATGGAGAAGGGGCAACCAAACTGATTGAGATAAATGTTTTTCAGGCTGCATCAAAAGATGAGGCAAAGAAGGTTGGAGAAGCTATAGCTACTTCAAATCTATTTAAAACTGCTATGTTTGGAAACGACCCTAACTGGGGAAGGATACTTTCAGCCGTTGGACAACTTCATTTAGATATAGACTTTTCAAAAGTTAAACTCTACTTAGGAAACTTTTTACTCTACGATGGAGAACCTGTAGAATTTGATAGGAAAGCAGCTTCCGAATACTTAAAAAACAGTAAAGAAGTTTTTATAAACCTTTACTTAGGAAGAGGTGAGGAAGAATGGACTTTCTACACCTGTGATTTAGGCTACAAGTATGTTGAGATAAACGCAGAATACACAACTTAGAATAATGTTTTTACCTCTTCCAACATACTTTTCCTTTCTTCGTCGCTAACGTAAGGCACCGCATAAAAAAGTTTATGATGAATAACACTCATTCCACAAAATTCAAATATTCCGCCTATAGTCTTTCTCAAACTTTCAGCCATTCCAGTTTGTTCAAAAAGTTCTTTTGGCTCACCAAGAGTGTTTATGATAATAACCTTTTTATCTGTAAGGAGAGGTTTTATTTCATTACCTTCTTCCTTGTAAGCAAAACCGTAAGAGAAGACCCTGTCTATGTAACCTTTCAAGATAGCCGGCATAGAGTACCACCATATAGGATGGATAAAAACTAAAGTTTCAGCTTTTGTTATAAGTTCCTGCTGCTGTTTTACGTCGTCTAAAACCTTTCCAGACATTATAGCTTCAAAGTCAGCTGGTTTTAAAACTGGGTCAAAGTTTATTTTGTATAAATCAACAGTTTCAAAAGTTTTACCTTTTTGTTTTATGGTTTCTTCTACCGTATTTTTTATTGCTGCGTTAAAACTTGCTGGATTTGGATGAGCATATACTATTAAGTAGTCCATTTTATTCCTCCTTACTTACCAAATTTTTCTTTTATCTCTGCTATTGTTTGATGTGTGTTATGACATTTAGAGCAGTTGTTGGTAGATATCCAACTTAAAGCTTTGTAAAATTCTTGCTTGTTTTTGGATTGTAAAGCTTTTGTTAAAAGGTTTAGATTTTGTTCTAACTCCTTTCCTTGGTATATTTCAACGGAAAGTTTGTTGTTGTGGCATTCATTACAGCTTTGAGATATTCCTTTAACTCTTTTTACAAAGTCGTTACCTTCTTTCTGAGCTTTTTCAAACTTGCCATCTTCCAAGAAAACTTTCATCTTCTTTAGAGAGTCTGCAGTCTTCTTCATATAGTCGTGAAACTCCAGATTTGACCTACTTACAGGGTCTTCCATATTTATTATCTCAAAAGATGGGTAATGGTAAAGTATCTTAGTAGATACTTGGTAGGTTTGATGACATTGGCTACAAGATTTACCTACGGCTTCTGCGTTAAATTTTACTTTTTCAACATCTTTACTTTTTACAGCTTCTACTAAAGCGTTTATTTCGTTCTTTTTAAGGTTTTTATCAAACTCTGGAACCATCTTACCTATGTTAAGGTAGTTTTCTCTTAAAACGTTTGCCCATTTTTCAGCGTTTTTCCAATCATTTTCTTGAATGTTGGTAAATATTCCTGTAAAAGCTGTAGACATAGCGTACATGCTACTTAGAAATTCCATCTTGTTTGAAGAAGGAGGATAGTACTTAGATAAAGATTTAGGAGGTTCTCTTAATATAACTTCTGCAGCAAAACTTAAAGATACTACGGAAAGAACTGTTATGAAAATCCTTCTCATATTAATCCCCCTATGGATTTGCTATAATAATAGGTAAGTGAATAAGCTAATAAAAAACTATGAAAAAAATCATAATTTAAATGAGTATGCTGTAAGACACTTTATATAACGTTTATTTTTACAGGAGGATAAAATTATGGAAAATATAAAGCCGGAAATACTGGAAAAAATGAAAAATTTCGCAAACACCTTTGCTGAAAAATCTGGAACTGTCCCAAACCCTAATGAAGAAGTTAGAATGGCAGTTATTCAAGGTTTAGCGGCCCACGTGCAAGAGTTAGGAAAACCTCTCTGTCCTTGTAACTTCTATCCAAACAAACAGGAAGAAGTACAAAAAAGAAGATGGATATGTGCGTGTGACGAGATGCAGATATTTAAGTACTGTCACTGTCTATTATTTACAACACCAGAAGGTCTTCCGATAACAGAATATTTACCTGAATGGCATGAAGGAAGACAGATATACGGCTTAGTTAAAGACCCTACACCAGACAAGGGTAGAGCTTTATCAAAAGTAGAAAACATAGTAGAAAACCTTAAAGAGTATGTAAAAGAGCATGGCCTTGATATACCGGAAGAAGAGATAGTAAAATTTGCACAACAAACTGCTAAGAAGAAATAAAGTATTAAATTAGTGTTTGAGACGAATTAACTTAAAGTGAACTTGAGCTACTAAAATTTGTAATGTGGTTTTTGGTTTTATATCAAGAGATTTTTAAAAACATATCCAAATAGAATAAATTTATCCAAAATTAAAATTATATTAAAAAATTTTTAACAAACTTTCTATATTTTCTTATTACTAGAAATGTATGAAGTGTAGAGTATGGATTTAATAAGCTACTCATTTGAACCAAGAGATTTAGATATTATTGAAAAGACACTAAATAATTTAGTATTGAACACTTACATAGATATTGCTCTACTTGGAGATGATGGTGGTAAATTAGTAAGCTTTCTAAGTTCTGATAAAAAGTAT
>PNIU01000113.1 GCA_002878035.1 Sulfurihydrogenibium sp.
GAGTGAAGCTTTCTCTTCTTTCGAAGACTGGAAAAAAAAGTTAAAAGAAGAATCAGAAAATAGAAAAACCTGTGTTTTGGTAGAAGGAAAGAGGGACTTTCAGAAGTTGTCCCGTTACGGTATAAACAACGTTATTGTTTTACAAGGTAAAAAGTACTACGATGTTGTAGAGTATATACTCAACAATTTTGATGTATGTATAATCCTGTTTGATATAGATAAACACGGAGAAAAAATGGCTCAAAAGTTTTCACATATGCTATCGTCAGAAGGTGTAAACGTTAATAACATTTACAGAGAATATTTAAAGATACTAAACATTGAAGAGATTGAGAATCTGCCTTAAAATATTAATCTTAAATTTTACTATTTTGGAGAGAAATTGTTAGCTAAAAGGATTATACCTTGTTTGGACGTTAATAAAGGAAGAGTTGTAAAAGGTGTAAACTTTGTAAACTTGGTAGATGCAGGAGACCCTGTAGAGATAGCAGCAGCTTATGATAAAGAAGGGGCAGATGAAATAGTTTTTTTGGATATAACGGCTTCAGCTGAAGATAGAGATATAATCTTAGATGTTGTTAAAAAAACTGCTGAGACAGTTTTTATGCCTCTTACAGTAGGTGGTGGTGTAAGAACTTTAGACGATATAAGAAAACTTCTTGAAAACGGTGCCGATAAAGTTTCTATAAACACTGCAGCAGTTAAAAATCCTTCCTTAATAGAAAGTGCAGCCGTCAGATTTGGCTCTTCTACGATAGTTGTAGCAATAGATGCTAAAAAAGTGGCAGAAAATAAGTGGGAAGTGTATATAAACGGTGGTAGAACACCAACTGGTATAGATGCTATTCAATGGGCTAAAACAGTTGAAGACCTTGGAGCCGGAGAAATACTTTTAACTTCCATGGATAGAGACGGAACAAAAAGCGGTTACGATGTAGAACTTACAAGGGCAATTTCAGAAAATGTGAAAATACCAGTAATAGCATCAGGTGGTGCAGGTAGGAAAGAGCATTTTTACGAAGTTTTCCAAGAAGGTAAAGCCGACGCAGCGTTAGCAGCATCTTTGTTTCACTTTAAAGAGTTAACCATAGGAGAGCTAAAGGAATTCTTAAAACAAAAGAATATTAATGTGAGGATTTAGTTATGGAAAAAAAAGTTTTAATATACGATACAACGTTAAGAGATGGAACTCAGGCTGAAGGAGTTAGCGTTTCTGTAGAAGATAAGCTTAGGATAGCAGAAAAGCTTGCAGACTTTGGTGTTCATTACATAGAAGGTGGATGGCCCGGTTCAAACCCAAAAGATATGACATTCTTTAAAGAAGCAAAAAATCTAAACCTTAGAAACACGAAGCTTGTAGCTTTTGGTTCAACCCGTAGAGCATCTTTAAAAGTTGAAGAAGACCCTCAAATCCAAGATTTAATAAAAGCCGAAACTCCAGTTATTACAATATTTGGTAAATCTTGGGATTTACACGTTACAGAAGCTTTAAAGACTACATTAGAAAAGAACCTTGAGATGATATACGACTCAATTGTCTACTTAAAAAAGTATGCCGATGAAGTTATCTTCGATGCTGAACACTTTTTCGACGGCTTTAAAGAAAATCCAGAATATGCTTTGGAAGTCTTAAAGGTAGCCCAGCAAGCTGGAGCTGACTATCTGATACTGTGTGATACAAACGGTGGAAGCTTGCCTACAGACATAGAAAAAGCTTTCAAAGCCGTAAAAGAAGCTGGAATAACTGCAAAACTCGGCATACACGCCCACAACGACTCGGATACTGCAGTCTGGAACTCTATAGTAGCCGTTTTAAACGGAGCTGTTCAAATCCACGGAACTATAAACGGCATAGGAGAAAGGTGTGGTAATGCAAACTTATGCTCCATAATACCAAATTTAACCTTAAAACTTGGTTACGAAACACTACCAAGAGAAAATATAAGAAGACTAAAAGAGATATCAAACTTTGTGTCTGATATATTAAACATGCCTGTCCCAAAAAATATGCCTTACGTAGGAGACAGTGCCTTTGCTCACAAAGGAGGAGTCCATGCATCGGCAGTTTTAAGAAATCCAAGAAGCTACGAACATATACTACCAGAAGAAGTTGGCAACAGAAGAAAAGTCCTTGTCTCAGACCTTGCCGGAAAAAGTAACATTATCTACAAAGCGAGGGAGATAGGAATAGAGATAGACGAAAAAGACGAAAGACTTACCCAGTTAGTTCAAGAGATAAAAGAGTTAGAGAACCAAGGTTACCACTTTGAGGCAGCGGAAGCCTCTTTAGAACTTCTTATAAGAAAACATCTTGGAACATTACCTAAATACTTCGATTTAGACGCTTACAGAGTCCTTATAGCAAGAAGATACACAGATAAAAGTCCTATATCTGAAGCAACAGTTAGAATAAAAGTATCAAACCATTACGAACATACTGCGTCTTTGGGTTACGGTCCAGTTAACGCTTTAGACAAAGCCTTGAAAAAAGCTTTAGTTTCAATATACCCTTCCTTAGCAGAAGTGGAACTTATAGACTACAAAGTTAGGATAGTTAATGAAAGTGGTGGCACAGCCGCTAAAATAAGGGTTTTAATAGAAAGTAAAGATAAAAGTAAAAAATGGGGAACTGTAGGCGTTTCTGATAACATAATAGAAGCTTCATGGCAAGCTGTTGTGGATAGTATAGTGTATAAACTCGTAAAAGATGGTATAAAACCTGTATGGGAGAGTAAAGATGCATAACGACCACGTTTATATATCCTTAATTCACTATCCAGCACTAAACAAAGAAGGGAAGTGGGTTTGCACTTCCTTTACTACTTTAGATTTTCACGATATAGCAAGACCTGCAAGAACCTACGAACTTGCAGGCTACTACATAGTCCAACCTCTTGAAGCTCAGCAATTTGTAATAAAAGAACAGATAAAATACTGGACTGAAGGATTTGGGGCATCTTACAACCCAAGAAGGTCTATGGCAGGGTCTTTAGTTAGAGTTGTTTCATCTATAACTGAAATGTTAGAAAAGATAAAAGAAGAAACAGGAAAGTATCCAAAACTTATAGGAACATCTGCAAAAAGGTATCCTCAAACTGTAACTTACTCTCAGATGAGAGAAATATTGAGTAAAAAAGACGATATTTTTTTGATACTATTTGGAACAGGTTGGGGAATGCCGCCAGAACTTGTCCAAAGCTGTGATTATATCCTTGAACCTATCTTAGGTCCGGGACAGTATAACCATCTATCAGTAAGAAATGCGGCAGCTATAATACTTGATAGACTATTTTCAATAAACAGATGCTAAAAAGGAGAGTGAATGTTTTACCATTTATTTTATGAATACTTCGATGTAAATATATTTAAGTATATAACTTTTAGAGGTTTTTATGCACTATTAACAGCCTTTTTTATATCACTTGTTCTTGGACCTTACGTTATAAACAGACTTAAAGTTTTCCAAAACAAAGAAGGTGGATACGTCCGTCAGGACACACCGGACTGGCACCAGATGAAAAAATACACACCAACGATGGGAGGAGTTCTTATACTACTTTCAGTAACTTTAACATCATTAATTTGGTGTAGGTTGGATAATATCTACGTATGGCTTTTAATTTTTACGTTTTTACTTTTTGGATTTATAGGCTTTTTAGATGATTACAAAAAAGTAAAAGATAAAAAAGGGCTATCCTCAAAAGCAAAGTTCCTTATGCAGTTAGTCGTAGCAAGTGGAATTTCAATCATTCTCTATCTGTATCCAAAGTTTAACACAGTTTTATACTTTCCTTTTTTTAAAAATCTTCATTTTGATTTAGGAATTTTCTACCTGTTTTTGATGATTTTTATAATAGTAGGAACTTCCAACGCAGTAAATCTAACTGACGGATTAGATGGTCTTGCAATAGGACCTTCTTTGATATCCATTTCAACGTTTGCTTTCTTTGCTTACATAAGTGGTAATTTTGTTTTATCCAAATACCTCATAGTGCCTTACGTAGAAGGTAGTGGTGAAATCACTGTATTTTTGATGGCTCTACTTGGTGGTGGCCTTGGTTTTCTTTGGTTTAACTCTTTTCCTGCAGAGATGTTTATGGGAGATGCCGGTGCTTTATCAATCGGTGCCGTTTTAGGATTATCTTCAATAATAACAAAACAGGAACTTGTCCTTGCTATTGTAGGTGGAGTTTTTGTCGTTGAAACATTGTCTGTTATAGCTCAGGTAACTTACTATAGGTTTACAGGTGGTAAAAGACTGTTTAAAATGGCTCCAATCCACCATCACTTTGAACTACACGGCATTCCAGAACCTAAAATAGTTGTTAGAGTATGGATTATATCTTTGCTACTTTCGATAATCGCTTTATCTACGTTGAAAATAAGATAAAACCTAACAGATTTGCTAAAAATTCCTTATGATATAATTTTAATTTAAAAGGCTTTAAAGCTTTTAAACGGAGATAAAATTTTGACTTACGAAGCTTTTTCAAGAAAATACAGACCAAAGTCTTTTAAAGAGGTCATAGGTCAGGATTTTGTAGTTAAAACGTTGAAAAATGCTATAAAACTTCAAAGAATATCACACGCCTATATATTTTCAGGCTCCAGAGGTGTTGGAAAAACAACTATAGCTAGGATACTTGCAAAAGTCCTAAACTGTAAAAACCCAGTAGATTATGAACCTTGCAACCAGTGTGAAAACTGTTTAGAGATAGACAAAGGCTCTTTTCCAGATATGTATGAGATTGACGCAGCGTCTAACCGTGGAATAGACGACATCAGAACAATTAGAGACAACGTAAACTACCAACCTATAAAAGGTAAATACAAAGTTTATATAATAGACGAAGCTCATATGCTTACAAAAGAAGCCTTCAACGCACTACTAAAAACCCTTGAAGAACCACCACCCAGAAACATATTCATTCTGGCAACAACAGAACTATACAAAATTCCAGACACTATAAAATCAAGATGTCAAGTCTTTATATTCAAACCGCCAACAAAAGCCCAGATAAAAGCTTACTTACTAAGAATACTACAAAACGAAAACATACCTTACGAAGAACAAGCAGTAGACCTTTTAGCCCAAGAGTTAGAAGGAGGTATGAGAGACTCTGCAAGCCTCTTAGACCAAGCGGTAACCTACTCTGAAGGAAAGTTAACCGTAAAAGCCGTAGAAGAGATACTTGGGATAGTGCCTTTAAACTATGTAAAAAAAGCCGTTGAATATATAAAAACCCAAGATATACCAAGCTTTATAAAACTACTTGACGATATAGAAAACCAAGGCTACGACATAAACATTTTCTGGAAAGAACTTTTATCTACATTGCAAAAATCTATGCTAAACCTTGCCTTGCAAAACCAAGATGAACATTTTTCACAGGAAGATTTAAAAACAGTTATCTATATAAAAAACCTGTTTAACAAAGCTTACGGCGAAGCCAGAACATTTCCAAATCCAAAAGATGTATACCAACTTTACATACTTAAACTAAAGTATATCGACGCAATAAAATCCATAGAACAGCTAATAGCAGGAAACTTAACTTTCACTCAAAAACCCCAGACTGTTACACAGCAACAACCAGAAACTCAAGAAAAACAACCAGTAGAAAAAGAGACTAATCAAGAATCTTCTAACCTTCAGAAAATACTAATGCAGATTATAAAAAATGAAAAAGTCATAGCACCTATAATAAAAGATGCAGATATACAAGAAGACGAAAACAACGTTTACATAAAACTAAAAAACAAATCTCAGGAAGAGATTTTAAAATCTCATATAGACTTACTGAAAAAATACTTTACAAACAAAATCATACATATATCAGCTCCTGCCGAGAAGGATAAAAAAAAAGATAAAAAACGCGACGAAGTAGTAGATAAAGTCTTAGAACTTTTCCCCGGTTCAAAAATACTAACTTACAAAGGAAAGGAGGAAAAAGAAGATGTTTAACTTTGGAAATCTTGCAGAACTTATGAAGCAGTTTCAAACAATAAGAGAAAATGTAGATAAAGCAAAAGAAGAGTTAAAGAGAGAAAACATTGTAGTAGAAGTAGGCGG
Organism: Sulfurihydrogenibium sp.; assembly: GCA_002878035.1. Taxonomy (GTDB): domain Bacteria; phylum Aquificota; class Aquificia; order Aquificales; family Hydrogenothermaceae; genus Sulfurihydrogenibium. Next base: position 6,074 of record PNIU01000113.1, read on the forward strand.
TGGCATGGTAAAAGTTACGGCTAACGGAATGGGAGAGATACTGGACATAGAAATAGACAAATCTCTTTTAAAAGAAGAAGAATACCAAGTTTTAAAAGAACTTATAGTATCTGCCGTAAACGAAGCTTTCGAAAGGTCGAAAGAAGTTATGACACAGAAAATCTCCGAAGCTACTGGACTTCCAGCAAATATGTCAAAGTTTGGTGGCCTGTTTTGAACTACTTTCCACAGTCTCTACAAAAAGTAATAGAGGATATATCAAACCTGCCCGGTTACGGAGAAAAGTCAGCTCAGAGGTTTGCTACAACCTTACTAAAAATGCCACGAAGCGAAGCCGTAGATTTAGTCCGTAATATTGCTATTATGCTCGATAAAATCCACCCCTGTGTAGAGTGTGGTATATACACTGAAGAAGAAGAAATATGTCCAATATGTAAATCAGAAGAAAGAGATAAGACTTATATCTGCGTAGTAGAAGAGTCTTTTGATGCCTACACGATAGAGAAAACAGGTAAATTTACAGGCGTTTACCATGTTTTGGGAGGAAGACTTTCACCTCTGGAAGGTGTAGGCCCAGAAAAACTAAACATAAAATCCTTGTTAGAAAGAATAAAAAAATACTCTGCAAAAGAAGTTTTGATAGCAACCAACCCAACCGTAGAAGGAGAAGCTACAGCAAACTACATTCACAACTTACTAAAAAAATATCCAGTCAACATAACAAGGTTAGCATACGGCTTACCTTTTGGCTCAGTTTTAGAAAACGCAGATGAATTTACCCTTTCTAAAGCTTTGGAGTATAGAATAAAAGTATGATAAAATAGGTTTAAAAAAATGGAGTCCTGCCTGTGAGTAAAGAAAAAATTCCAGAAAAACTACCTCTCGAAAAAGATGTAGATATAGAACTTGAATACAAAATTTATAGCTTTTGGGATAAGATAAAAAAATACACAAAATTCTTAGGTTTAGCCGTAATACTAATACTTTTAGGTTCAGTTGGATACTACTTCTACGAAAAAAAAGAAGAAGAGAAGAATGCAAAAGCTTCTGTTTACGTTCTGAAAATAAACAACCTTTTAGCCGATAATAAGAAAGATGAAGCAAACAAGCTTATCCAAGAGTTTGAAAAAAACTACAAAGATACCAGCTACTACAAACTAATCCTTGCCTATAAAATTATGATGTTAAAAGACGAAGGAAAGAATGACCTAAACCTTGTAAGAGACTTAGAAAGTAAACTAAATACACAACTATCAAAAGGAGTTAAAGAGTATAAAGCATACCTTGAATACAAATCAGGAAACTCAAACAAAGCAAAAGAAGATTTAAAATCCATTACAAAAGAAGATTACAACTACATATCAGCTCAGTCTCTACTTGCCCTTATATACAAAAAAGAAGGAAACATTACAGAAGCAGAAAAAATTTTTAAAAATATTCAAGAAAACAAAAATTACAGATACTTTTCAATATTAGCCAGAGAAAATCTGTAGGAGAGTAAAAGTTGGAAAAACTTTACGAAGGAAAAGCAAAGATAGTTTATCAATCAAACGAACCAGACAAAGTAGTGATTTACTTTAAAGACGAAGCTACAGCTTTCAACGCTCAAAAGAGAGATGTAATAGAAGGTAAAGGTATCTTAAACAACAAAATATCTTCTATATTTTTCGATTTACTGGAGAAAAACGGCATTCCAACACACTTTGTAAAACAGCTTTCCGATAGAGAGATGCTTGCATACAAAACCCAAATAATACCTGTTGAGGTTGTAGTTAGAAATTTAGCTACAGGAAGCATAGTAAAAAGACTTGGCATACAAGAAAAAACACCTTTTGAACCACCACTTATAGAGTTTTATCTAAAAAACGACCAGCTTGGAGACCCAATCATCTGCCATCAACACATTTTAGCTTTAAACCTTGCAAGTGAAGAAGAGATAGAAACTATAAAGAACCTTGCCTTAAGAGTTAACGACGTATTAAAAGATTTTCTAAAAAAGTTGGACATAATACTGGTAGACTTTAAGTTAGAGTTTGGCAGGAAAAACGATGGAACCATAGTAGTGGCAGATGAGATATCTCCAGACACCTGTAGATTCTGGGATGCTAAAACAGGTGAAAGAATGGATAAAGATAGATTTAGATTAAATTTAGGGGATTTATCAAAGTTTTACGAAGAGGTCTTAAGGAGGTTAAGCTATGCAAAAAGTTAGAAAAGCCGTAATACCAGTTGCAGGCTTTGGAACAAGATTCCTGCCAGCTACAAAGTCAACTCCAAAAGAGATGATGCCTTTAATAGACAAACCTATCATACACTATATAGTTGAGGAAGCCGTAAACTCTGGAATAGAAACCATAATATTTGTAACTGGAAGGCATAAGAGAGCAATAGAAGACTACTTTGACTATTATCCAGAATTAGAACAGGTTCTTAAAAAAAGTGGTAAAGAACAAGAGATAGAAAAACTAAGACAGATAAGTAATATGGCTGAGTTTGTTTACATTAGACAAAAAGAACAGCTTGGACTTGGTCATGCGGTCTTAACGGCAGAAAGACTTGTAGGTGATGAACCTTTCGCAGTTTTACTTGGAGATGAAGTTATAAAAAATAAAGATTACCCGGGTATAAAACAGCTTATAGATGTTTACCATCAGTTTGGAAAGTCAGTCATTGGAACTATGGAAGTTCCAAGAGAAGATGTAAGTAAATACGGTATAGTAGCAGGTAAAGAGGTTGTAGACGGGATAAAGTTAGTAGAAAAACTCGTAGAAAAACCACCTGTAGAAGAGGCACCTTCAACGTCAGCTATAATAGGTAGATATGTTCTTACACCAGATATTTTTGAAGCTTTGAAAAAAACACCTTTAGGAAAAGGTGGAGAACTACAACTTACAGACGGACTTGCACTACTTAGAAACAAAGAAGTTATATACTCAAAAGATGTAGAAGGTTTAAGACACGACACAGGAAACAAAATAGGCTATTTGGAAGCTATACTTGACTTTGCTTTAGAAAGGGAAGATGTAAGAGAAGAGTTTATAAAAATTCTTATGGAAAAGTGTAAAGAGATTGAAAAAGGTTAAAGCCAAAAAACAGTTTGGACAGCATTTTTTATTGTCAGAAAACGTAGTAAAAAAGATAGTTGATGAAGTAGATATAAAAGAAGATGATATTGTGGTTGAGATAGGTCCTGGGACCGGTGTTATGACTCAGGAAATTTTAAGTAGAAATCCAAAAAAACTCTATGCTGTAGAAATAGACCAAACACTTTATCCTATTTTAGAAGAGAAATTTAAAGAGTATAAAAACTTTGAACTTGTGAAGCAAGATATCTTGAAAGTAAATATGAGAGATTTTTTACAAAATAGTAAAATAAAATTGGTAGGAAATCTACCTTACAACGTTGCATCTTTGATAATTGTAAACTGTGTATTCAATCTTGATATTTTACACTCTTGCACTTTCATGATACAGAAAGAAGTTGCAGAAAAACTTACCGCAAAACCAAAAACAAAGGATTACACATTTTTATCGGTCTTTATTCAGACATTTTTTGATGTAAATTATGTTATGAGTGTTCCTGCAAGGTTTTTTTCTCCACCACCAAAAGTTACTTCTGCAGTTGTAAAACTTATTCCAAACAACAAATACAACTTGACAGAAATAAAAAAATACAAAAATTTTTTATCTTTCATTTTTAATAACAGGAGGAAGATGCTTAGAACAAAGTTAGATGAAGAAACACTTTTAAAAGCAGGTATAAATCCTACTTTAAGGGCTGAAGAGTTAAACGTGGAAGATTTTATAAAGCTGTTTGAGGTTGTGAAGAATGATGATAGGAAGTTTAGTGATGAAGATTCACATTCATGACTCTGGCTCTTTAAAAGAAAAACGTATGGTTGTAAGGTCCTTAAAAGAAAAGTTAAGAAGTAAGTTTAACGTTTCAGTTTCTGAAGTTGATAACCAAGACTTGTGGCAGATGGCAACGGTAGCTGTGGTAACGGTAGGTCCCGATAAAAAACATGTTGAAAATGTCTTACAAAACATTTTAAATTTTGTGTATGAAAACTTTCCTGAACTTTATATAGACGTTTCAAAAGAAATATTTTAAAGGTGGTTTGGCTATGAAAGAAAAATCCTACAGAATGGAAAAAGTTAATACGATGTTAAAAAAGGAAATATCCGATATAATCTCACAGGAATACGAAGTTTCTAAGGAAAACTTTATCACTGTAAGCGTTGTAGACACGAAAGCCGATTTAAGCCAAGCTGACGTTTACATATCTGCTTTAAAAGATGAAGACTTAATAATAGATGCTTTAAATAGAGAGAGTGGTCATATTAGATATATCTTAGGCAAAAGGATAAGAATAAAGAAGACTCCTAAGTTAATATTTAAAAAAGATATATACAAGTTAAACATCTAAATCTACTATTTTATCGTAGATAAGATTTTTTGGTATACCGTATTTTTGAGATAGAAGTATTGCTATCTCCTTTGTTTTTTTACCTTCCTTTTTTAACTTTTTAGCTTCTTGTAAGACTGTTTCTATGTCTAACTCTTGAGATTTTCGTGGATAAACCAGTATAACAAACTCTCCTTTTAAGATATCTGGGTTTTTTTCAAAATACTCTAAAATCTGGCTTGGTTTTCCTATTATAAACGTTTCGTGTATCTTTGTAAGCTCTTTTGCAACTACTACATCTGCATCTTGATTTATTTTTTTGATAGAGTTTATCGTTTTTACAACTCTTTTAGGACTTTCGTAAAGTATGAAGGTGTAGCCTAAATCTACGTAATGGCTTAGCTGTTTTTCTTTTTCAACCTCTTTGTTTGGAAGAAAACCGACAAAGAGGAATTTATCGGAAGGTAATCCAGAAGCTGACAATGCAGTTGCAGCAGCAAATGGTCCGGGAATAGGTATAACTTGTATACCTTTTTCTCTTGCTTTTTTTACAACTCTGTATCCGGGGTCAGATATGCAAGGTGTCCCTGCATCTGATACAAGGGCAACATCTTTTTCCTCAAGAATCTGAACGATTTTTTCTGCCATCTCTTCTTCGTTGTGTTCGTGGTAGCTAATAAGCTTCTTTCCAGATATGCCGTAATGAGTTAGAAGTTTTTTTATATGTCTTGTATCTTCGGCAGCTATCGTATCTACGGACTTTAAAACGTCCAAAGCTCTTAACGTTATATCTTTTAGATTACCTATGGGAGTTGCAACTACAAAAAGTTTTCCCATTAAGGAAGTCTTAAAACTCCGTTGTTTAAACTACCATAACCAATAAATGTGCTATTTTTATAGACTGTAACTTTTCCGTTTGGTAGATATTTTTTAGATTCTACTTTAATTTCTTTAGAGTAGTTCAAAACCAAACTGTCAATATTTACTACTTTTGATGAATAAGGCTCTACTATTGTTTTATCGTAAAGCTTTATAGTTCTTTCGTTATCCTTTATAAAAAGGGCAACATCAATAAGTCTTAAAGCTGTTTGATTTTTTATCTCGTAAAAGCCGTTAAATATAACCTTGTTTCCTTGTATTTCTGCATTGTAAACTACGTCCCACTCAAAGCCAGAAACTGGATAAAACATGTTTATTCCAATTGAAGTTGGCTTGTCTGAGTAAAGTTTTAGCGTAATTTTAGGAGACATAAGTTCTTGCCACTTTAGAGATGACGATAACCTATTTGGAAAAGTTGGAAGAGTAGTTATAACTACACCATTTTTTGTATCAACTGTAATGTAACCATCTTTTACAGATATAACTGTTCCTTTGACTACTCTTCCTTCTCCTTCTATGGATACAGTTTTACCTACAAGGTTTTCAACCCAGTTTTCTTTTGTTGGTTCTACCATGTATCCTAAAACTTTTACTTCTTTGCTTGTTGGTTTTATAAGTATAGAGTCTACTTTTGCAACTGGAAGAAGTTGTATTGGACCTACCACCGTTTCACCCTGAGCAAGTAAAAACTGTGAGTACTGTATGTAGGTAGAAAATTCTTTTTTATTCACAACCAATGTATCTGCATAAACTTTTGATACAAGTAATACAAAAAACAGTGTAAAGATTGTGAATTTTTTCAACTTAAGCTCCTTAAAAAG
>PNIU01000114.1 GCA_002878035.1 Sulfurihydrogenibium sp.
CTACTTTCTGGTCTATTATCAATGATAGGAAAAATCTTAACTTGGTTATCTGTATTGCTATTGGTTGTATGTCTACTCCGTATATGGAGTTTTGGATTAGGTATAACTTCCTTGCATAGTCTGGATAGTTTAAACTTTCATCAAAGCTTTCGTTTAATTCTTTGAATAACTCCTCTCTAACTTCTTTTTTCTCTTCTTGTAGTATTATCTTTACTTCTTCTTCTGCTTTCTCTGTCTGTAGTTTCTTCCATATCTTGTTATCTTTGTCTATCTTAGATAGGATATAGACTAACTTATGCAGTATTCCCATTGGAAAGGCTCCAGAACCTACCGCTGGGTCTATTATCTTTATCTGGTCTATGGCTCTTACTATCTCTTCTTTCTCTTGGTCGCTTAATTCTACTTCTTCTTGGTAGGATACTATCTGTCTTAGTTTGTCTTCTGTTATGTTTGTGTTTGTTTTTAGGTATTCTAAAACTGATTCTTCTACCATAAAGTCTACTATCTCTTTTGGTGTGTAATATGAACCTGTTATTTTTCTTACTGTCTCTCCTGTGTCTGGGCTAATGGTGGCAAGCAGGCTTTCGAATATGTGTCCTAATAGCTCTGGGTCTAAGGATACTTCTATGTCTATTGGACTGCTTTCGTCTGCTGTAAAGTTATACTCTTTCAGTATGTTTATAAGCCCTTTGACTTTTTCTTTCGATTTTTTCTTATCTCCATAAAAATGTGATAAGTCTTCTTCTCTTTCTTCAGAGAAAAATAGAAAGTCTGGTAGTTTTGCCCTTTTTTCTTCGTTCCTTGAAAATCCGTCTATGTATAGATTATCTTTATCTAAACATTCAAACAGTCCTCCGTTTACAAAAGGTGTTTCTTCAAATAGTTTTATAAACTCTTCTTTGGTTATCTTTAGTTTGTCTTCGTATCTGTATAAGTTTTTTACTCCAAAGTGTTTTCTGTTTTCTAAAAAACTACCTTGAGTTGCAAACTGTCTCTCTTCTATAGGTCTGTTTAAAGTGGCAAAAAATAGGTTTTGAAGTATGGCGTTATAGTAGTTATCTGAATTACCAAAGTCTTTGACTATTTCTTGCAGTTTTTTTTCGTCAAATATTTCTTCTGGTATTAGTTTCATCTCTTTTAAAAACCATACAAAAATCATTCTTGTAAGTAGTCTTAAAAGGTTTTCTTCAGGCATGCCAGATGGAAATTTTGCATGTTTTAAAGCCCATGCATACCAGTTTTGTATCTCTTTGTAAAACTCTTCTGTTAATTCTTTTTCACTAAAGGC